>DATJMJ010000163.1:0-63063 GCA_035508795.1 Acidimicrobiales bacterium
GGTGGCCGCGATCAGAGTGCCTGCCGCCGACGCGGGCGGGTTCGGCGTGATCGAACCGGGCACCGGGACGTCGATAGGCCGCTTCATCGAAAAGCCGCCCGAACCGTTGGCCCTCGCCAATGGGCGGGAGCACCTTTTCGCCTCGATGGGCAACTACATATTCACCGCCGATGCCCTCGTGGACGCGCTCCGCGAGGACGCACAGGACGCCAACAGCCGCCACGACATGGGCGGCGACATCGTCCCGAGGTTCGTCGGCTCGGGCGAGGCCCATTTTTACGACTTCTACCACAACCAGGTCCCCGGCTGTACACAGCTGGAAAGAGGTTATTGGCGCGACGTCGGCACCCTCGATTCCTATTACGACGCAAGCATGGACCTTGTTGCCGTCCAACCGGTCTTCAACCTCTACAACACCGAGTGGCCGATCTTCACCAACGTGCCCCAATCGCCGCCGGCCAAATTCGTCTTCGAGGAGGGCGGCCGCACCGGTATGGCTGTCAATTCGATCGTGTCCGCAGGCTCGATCATCTCGGGTGGCACCGTGCGCCACTCGGTCATCTCGCCGCGGGTCGTGGTCGAACACGGGGCGCTCGTCGAAGACTCAGTCATCATGGACAACGTCCGGATCGGTGAAGGGGCCGTGGTGCGCCGCGCGATCATCGACAAAAACGTCGTCGTCGAGCAGGGTGCCCGCGTCGGGACCGATCCCGAGCTGGACGCGGGCCTGTTCACCATTTCGGCAAGGGGGGTCGTCGTGATAGGGAAGGGTGAGAAGGTAATCGGGTGACTCGCGTGGCCATATTGACCCGCGAGTACCCTCCGGAGGTCTACGGCGGAGCGGGGACGCACGTCGAGTACCTTGCCCGGGAGCTGTCCAAGGTTGCCGGCATCGACGTCGGTGTCTACTGCTTCGGCAAGCCCCGCACCGACCCTCTTGTCGTCCGGGCGTACGAACCCTGGGGGGAGCTCGGCCGCGACGGCACGGGGGCAGCCCTCCGGGCGCTTTCAGTCGACCTGCTCATGGCGGAGGACCTCGGCTCTGCGGACGTGGTCCACAGCCACACCTGGTACGCCAA
Organism: Acidimicrobiales bacterium; assembly: GCA_035508795.1. Lineage (GTDB taxonomy): Bacteria > Actinomycetota > Acidimicrobiia > Acidimicrobiales > Palsa-688 > DATJMJ01. The sequence continues at coordinate 1,080 of DATJMJ010000163.1, forward strand.
CTTCGCCGGCCACATGGCGCAGGTCCTCTACGAGGTCCCTCACGTCATGACGACTCACAGCCTGGAGCCCCTGCGCCCCTGGAAGCGTGAGCAGCTGGGGCCGGGCTATGGCCTGTCGTCCTGGGCGGAGCGCACTGCCGCCCTGCATGCCGACGCCATCATCGGGGTGTCGGCATCGATGGCCGAAGACGTGGCCCGCGTGTACCCCGAGGTCAAGCGTTCGAGGGTGAAAGTCGTGCACAACGGGATAGACGCCGAGGAGTTTTTCCCCGACCCGTCCACCGCCGGCCCCCGCATGCTGCAGATCGACCTGTCGAAGCCCTATGTGCTCTTCGTCGGCCGCATCACGCGCCAAAAGGGCATCACCTACCTCCTCGAGGCTGCGAAGAGCTTCAGGGCGGGCGTACAGGTCGTCTTTTGCGTCGGGGCGGCGGACACGCCCGAGATCGAACGGGAAGTGTCGGCGCAGGTCGCGGAGCTCGCCTATAGCCGCGATGGCGTCATCTGGGCGGAAAAAATGCTCGAGCGTCACGAGCTCGTGCAGGTGATGAGCCATGCCGCAGTCTTCGTCTGCCCGTCCATCTACGAGCCGTTCGGGCTGATCAATGTGGAGGCGATGGCATGCGGCGCCCCCGTGGTGGCGAGCGCCGTCGGGGGCATACCCGAGATAGTCGTCGACGACGAGACCGGGTTCCTCGTGCCGTACCAATCGAGCGGGGACGCTTTCGGCTCCCCACGGGATCCCTCAGCTTTCTCGCGCGCCATCGCGGAGCGTGTCAACGCTCTCCTCGATGCCCCCGAGGTCGCCGAGGCGTTCGGGGCGGCAGGTCGCCGCCGGGCGCTCAGCGAGTTCACCTGGGCAGCCGTTGCGGCGAAGACGGTCGGCGTCTACGGGGAGGTGCTCGCTGCCCGGCAGCGCTAGAGGGCCCGGAGCCGCGCCCGTCGGCAGGGCGCCGGCCCGCTCGGGTGGGCAAGCCCGCGCCGCCACCGGGCGCCTATGCAGGCCGGGCCGCACGAGCCGCGCCCGAAGGGGCTGTTCAGAGTATGCTCTTTGGATGCCGCTCGGCATGTCCGTACCCGGCCGTAGAGCCTGATGATCCGCTTCGACACCGTCCGCAAGACTTACAAGGGGGATGTTGTCGCGCTCGCGGGGATCACCGTCGACATCAAGCGCGGCGAGTTCGTCTTCATAGTCGGCCCGTCCGGCTCGGGGAAGACCACCTTCCTGCGCCTGGTCACCAAGGAAGAACGAGCCGACTCGGGCGAGATCTGGGTCGCCGGGAAGGAAGTCGGCGCGCTCGCTCCCTGGAAGGTCCCCTACCTGCGGCGCAACATCGGCTGCATCTTCCAGGACTACCGGCTCCTGCCCGAAAAGACCGTCTACGAGAACGTCGCCTTTGCTCTCGAGGTGATCGGCCGCTCGAGGCATTTCGTGCGCTCGCAGGTGCCCCAGATCCTCGACCTGGTCGGCCTCGGCCAAAAGATGGACCGCCGCCCCAACGAGCTCTCCGGCGGTGAACAGCAGCGCGTCGCGGTGGCCCGCGCGTTCGTCAACCGGCCGCTCATCCTGCTCGCCGACGAGCCGACGGGCAACCTCGACCCCGCTACCACGGCGGGGATCATGCGGCTGCTCGAACGGATCAACCAGTACGGCACGACCGTCGTCATGGCCACCCACCAGCACGACGTCGTCGACGCCATGCGCCGGCGGGTGATAGAGCTCGACCACGGTACGGTCGTGCGGGACCAGGCCCGGGGCGTTTACGGCATGGTCGACGCGTAGGACTTGCGGCACCGCTAATGGAGATCCCGAGCCCCTACGTCCTGCGCGAGACCGGTAGCAACCTGGTCCGCAACATCGTCATGACGGTCGCCGCCATCATCACGATGGCGGTCTCGCTCACGGCTCTCGGTGGTGTGCTGATCATGCGCCAGGCGGTCAACACAGCCACCGTGCAGTACCAGCACGGGGTGCAGTTCATCGTCTTCATGAACCCGAGGGCGAGCAACACCGAAGTCGCGGGTATGCGCGGCGAGCTCGGCAACATGGTGCCCGCCGAGATCCAAAGCTGCAGCTACATGGACAAGGCCCAGGCGTTCGCCGAGTTCAAGCAGATCTTCCACGCTGAGCCCGACATGGTGAAGGTCATGCGGCCGGACCTGATGCCTTCGTCGTTCGGTTGCGTGCCCGCCAAGGCCCAGGACATCAACCAGCTGGCAAGCGAGCTCGGGGGCCAGCCCGGAGTGCTCCAGGTGAGCTACCTCGGCCAGGAGATCCGCGACGAGCTGGCCCACTTCTCGGCGCTGCGGGCGGTGGCCCTGGTGGTCGCGGGCGGCGTCATGCTCGGGGCGATAGCCCTCGTGGTCAACACCATCCAGCTGGCCATCTTTGCCCGGCGGCGCGAGGTCGCAGTCATGAAGCTGGTGGGGGCGACCAACTGGTTTATCCGGGTGCCGTTCATGCTCGAGGGTCTCGTGGAGGGCCTGGTCGGCGCATGCATCGCCTTCGGGGTGACCTACGCGACCCGGAACACGCTCGCCTCTTTCACCGGTACCAACCCCTACTTCGTGAACGTGCCACTCGACGTCACTTCGCACGCCGCCTTGCTGACCGGGATCTTCATCGTCGCGGTCGGCGTCCTGGTGGGGGCACTGGGATCGGGCTTCGCCGTCCGCCGCTTCCTGTCCGTCTGAGCCGGGCGGGCAACGTTGAGCCAGCGCATCGAGGACTATGCGCTGATCGGGGACACTCATACCGCAGCCCTCGTCGGGCGCGACGGCTCGCTCGACTGGCTTTGCCTCCCCCGCTTCGACTCGGGGGCATGTTTTGCGGCATTGCTCGGGACGCCCGAAAACGGGCGCTGGTTGCTCGCGCCTAGCGGGGGAGGACCGGCGTCCCGGCGCAGCTACCAAAAGGGGACCCTCGTGCTGGTCCAGGAGTGGGACACCGATGGGGGGTCCGTCCGCATCACCGACTTCATGCCCGTCCGTCACCACCGGCCCCGCGTCTTCCGCCGGGTGGAGGGCTTGGGTGGCCGGGTCGAGATGGCGACGGAACTGGTCATCAGGTTCGAGTACGGGTCGCAGATCCCCTGGGTCGTCCAGACGCAGTCCGGGGTGCGGGCAGTCGCAGGGCCAGACGCGCTCCACCTCGACACCGCTGTCCCCCTCGAGGGGGAGCACATGCGCCATCACGCCACCTTTTCTGTCGGGGAGGGTGAGAGCGTCGACTTCCGCCTCCAGTGGGCGCCGTCGTACGAAGAGCAGCCTCGTGAGATCGCGCTCGACGAGGCGCTCCAGGCAACCCTCCAGTACTGGGGGGACTGGGGCGGGAAGTTGAAAGAAGTGCACGGCGACTGGGAGGACATGGTGCGGACCTCCCTCGTGACGCTGAAGGCGCTCACCTACGCCCCGAGCGGGGGGATAGTCGCCGCGCCCACAACCTCACTGCCCGAAGCCCTTGGCGGGCCCCGCAACTGGGATTACCGCTACTGCTGGGTACGGGATGCCACCTTGACCATCGACGGGCTCGTGGAGGCAGGCCTCAAGGAGGAGGCCGAGGCGTGGCTGTCCTGGCTCCTGCGCGCCGCCGCCGGCAACCCCGGCCAGCTCCAGGTCCTCTACGGCGTTGCCGGCGAGCGGAGGTTGCCCGAGCTCGAGCTCGACTGGCTACCGGGTTACGAGGGTTCGCGCCCGGTGCGGGTGGGCAACGCGGCGTCGGTGCAGTTCCAGCTGGATGTGTACGGCGAGCTGATGGAGGCTGTTGACATAGCTCGTTCGCACGGCATCGCAGCCGACGGCGCCATCTGGGACCTCCAGCGAGCGGTGCTCGAATTCGTCGAGAAGCACTGGGATGAGCCGGACCAGGGGATTTGGGAGCTGAGGGGCCCTCCTCAGCAGCTCGTCTACTCCAAGGTGATGGCCTGGGTGGCGGTCGACCGGGGAGTACGTGCGGTGGAGCAGTACGGGTTCGAAGGGCCGGTTGACCGGTGGCGCTCAACTTGCGAGGCGATCCGCAGCCAGGTGCTGGACCAGGGCTACAACGCCAAAGTGGGGGCTTTCACCCAGGCCTACGGCTCCGAAGAACTCGACGCCAGCCTCCTTCTCATACCTCTCATGGGGTTCCTCCCGATGGACGACGAGCGGGTTGTGGGCACGATCGAGGCCGTCCAGCGCGAACTTATGGCCAACGGCTTCGTTGCGCGGTACCGCAACAGCTCCGGGGCCGACGGCCTCCCCGGCGGGGAGGGGACCTTCCTTCCTTGCACGCTGTGGCTTTCTGCCTGCCTGGCGCGCCTCGGCCGCCTCGACGAGGCTCGCGAGCTCCTCAACAGGGCGAGCTCGGTTGCGAATGATGTCGGGCTGTTCGCCGAGGAGTACGACACCGACAAGAAGCGCATGGTCGGCAACTTCCCCCAGGCCTTCACCCATGTCGCCTTCATAAACGCGGCGCGCGTGCTCGCAGAGATGAGCGAAGGCACCCAGGGCACGGCGAAGGGCGCCTGAGTTGCGCTGTCCTTGCCGGCGCACCCGGCTCTAGGGCCAAGCCGCTCGCTCGGCTAGGGCGCGGACCATGGTCGCCACGGAGGCGGGCTTGAGCTGGGGGAGCAGGTGACCGGCGCCGGGGATGACTTCGAGAGAGGCCCCGGCTATCTCGGTGGCGAGACGCCGTGCGGCCTCGGTCCCGATCACGCGGTCGGCGCTGCCCACCACGACCGCTACCGGCGCCCGCAGGCCGTCAAGGCGGGCCGTCAAGAGGCCCAGTTCCTCGACGAGCGCCCTTTGCTCTATCGCGAAGCTCCTCCACGCTGAGGGGTGGTGCCACGAAGCACCGAGCGCGCCAAGCGCCGCGGCGACTTCCTCGTGGCCTTGTAGCTGCCTCCCGACGGCCGCGCTACCCGCTGAGGAAGCGATGAGCCGTCCGGCGGTCCCAAGGAGCACGGAGGCGACAGCAGTCCCGAACAACGGCTTGGCAAGGAGCCGGTCCGTCCTCGAAGGTGGCTCATCGGGGACTACGGGCGATACGAGGCCAACTCCGGCCACTGAAGAAGGGAAATCGAGCGCCCCCTGCAATGCGACGCCGCCTGCCCAGCTATGGCCGACCAGGAGGGCACGCCTTTCGCCGAGACGTCCCATGAGCCTGACAACTGCTCTCGCATTCACTGCGAAGCCGCCCGCCTTACCGCCGGTGCGGCCGTAGCCGAGCCTGTCGGGGACTATCACCCGGAAGTCTGCTGCCAGGTCTTCGGCGACGGCCCGCCAATCGCTCGCCGCGCCCGGTTGGCCGTGCAGCAGGAGCAGTGCGCGGCCATGGCCGTAAACGTCGACCGCAAGGGGAGGCTCCCTGCGACGGTGCCAAAACCGCAAGGACTGGTGGGTGCTCGTGCTAACAGTTCACCAGATGGTTGGCGACGCCTTCGAAGTGGGCGAGCAACTGGGCGCGTTCGAGGGGGCCGGCACCGCTTTGGGCGACAGCGGCGGACATGTGGGCCAGCCAGGCGTCCCTTTCCGCCACACCGATGCGGAACTCGAGGTGGCGGGCCATCAGGCGCGGATGGCCACGCAGCTCGTCGTAAAGGCGCGGGCCGCCCCAAAATTGAGCCAGGAAAAGGCAAAGGTGGTTTTGCGACAGCGCGAGGTCCTCGGGGTAAAGAGGCCGCAGCACGTCGTCGCCGGCCACACGTTCGTAAAAGTCTGCCGTCAACGCTTCGAAAAACTCCATACCGCCGAGGCGTTGGTACATGTTGCTTGCTGGCACTTGCGGGCGCTTTCGCTGCTTTGCGGGCCCCCTCGGCGCCCGCCGTGGCATTTTACGGCCTACGCACGGGGTGGCAGTAGAGGGGCCTGGCCAGAAGAATATGATCCAGCTGTGCGCCTGCACGCGGTGGCGGTTGTACTTGTCCTTGGCTCGGTCCTCGGGTCGTGCGGTGGCCACGGCGGGCCGAGCCGGGCGGGCGAGCAGAAGTTCCTCAACTCGGTCTACAGCCAGGCTCCTGACATTTCCGGTTACCGGGACAGTTCGCAGCTTGTGGCTCTCGGGCAGGCGATATGCCAGGACCTCGAGTCGGGGGCGTCAGTGCTCGAGGTGGGCGACCGTTTGCCGTTGATCGAGGGCAGCGTCGCCCTTCCCCCTGCCGACCTGGGGGCGGTCATCTCGGCGTCGGTGGCGGTATTTTGCCCCAAGTTCCACAATTTGCTCGGCGGTGGGTAGCTTTCAGCTCGGCCAAGCGGACAGGAACGTGAGGACCCTGCCCCCGCACGACACGTGCGACCCGTTCGGCAATTCGCGCTGCTCGTTGCGGCTGAGTTGTGACCAACCCTCGGCGGACGGGCCCTGCATGCAGCTGCCACTTTCTGCGCCCCGGTCTATCAAGTAGGCGCTCCATCCCCGGGCCTGGATCTCGGCATGGACGGCCGCCATCGTGTGGTTTGGCCCCGCCCGCATGGCGATCGGCTGGGCACTGCCGGACTGGGCCTCGGGCGCTACGGCCGGGTCGCTGCCGATGATGCAGCTGGTGCTCAGTGAATAGATCGAACCGTCGTCGGCCAGGAGCAAGCCGAGCGGTGGCCTGGGCCCGCTCTGCTGGGGTGTACCGGCGAGGATGGCACGCCCGCAGCGTCCGCATTTTTGCGAGCGGGGGTGGTTGAGATGGCCGCGTGGGCACGGGGTCCCCAGGACGTCGGCCCCCGGCCGGAGAGGTCCCGTCCAGCCGGCCGCCGAAGGGAGGGGGAACGAGGTGCGCAGGCCTACCGAACGGAGGTCGGCCGTCGCCGCGCCGGTCCCGCCGGCCCCCCCTGGGATGATGGCTGGTGCGGAGGTGACCGGAGCAGCTGACGCACTGGAGGCGGGCGGTGAGGTCGAGGCGGTCTGAGCAACCGAGGTGGTCGAGGCGGTGGGCGCGGTCGAGGCAGAGGCGCCACCCTGCCAACCCTGGCCCCCGCCGCCCATGCCCCCGGGCCCCGGGATGCCACCGGGGCCTGGTGTGGCGCCCGCCGCCGGCCCAGGGCCCACCACCGGACCAGGGCTCCCCGCGCCGGGGGGGCCGTAGGTCTGCCCGCCGCCCTGTGGCACCTGGAAGGGCGTGCCGCCTGGAGGCTGGACGGCCGGAGACGGCCCGGTGGGAGGGCGGAGGACGACGAACCCGGCACCTGGTACGGCCCCGGCCTGCAGGTCGAGCGGGTTGCCTTGCTGGCTCTGGGGAGGCGGCGGGGCACCGTAGGGCAGGATTATGAGCGGCCACGGCCGCCCGATCGGTGTCACCATCCACCCCGGTACGGGCTGTGGGTAAAGCCAGCGCCCGCTGTCCCAGGCCTGTACAGGACCGTGGAGGAAGAGCGTCAGCCCATTGGGCCCTGGCCCGAGCACAGCAAAGGGGGCCTGCGGCTCGGGGTCGCCGCGTTGGAGGATGGTAATCAAGGAGCTCGCGAGCTGGTCGCCGCCCGAAGGGTCGTGCGCGAGGCGCTGCGCTTCGCTGACGAGGTGCGCCTGGAGCGCAGCCGTTGCCTGCGGCCCCGCCCAAACGGCTACCTCGCCGAAGCGGGCCACGAGCCCGGGGCCGGGAATGACCTCTAACTTGTCGGGCACTTGTTGCCACCTCCGGTTTCCGTGAAGACGAGCCTGCCAGCTCCTTGCTTCACCACTTGGACGCCGCCTCCTCGAGCCGCTCAGCAACTTCGCCGGCCGTGGCCGGCCGTGCTTCGGGATCCTCGGAAAGGCAGCTATCGATCAATGCAGACAACGGCTCGGGCAAACTCGGCCCGGCCGCCGCTCCCTCCGTCGCCGGCGATGCCGGTACCGGCACGGGGGCGGGCGACGTCAGCAATTGCGCGAGCGCCCTTACCACCGGCAGGTCCTCCATGCCCGGGAAGGGCGAGGACCCTGTCGCGGCGTAACGGGCCGTCGCACCAAGCGACCAGATGTCGGACCATCTCCCACCCTGGCCCCGCAGGAGCTGAGGGTCGACGTAGCTGATCGGCGGGTAACCGATCTGGGCGAGCGGGTGCGCCCCGTCGGCGAGGGCGGGCGGGGCGAGCACGGCGGGAGCCGAGCCGTCAGGGCTACCGCTTTCGACGAAGGCCACCGCATGCGGGCAGATGGCGCCATGGAGCAGCCCGTTCTCGTGCAGGGCATGTGCCGCCCGCGCGGCCGAGGCGACCGCCCGCAAACGCTCCGGGACCGGGGTTGCGGCTGGTGCAGCGGCCAGCGAGCCGCTCACGCGTGTCCCGGCGCTCAGCCACACGACCGGGCGCTGGGCCCATTCGGCCACGCCGGCTTCCAACCACTCGGGGAGGAACGGGCCCCGCACTGCCGCCGCCGCCGTGAGCCTGGCGCTTGCCGCCGCCCAGGAGGTGCGTGCGACGGGCCCGAGTACCCACACGGTCGCAGCACTGTCGGCGCGCCCGAGGCGTTGAGGGCTCCGCGCCCTGAGGCAAGGGAGGGTGCCGTCGCCGGGTACAGTGCCTGTGACCTCGTAATCAGCGATATGGGCAGACATCTGCCGTTTCCTTTTCTTGCACGAGCACCCCGCTTGCGGGCACTACCCAAGGTGGGCCCACCTCGAGTAGGGCGCAGGTCTCACCTTTGTAGCACGCGGGCGCACCGTGGCTCACGAGGCGACCGTCAGGGTCGAGAGCACTTCCCGGGTCGTCGAGTCGACCGGGGTGACGATGAGCCAGATTTCCGACTGGGTCGATTTGACCCAGGCGAGCACGCCGGCCCCCTCATCGCCACCGGCCAGGTGGAACGTGTACTCCCATGCCTCGGTTGCACCGTGCAGCTTGTACGGCGAAGGGTGGGCGACTTCGAACTGCTTGACGAGGTAGGTGCTCACGATTGTCGGGAGACGGGTCGTGCTCGGCATCGAGCCGGACTGGACAACTGACTCCCCGGCGGCCCCGCCCGGCCCGGAGTAGTAGACGTCCCCCGCCGAATCGCTCATCGACTGGTTGAGCGCCCAGCTCCTCGGGGCCGAGAAACTCGCATAGACGCCCGGCACCGACTGCCAGCCGTGAGGTACAGGCGAGGCAACCGTGGGGTAGTTGCCGTTGAGGTCGAGCGCAGCCCAAACGACGACGCCGAGGCAGATCGGCGTGATCCCGAGGAAGGCCACCCAGAGGAGGAGCCGGCGACGGTCCTTCGGAGTCGGGGGGTCCACCCGCGGGTCGTGCCGCCAGTAGTCCTGGACCGGTCGCCGGGCGTTCAGCGTCCTCTTGTCGGCGCTCACAGACCCCAGCCGGCAAGCTCGACGACGGCCCTACGGCCGCTCGTACAGCGCTGGGATGTGCCCCGGAGCCTCTGCTCGACGAGCCCGTGGAGCGTCTCGTTCACTACTGCGACCCTACCAACGAGCTGGCCTGGAGCCCGGCCCCAGCCAGGCGGTGGTAGCGCTGCCCGGCCGGTGTTTTGGTTGGTCATGATGGCCGGTACGCTCACGTACTTGCCGCCTACCTGCGAGATGACATTGGCGTACTCGTTTTCGGCTCGGACTGTGACGAACCTGAGGGTCGGGAGGGACGGTTGCGCCACGCCCTGTTCGTAGTCAACCCGGCCATCCCGCACTTCTCGTACGTCACGCGCACCCTGCTCGCCTCCGCCGTGCGCTACGGGTGGGGGGCCGAGCTGGTCCTCGCTGAAACCGTCAACCACGGCCAACGGGTGGGCCAACGGCTGCACGACTATCTGGCCAGGGAAAGCAGGGAAGTGGGCGACGGGCTCGTTTTTGCGGTCGGCGGCGATGGCACGGTGCGGGCTTGCGCCGGCTGGCTGGCCGGGACGGGGACCTCGCTCGCCATCGTGCCGAGGGGCGCGGGCAACCTCTTCGCCCTTGCGCTCGGCATCCCCGGCAGCATCGAGGCGGCTCTGCGCGTGGGTTTCAGCGGGCAGGACCGGGCGGTGGACATCGCAACGGCCGAAGGGCAGGTCTTCGTCGCAATGGCCGGGGCGGGCATCGACGCCGCCGTTGTCGGGTCGACCCCCCACTGGATGAAGCACCACCTCGGCTGGCTCGGTTACGCGGCCGCCGCAGTCCCTCATCTGGCGCGCCACCGGTCTCACACGGTCACCATCCGTCTGGACTCCGGGGAACCCTTCGAGCGCCACGCGCAGGCCGTCGTGGTGGGCAACGTAGGCATCCTGCCCGGCAACTTCGAGCTCCTCGGCGGTGCCCGGACCAACGACGGCCTCCTGGAGGTCGGCGTGCTCGAACCCGGCAACGTCCTCGGGTGGCTGGCGATAGCGCGTCGCGCAGTCCTGTCGGGGGCGGGAGGCGGCGGCTTCGAACAGTTCCAGGCCCGGCATGTAGAAATCACCTGCGGCACCGAGATGCCGCGCCAGCTCGACGGCGACGTCATAGGGCGGGCCGCCTCGCTGAGCGTGGCCGTCCAGCCGTCGGCGCTCGTGGTACGGGTGCCCGCGGGCAGTGCCGCGGAATAGCCCCGGCGGCAAATACGTTCCAACTCAGCACAGGGTTCGCCCGAAACAAATGTGCTTTTGGCGGCCTGGCTGAGGAAGGTCGGTAAATGCCAGCAATCACGGTTGAAAATATTCTTTCCCTCCCCCGCTTATTGGCGCCGGCGCAGGGCCAGGTGGAGCGCGAGGTGCGTTCCGCGACCACGGCGCCGCGCGGTTACGAGGGCGAGGGCTTCCCGGTGCGGCGTGCTTTTGCGGGTGTCGCACTTTCCGATCTCGACCCGTTCGTCCACATGGACCAGATGGGCGAAGTCGAGTACGCGCCCGGCGAGCCCAAGGGTACGCCGTGGCACCCCCACAGGGGTTTCGAGACGGTCACCTACATGATCGACGGCATTATCGAACACCAGGACTCAAACGGAGGCGGCGGCAGGATAACGGACGGCGACACACAGTGGATGACTGCCGGCGCCGGGATACTGCACATAGAGACGCCTCCCGAGTTCCTCGTTGTATCGGGCGGCCTTTTCCACGGGATCCAGCTCTGGGTCAACTTGCCCAAGGCGCACAAGTGGGACCCGCCGAGGTACCAGGACATCAGGGCCAAGGAAGCGGCGCTGCTGGCGAGCCCCGACGGCGGGGCACTGGTGCGGCTCATCGCCGGCGAAGCCGGGGCGCACTCAGGCCCGGGGATGACTTTCACGCCGATAACTCTTGTCCATGCCACAATTGCGCCCGGGGCCGACCTCGAGCTGCCCTGGAGGGCGGACTTCAACGCACTTGTCTACGTGCTGGCGGGCGAGGGTTACGCCGGCCAAAAAAGGCGGCCGGTCTCGATGGGCCAACTCGTGGTGTTCGGCCCGGGTGACTTCTTGCGGATGGGCGCATCGCCCGGCGGCCATGGCCAAAGCGCGAATTTGGAACTACTGGTGTTGGGCGGCCGGCCGATACGCGAGCCGGTCGTGCACTACGGCCCGTTCGTCATGAACACGCGCGACGAGATCGTCCAGGCGCTCGAGGATTACCAAGCGGGCCGGCTCGGCACCGTGCCCGCTTCGCTCGTCCCGCACCGGCACCCCGGCGACATCGACCCCGAGCAGGGCCAAGGTTAAAGAGCGCGATTACCTTCGTGTTTTACCGGTTTTAGCCGCAAGGCCCCGGCCGGCGAAGTAAGGCGTGAGAGCAGTAGTCGCGTTGACAACCTGCGGGTGCCCCCTTACCTTGAAGTAAAGGCGGCGGTACGCAGTGCAGCCGCGCCCGCACCTGAGGGAGCCCAAAACTTTGGCCGGAGACACAGAGCTTTCCAAGCACGGTATCCGCCGTGGCGACCGGCGGCTCATGGCCGACATGAACCGCAACCTCGTCTTCAACGTCCTGCGCACCGGGGCAGTGTCGCGTGCCGACGTTGCCAGGGCGACCGGCCTGAGCCCCGCCACCGTGTCGGCGATCGTGTCCGAGCTGATGGAAAACGGCTTGGTGAACGAGGTTGGTCACGGCAAGTCCCACGGTGGGAGGCCGCCGCTCGTCCTGCAGATCAACGACGAGCGCAATTATGCCATCGGGCTCAAGCTGGTGGAGGACGGCGTTTTCATAGTGGTGACGGACGTTCGTGCCGAGGTCATCTACTCCGAAATGGTCGAGCTCGATTGGGCGCCGGTGCGCGGCGACAGCGCGCTGAGCGCACGCACGAGCGGCGACGGGCCGGTACCGGTGGTCGACCTCATCTGCCAAGCGATCGAGAGCTCGGCCAACCGCGCCGGCGTCGGTCTGGAAAAAGTGGTCGGTATCGGGATCGGCTTGCCCGGCGTCGTCGACAGCGAAAACGGGATATGCCGCTACTCGCCCACGTTCGGTTGGCGCGACGTCCCGGTTACGCTGCCGATCGCAAAGCGGCTCGGCCGGCCGGTGTTGGCCGACAACGACGTCAACGCGCTCACGGTGGCGGAACAGTGGTTCGGTCGCGGGTACGGGGTCGACGATTTCGTGGTCGTTTTCGCCGGGGAAGAAATCGGCGGCGGCATCGTGGTGGGGGGCAGTGTCTACCGGGGCGCCGACGGTGCCGCCGGCGAGATCGGCCACCTGCCGGTCAACGGCGAGGACGCCCCTTGCCGTTGCGGCCACTCGGGGTGCCTCAACGCCCTCAGTTCGGACGGCGCCGTGCGCCGTTACGCCACCGAGGCGATGGCTGCGGGTAGGCCGAGCCGGCTGTCGGCCGTACCGGCCCGGGATCTGACCAGCGAGGCAGTCACTCTGGCCGCTTCCATGGGCGACAAGGTGGCGCGGGGGGCGATCGAGCGGGCAGGCCGGATGCTTGGCCTCGGGATAGCGAGCATGGTCAACCTGTTCAACCCGAGGCTCGTGATACTGGCAAGTTCCGGCACCGGGCCGCTGCGCTGGGAGGCAGCCATATCGGTGATCCGGGAGCGGAGCTTTGCGGGGATAGACCGCAACATCGACTTCTTCATCGACTCGGTGAGCGACGCCGATTGGGCGAGAGGTGCAGCGTGCATCGTGCTCGGGGAGCTGTTCAGCCCCCCGATGCACCGCAGCGTCGACCTGGGGCCGCTCGCCAATACATCCAGGTAGCCCCGGGGGAGGGGCCCCGGGGATAGTTGACAGGGGGCCCGGCCAGGACGACTATTGGGGACGTGCAGGCCCGGAAGCTTCTCGTGACCATCTCGCTCGGCTCCGCAGCAGCGCTGACAGCGTTGGCGGCCTCGCCGGTGGGGATCTCGACCTCCGGGGCCTTGCTCGGGGCGGCAGGGACGGCAGGTGCCCAGCCGACGACCACCTCGTCCACCACGAGCACAACTGCTGCGTCGACAACGACCAGTACCTCGAGCACCACCAGCACGACGATGCCAAGTTTGAGCACCACTTCGGTCCCGGCAAGCTCCACCACCACGACGGCAGTACCGACCACCACCACGACGACGGTCCTGTCGGCCCAGGCCTTGCTCTCTTCGGCCATGAACGCGTTCGCGGCCGAGCGCGCCGTCGAGTGGACTTACCGGATCAAGGCATACGGAGGGTCCTTCGTAGAGGTTGTCCACGACGGCGTCCACGACGGGACGGCACATGTAACGCTCACAGTAGGGGGCCAGGTCGCCAAGCTCGACAGAGTGCTCGACGGAAAGGCATTTTTCGAGGGGAACGCGGCCGGTCTCACCTATTTCGCCGACCTGAAGGCCGCAGATTCGAAGCTCGAGGCGGGCAAGTGGGTGTACGTCCCGAAGGATTCCCTCTTCTTCGCCTCCTACGCCAACGGGCTCACGATGTCCTCGGCGGTGCAACAGCTTTATCTCGGCGGCACGGTGACCTCGTTGCCGCCCAAAACCCTCAGCGGCCGCAAAGTGCTCGAAGTGCACGAGGCTTTGAAGTCGAAAGGGACGACCTACTCGATGGACGTCTACATCCGGGCAAGCGGCCGGCCGCTGCCCGTCGAGGCCGTACTGACCGTCAACGGGGTGCCGGCGACGATCGCCTTCGGGCCCTGGGGAGTCCCACCTACGGCCAAAGTGCCGAAGGGAGCGGTACCTTTCAGGGCTGTATGGGTCTCGGGGACCTGACCGGGCTCCCGGCTGCCGGCCGGCCAGGGCCCCATCGCCGGGCGTTGGGCGCAGTCGCTATTCCCGGCCCAGCCAGGTCAAGAACTCCTCGAGCGGCTTTGCGTTGACGATGGAGCCGGGAGCGAGGCCCGCAGCGACCGCTTGTTCACAGCCGTTGCTCAGCCAGCAAAGCTGACCGGGCGCATGGGCGTCCGAGTCGATCGCAAACTGGCAACCCGCACGTGCCGCTACCTCGAGGAGTTCGGCGGGAGGGTCGAGCCGGTCGGGGCGAGAGTTGACCTCTACGGCAGTCCTGTTGGCGGCGCAGGCGCTGAAAACGGCCTCTGCGTCGAACACCGACTGAGGCCTGCCTCGCCCGAGGATCCGGCGGCCGGTGCAATGCCCGAGGATGTCGGCATGGGGGTTGGCGACAGCGGTCGTCATCCGGCGCGTCATCTGGGCCTGGTCCATCCGTAGCGCCGAATGGACGCTCGCGACTACTACGTCCAACTCGGCGAGGAGGTCCTCTTCCTGGTCGAGGCTGCCGTCGTCCAAGATGTCGACCTCGATCCCGGTGAGGAGCCTGAAAGAACTCTGAGCGCTGTTCAGTTTTGCGACCACGTCCAACTGGCGCCGGAGCCTTTCGGGACTGAGGCCGTTGGCGACCGTGAGGCGCGGGCTGTGGTCTGTAAGAGCCAAGTACTCGTGCCCGATCGCCTCGGCTGCAGCAGCCATCTCCTCGATCGGGCTACCGCCGTCCGACCAATCCGAGTGGCTGTGGCAGTCGCCCCGGAGCGACCCGAGCAGTGAAGCAGCGGGCCCGGGGGCAACGCTCGGAGCCGTCTCCTCGAGCGCCGTCAGGTAGCCCGGGATCTCGCCGGAAAGAGCTTGCGCGATCACCTCGGCGGTCCTCGGCCCGACATCTTTCAAGCTGTCGAGGCGCCCCTGTGCGGCCAGGTGCTCCAACTGGACGGTCCCGACCGGCTCGACGCTCGCCGCGGCTCGGCGGAACGCCCTGACCCGGTAGGTTTCGGCCCCTTGCGCCTCGAGCAGGAAAGCGATCCGGCGCAGTGCCAGTTCCGGTCGCACACTTTCACACTATGGCCGCTGACCGGGAGCCCAGAACGGTGACGAGGCAAGGAGGGCGGGGCGAAGTGACGGAACGGCTCGGGGCGCCTTACCATTGACGCAGGTGGTTGGTTTGTCTTGTCGGCGGCTTTTGTTCTTGACGACGGTGGCGGCCGGCCTCGCCTGGGTTTGCCTGCCCGCCGGGACTTCTGGGGCAGTCACGGGGGGCAGCGCTCCACCCCGCGTGCCGCCCTGGGCGGCTTTTATTGCCTTGGGGGCCAACTCGCCGTCCGGCAGCCCGATTTGTTCGGGCGCGCTCATAGGCGACGGCTGGGTGCTGACGGCGGGGCACTGCGTGCAGGACGTAAGCCCCTCCCAGATGCACGTGCTCATAGGCGAGCCTTCGGGCAGCATTACGTCAACCACGGGTTACTACGACGTCGAAAAGACCTTCACGATGCCCGGCTTCGACCTCGACGCGTCGGGGAACCCTCCGAGCGACATCGACGATGCGGCCCTCATCGAACTGGCCTCCCCCCACCTGGAGGACCAAAACGCCGTCCCCCTTGCTTTCCAGGAGAGCGTGGTCTACGGGCCGGGAGCCGTCAGCCTCTTCGGTTATGGTGCTGACGGCACGACGGCGCAGGGAGCGGACCTGGGGCTAGGGGTGCTGCGTGAGCTGCCGGCGGGAGCTTTCACGGATGCCGGAGCCTGCGCTGCCTTGCTCTGCCTTCACCGCGACGGTTCGGCAGATCTGGGTGACGGCGACTCCGGAGCGCCCTGGGTGCGTCCGATGTCGGGCCAATGGCAGCTCATCGGGGTCGAAGACGTCGTGAGCGGGCCCTCGGCGTCGCAGGTGACCCAGGCCGGCGCGACGCCAACAATCGGTCATGGCGCGACACCGGGTGCTACCGACCTCGTCAACTGGGCCAGGTCAGTGGCCGGCCTACCCGTCGTCTCCCCGGGCTCCCTCATCTGGGACTCGAGCCAGAAGACGGCTTGGCTAGTGGGTGCCAACGGCTACCGCTCAGCGGTGGCGTCGTCCGCCGCCTATCACTGCCTCCTCGCTCATGGTCACAAATCCGTCACCCTGCCACAGGTGCTCACGACGACGGTGCCCCAGGAAGCTGGCCCGCCCGTGGGCTGCCGGGCGCCGAGCTAGCTGGCCGGGGCGCCCACCGTGTAGGAGTAGGGCAGCGCCGCAACGACGTCTGCGTCGGGCCACAGGGCCTGGATGTTGGCGAAGCTGTAGAGGGTGAACGCGTCCACGTAGAGCGTCCCCGAGACCTTGGTGCCCACGGGCGCGGTCGGCTTGATCGTCACCTTGATTTCTGCGATCTGGTCGGGCTGGACGTAATAAAACTTCGAGAAGCTGAAGCCGACCTGCCATAGGTCGTCGCTGTTCGTGCGCATGCCAGGGTCGAAAGCCTGGGTAACTGCGGACAACTTGGTGTCTACGAACTCTTTCGGCGCGCCGGTCGGAGCGTAAGGCCCGACTTCGTCGGGCACCACTGCCCATATCCCGGGGCTCACCTCGGGCTTGCTGAAGCTCAGGCTTGCCGAGGACGACGTGCCCGTGCCCGACACCCCCGTTGCCGTGACTTCGGGCGAGATGTCGGGGTCGCCCTCGAGCGGGCCCATGTCGAACGAGACTGGCCCAGAGCCGCTGAGGCGCGTCACCGACGCCTTCAATTCGGTCGTCCCGGGGGGTACCAGGTAGAAGGGGATGCCCAGTGGAGGGGTGATGTTGGGCGGGCGCGGCAGGCGCAGTTTGGTGGCGCTCGTCCCGGGGCTCAGGTTTTTGAGCGGGATGGTTGTCTCCCGGTCGAGCCGAGGGTCGGCGAAAAATGCCGCCGGGGCCACACCGGTGTTCGCGATCAGCACTACGGCCGTCGTCGTCTTACCGCGCGCCAGGGTCTTGGTCCCAGACGTCGGCAGCCCGCTCTCGGCGAGGAGCACCTGGTTGAACGTGATAGCGCCCTGGAAACCTTCGGCCAGCTCGTTGCCTGTCACAGGGTTTTCCCATTGGAGGACCAGCTCCCAAGTCCCTGCTTGGGGGGCGGCGTGGTACATCTCGAGGTAGGGCGTCGTCCCGGGCACGAGCACAGCGGGGGCGGTCGGCTCGAAGCTGCTGCCCGAGGGCACCAAGGTGTAATTGCTCGAGTAGCCAACCGTCTGGCCGTCGGGGTCGACGAGGTACCCGACGAGGCCCTCGTCGGGGTCGGTGGACAGAGCGATGCTCGCCTCGATGTCCGACTTACCTTTCGGGACGTCGAAAAAGTAGGTATTGATCTGGGCCGCGGTTTCCTGCCTCCCGTTGCCGCCCGAGAGGACCCCACCGAAGGCCCCCCCGTCAGCCGATATCGGGATCATCGTCCTTACCGCCACAGGGACGGTTGTGCGCCCGGCCGGCGTCGAGATCACGATCGACTCGCTGGTGTCTCCCGGCCGGTGGGGGTTGACGACTGACAGAGCAGCCGTCGCAGTCTGCCCGGGGGCGATGCTGAGCACGCTCGGGGTCAGCGAAGGTCCCTTTGTGTAGTCCCAAACGCTTGCGTCCCACTGGACCGGGCCGCTCGTCCCGATCCCGCCTTTGAGCGCGCCGTTTTGCTCGGTGAAGAACAGCGCCGTCCATTTCCCCGCTGGCGGGTCGGCGACCTCGACTTCGGCGTAGTCGGCCTGGCCCTGCGGGTCCGAGTAAGCGGCAAAGGTCCCGTCGGGCTCGAACAGGGTCACGTGGAGCTGCGAGGTCTGGTTCGTGTGCTGGTAGTCGGCTGAGAAAACGAGGCGCGAAGAGCCGGAGACGGGGACCTGGAAGTGCTCGGTCTGGTAGACCTCGTCCACCCCGCTCCAAATGGGGAAGGCTCCCAGGTTCGTGGACGGCTTCGACGGGTCCATCGTGAACTGTCTCGAGCCGGTGGAGTAAACCTCGTGGTCCAGCTCCCGCGAGGAAAGCCGGACGGTCTGGGCGGCTGTACCGGTGTTGGTGAGTGAGAGCACTTCGGGGGTGGCGGCTCCCTCCTGCCCGACCACGTCCAACTGGTTGGGGCTGACAAGCAGGTCGCCCAGCGGTGCGGCAGAGAGAGGCGTGCTGGTCTGTTGCGGCGAAAAGTGCGAGGAAAGTTGCGCGCGGGCCGATGCGGCTACTGGAGCGGTGCTCGCTGCTGCCACAGTGGTGCTGGTAGTGCTCGTGGTCGTCCCGAGCACCGCGGTCGTGGTCGTTGTAGAGGCCCCGCTCGGCGTGGTCGTCGAGGTCGTCGAGGAGGTGGTGGTCGACGACGGCGGCGTGGTCACCGTGGCAGGCAGCGATTCGGCCAGCTTCACCGCGCCGGCGATGTTGAGCAGGCCGGCGCCCTGTTCGTCGGCGGGGGCGCCGATGTCGGTGGCGGTGCTGCAAAGGATCTCTTTGATGAGCGCAGGCGACGGGCTCGCCCCGTGGTGGTAGCGCGAGTAAGCCTCGATCACGTCTGCTACCGCTGCCGAGGTCAGGGGCGCCGCCTCGCTGGTACCTCCGAAGGCCTGCACCCCGATGTCCTTGCCGCCGAGGATGTCGGCGCAGTCGGTGTACATTTTGGCGTTAGTCGAGCAAAGTGCCCAGTTGAGGTCGCCTGGGGCGACGAGGTCGACTGTGCCACCTGCCTCGTTGAAGCCAGCCGAGGACAGCGACGCGATGTTGTTGCTCACCCAGTGGCCATTGCCGACGGCGGGGTTGTAAAAACCTCCGAGGTCCGTTTGGGCATAGGCCCGGTAGTTGGTCGTCGCCCCCACGCTGATCACGTCGGGGTCCGACGCGGGCGACCCGATCGTGTTGGTGGGCCCGCCGTCGCCGGTGGAAACGACGACCGTGACACCGGCTGCGACGGCGGCATCGTCGGCGTCGCGTATTACGTCGAGGCCGGTATCGGGGAACTCGTCCGCTCCGAAGGACTCGTTGATGACCTTTGCACCGTGCTGGACCGCGTACTGGACCGCCTGGATGAAGCCGGAGTTGCTCCCCTGTTCGTTGGAGCCGAAGACCTGGAGCATCAGGAGAGACGCACCGGGGGCCGCCCCAAGCACCTTGACCCAGCAACCGCTCTTTGGCATCAAGGCGGCGATGGCAGGATTGACGTACCGGGCGAGGTTGTACACGTCGTTGGCCTGCGCCGCGATCGAGCTCGCGTCGCCAAACGCCTCTCCGCCGCCCGTCTTGACCCCCGTGCCGTCACCGGTGAAGTCGAGGTACTTCGTCACCACGTGCGTCCCGGGGACGCCGTAGGCGGCGTTCCTGATGAAGTCGGCGTTCGTCGGGTGGATCCCGTCGGCGAGGACGGCGACGGTCACGCCCGAGCCGGTTATCCCCATCGCGCGCGCCCGGTTCGCCGTGATGTCCTGAAGGGCCTGGGGGTCGAGCTCGGGGTCTGTCTTGGTGCCGCACAGCTCGGCTGCCGGCGCAACGTTGTGCGAACCGAGCGACGCCTTCTCAGTGCCGCCGTAAGCCCCCTTTTGGGGCTTCGTGCTCTCGCCTGAGCCTGCTGGAGCGCGCGAGGTGCCGCCAATACCGGAAGTGGCAGCGGCCACCTGGACGACCGGCACCACTTCGGACACGAGCGACCATTTCGACAGCGCACTTTGTTGGTCCGGGCTGACCTCGGCGGTCAGCGTGTCCACCAGGGTCGTGGTGGCGAGGATCTTTGCCCCAGCTGCCTTCAGCTGAGCCACGACGGGGGCCTGGGCAGGGCAGGGCACGCCGGCGACAAGGCGCGAGCCGGTGGGGCAGGTGGCCTTGAGCACGACCATCACCTCGGCATGCGCTCCGCGGGCGACTTGGGCGTGGGGGAGCGAGAACTTCGCTCGAGGGCTCGCGCCCGAAAGAGGGACCGAGGTGAGCGACGTGACAGCCAGCAGGACGCACCCCGCCGCGGCAGCGCCCGCTTTAGTCAATGAGGACCGAGTGATGACTGCCAACCCTTCCCGTCTTAGCGCCGCCCGCTTGAGGCCCTGGCCTGGGCGGCTTGCTGGAGCACAAAGTAGCTCCGAACCTACCAGCCATCCCTCTCCACCCGGCGGCGCGCCGGGACCAGCGCTAGTGCCCGGGCGGGTCGACAGCCTGGAGGTCCCACCAGGGCAGCCGGGCGACGACCGAGTACTCGGGCTGTCCCCGGAAACTACGCGTGAGAGGGTCGGTGCCCTGGTGCCCCTGGGCTGCCCAATCGCTTTCCTGTTCTGCCTCGATGCAGACGCAGCCGCCCTGGTCGACGACGACCATGCCGTGGACCGAGATCGCCCTGAAGACCATGCGCCCAAAGGGCGTCAACCCGCCCGGCATCGTGGTCCCTGGCGCGAAGCGGAACCATTGTCCCTCATGCGGTTGACCTGGGTCGTTGCCGCAATCGCCCCGGTCCGCAGGGTAGACCGGAGGGCCGTCGCAGCGCGGCAGGATCACCGCTATTGCATGGCCGATCGAGCCGCTTTCGATATCGGCCTCCGTAACGGTCGTAGCCAGGTAGCTGATGCCCGTTGCCGACAGGCCCCAGGGGAACGGGAAGACGCCGTCCGAGCTCGCCATGTTGAGCCGGCCGCCCCAGCAGGCCGTGTAGCTGCCGTTGTAGAGCCGCGACGCCTTCCAGAACTCCCATTCGGTGTGCCCTTTGTAGACGACGAGGGGGCTGTCACCCGAACCGTTGAAGGATACGTCGTCGGGGATAGGGACGCTCCTGCCCGTCTCTCCCGTGAAGTTCCCGCAACCAGCTGCCGCCGACACCGAGATAGCCGGCTGGTTGCCGGGCGCCTGGTACACCGGGAGAGTGTTGACGCCGACGGTGCCATAGGCGGTCTTGTAATCGGCCACCACGTCGGCCACGTACTCCTGCGAGCTCGGGTCTACAGCCCAGCCCTGTACGTCGAGGTTGAAAACGCTTTTCGCGAACAACGAAGCAGGTGGTACGGAGCTGGCGGCCGGCACGCTGGTTACGAGGGACGCAGCAAGCAAGGGCAACAGGACGAGGGCGCTCACTATGGCGCTCGCCGCCGGCAAAGAGCGCGGACGCCTGGCGAAGGTGAAGGCAGTCCCCGATCTCATACTGCACTGGCCTCGGCCGGCCACGGGAAGAACTTTAGTGCCGTGCGAGCTGACCACTAGGGCTTCACCTTCACATCGAGCCCGTCGGGGACGAGCTCCTCCCAGGTATTGCCCGGGGTGAGGGTGATCCGCGTCCCATTGGTTTCGACGAACACAGTCGGGTGGTCCAGCAAGGGCCGCTCCCATTTGCCAAAAAATTGAGCCCCGTCCCGGAAAACCCAGGCAGGCCCGCTGCCCTTCAGGGTCAGCTCGTTTTCGTGAGCGCCGTTTATATCTTCGGTGTACTTGGTCGCCCACTCGTGGACCAGCATAACGATCACGTTGGATGCAGCTATCTGCGAGCCGTCTCCTTGGAGGGCGAGCCCGGTGTCGGAGTACGAGCGGTACCAAAGCCCGGTACCCCTGTGCCAAGTCCACGTCGTGACATCGAGGGGAAAGTAGACGCTGACCGCCGAAGCGGGCGTCCCACCAGGGGCCGGGCGGCCGTAACTGAATATGGCGACTGGAGGTTTCTTCGTGTAGTGAAGTGCCGCCGCGGCCGAGTAAAGGGCCGAAGTCGACGTGACGAGGTTGTGCGGGATCTCCCTGTCGGGGTCGCGCCAGTACGCACCTCCCGCGTAGTTGGCCCCCACGTCGTCCAAAAGCGATGTTTTTGCGTCTACTTCGTTGATCACGTACTGGGTGGCGCCGGAATACGCGAACAGGATCCTTCCGAGCGGCTCGAGCACCTGGGCATCTACAAGTCGCGCCGAGCGTACGGGTTCGATCCGGTCGGCTGTCCCGCACTGGTATACGGCGATGAAACGTGTAATCCCGCCCTCCACGGGTTCTTCGAAGACGATGTCGGCCTTGTCCAGGCCCCATTGCGGCCTCGCGACAGGCAGGTTTTCCACCTTCACTGCGAGGCCGGCCCTTCGCGGGACATGCCCGTCAGGCGCAGGCAAGCCGGTTAACGGGCACAGTGCAACGAGATGGGCCTGTGCGTTGCGGCGCAGGTGCCTCGACCGCTCGAGAGCCGGGCGCTTTTGGTGCCTCTTGCTCGGTTTGTGATGGGCTTTTCGCGAAGGCGGCCGGACTGGCCGGCGCCGTTTGCTCTCGGGCCGCGCAGAGGTTGCCACGGTCGGTGGGACGGTCGGCGCCGCGGTCGACGGCACGCTTTGCGAAGTGGTGCTCGACGTGCTCGGGGCAGCAGCCTTGTGCCCACCGCAGGCACTGGCGAAAAGCAATACCGACGCGGCCGCGACCGGTACAGCGCGACGCCGACGAAAGATCCCGCCAAGGGACAACTTCACTCCGGCCCAATCTAGTGGCTCGAGCACGCCGGAGCGCGCCACAAGGGGCCGGCCAACCTGCCTGGCGCCCTCAGGTCCAGCTTGAAGTGCCCTTATGTGCCTTTCGCGCACTCAGCCCCGGGGGCGGCAAACGGTAAGAAACCGGCGTTTTGGAAAGACGGACGGGGTTGCGGGCGAGCCTGAGCGGGGCTCCTTCGACCGAACGCAGCTGGACGAAGGGGGCGAGGCCCAGCCTGTCTGCAAGAGCGAAGGCAGCGCCTATGTCATTGACTTGACCAGCGGGTACCCCGGACATCACTAGCTTTTCTACCCAGTCCTCGGGATCGCCTGCGCACAACGCGCCCTCGATTGCAGACCGGAGTGCAACCCTGTTCGCGACCCTTGCCGGGTTGCCGGCGAACCGCTCGTCTTCAGTGAGTGAAGTAAGGCCGAGAACCCGGCAAAGCGCCTCGAACTGGCGCTCGTTGCCGACGGCGATCACGATATCTCGACCGCCGCACTTGAACAGTTCGTAAGGCGCGATGCTCGGGTGAGCGTTGCCGAGCCGCGACGGCTCAATTCCTGCAACACTGTAGGCCGCAGCCTGGTTCACGAGCGCTCCAAGAATTGACGACAAGAGGTCCACTTCGACCCTTTGGCCTTCGCCGGTAGCGTCGCGGTGGCGCAAGGCGGCGAAGATCCCGACAGTCGTAAACAGCCCCGCAAGCACATCGACAAGTGCTACCCCTACTTTCTGCGGTGCGCCGGCCGCCTCGCCCGTTATGCTCATCAGGCCTCCAAGGGCTTGGACGAGAAGGTCGTAACCAGGCAAGCCGGCGCCTGCTCCGCTCCCGAAGGCGGTTATCGAGCAGTAGACAAGCCTTGGGTTGTCCTTGCTCAGCTCTTGGTAGCCGAGGTGGAGCCGGTCCATTACCGACGGCCGGAAGTTTTCGACGACAACGTCGGCCTGCAACGCCAGGTCGCGAGCGAGCGAAAGATCCTCCGGATCCGTAAGGTCGAGAGAAATACTGCTCTTGTTACGGTTCACCGAGAGAAAATATGTGGCTTCGCCGCTCGGCCCGTACGGCGGGGCCCAAGAGCGGGAGAGGTCGCCGTCACCGGGCTTTTCAACCTTCAGCACCGTCGCGCCGAAGTCGCCGAGCAGCATGGTGGCGAACGGGCCGGCCAGCACCCGGGAAAAATCGAGGACCTTCAGGTCGCCGAGCACTTCAGGCATGGCCGGATCCTAAACCTTCCGCATGATGGGCCCTGCCGGGCTCGGGGCCGCCCTGGCGTCCTGTTAGCGTGAGAGGCGGAGACCGCATCGCTGTGAGCACGTTCGACCCATCAGACTTGGTTGCGCTTGGCGCAGAGCTGAGCGAGGAGGAGCGCCTTGTCCAGCGCACCGCCCGTGCATTTGTGCACGACCGGGTGCTCCCGCAGGTCGGGCACTGGTTCGAGGCAGGGGTTTTTCCTCGCGAGCTCGTGCGCGAGCTGGGCGGTCTCGGGTTCCTCGGCATGCAGCTCGAAGGGTACGGCTGCGCGGGAGCCGGTCCGGTCAGCTATGGGCTCGTCTGCTTCGAGCTCGAGGCAGGCGACAGCGGCCTTCGCTCCTTCGTCTCGGTGCAGGGGTCGCTCGCGATGTTCGCGCTTCGCGAGTACGGCGACGAGCAACAAAAGCAGGCTTACCTACCTCTCATGGCCAGCGGCGAACTCGTCGGGTGCTTCGGGCTGAGCGAGGCCGACGCCGGCAGCGACCCCGCCTCCATGCGGACCAGGGCTCGCAGAGACGGTGGCGATTGGGTGCTCGACGGCTCCAAAATGTGGATCACCAACGGGTCGATCGCAGACTTGGCCGTTGTCTGGGCTACAACCGACGAGGGGATCCGGGGCTTTTTGGTACCGCGCGGCACGCCGGGCTTCAGCACGGTCGATATTCACCGAAAATGGTCACTGCGCGCCAGTGTTACGAGCGAGCTCGTTTTTGACTCCTGCCGCTTGCCGGCAGACGCCCAACTGCCGGGGGCCACCGGTCTCAAGGCGCCCCTGTCCTGTCTCGACGAGGGCCGTTACGGGATCGCCTGGGGCGCCCTGGGGGCCGCCACGAGTTGTTACAAGTCGGCGCTCGACTACTCCCTGCAGCGCAAGCAGTTCGGGAGGCCCATCGCATCGTTCCAGCTGACACAGGCGAAGCTTGCCGATATGGCGGTCGAGCTGCAAAAAGGCCTGCTCCTCGCGTACCACATGGGCCGCCTCAAGGAGGCACACCGGATCAGTGCGGTGCAGGTGAGCATCGGCAAGCTCAACAATGTACGCGAGGCCCTCGAGATCGCCCGGGAGGCGCGGACAATCCTCGGGGCAGCCGGGGTGACGCTCGAGCACCCCGTCATGCGCCACGCAGCCAACCTCGAGTCGGTCCTTACGTACGAAGGCACTTCGGAGGTGCACCAGCTCGTGATCGGGCGCGCTCTCACCGGCATCAACGCGTTCGACTAGTTGCGAGCCGAGCGCTCCCCCGCCGCCAACTATGCTCCTGCCATCGTTCAACGATCGACGATGGAGGTTGACATGCAGCGATCCTGTACCGGCGCCGTAGCGAGCGCTTTGGTTGCCGCCTTGGCTATGTTCGCGCCGGCTGTTGCGGGGAGCGCCCCCGCCGGCGCCTCGACGGTCCCCGCCAGCTCGACTGCGGTGAAGGTGCCGCCCAAGTACGCCTCGGGCATCGCCGTGGCAGTCGACGCCACGTACCCGCCTGACGAGTTTATGCAAAACGGCAAGATCGTCGGGTTCGACGCCGACCTCGCCCAGGCGCTCGGCAAGGTCATGGGCGTCAAGATGGAGCTGAAGGACGCCGTTTTCGACACCATCATCACCGGGGTAGAGGACGGCAAGTACGGGATAGGCGACTCGTCGTTCACCGACGAGGCGAGCCGTGAAAAGGCAGTCACGTTTGTCGACTATTTCGTCGCCGGTGAGGCCTTCTATGAGAACTCCGCCTCCAAGGCTGTTTTCAATGGCCTGCGGTCCCTTTGCGGGCACTCGGTTTCGGTCGAGTCGGGTACTACGGAGCAGACCGATGCACAAACGGAAGCCAAGCACTGCAAGGTAGATGTCGAGACCTTCGAAAACCAGGACCAGGCAAACCTGGCGGTATCCGACGGCCGGGCCGACGTCGGGTTCGCAGACTCGCAGGTGGCCGCGTACATCGTGCACCTTTCCAATGGGCAGTTCAAGCTGACCGGGAAAGCTTTCGAGACAGCGCCTTACGGCTTCATCGTTGCCAAGAACAGCGGGCTGGCGCAGCCGCTGCTTGCAGCGTTCAAGGTGATGTTTGCTGACGGCCAGTACAAGAAGATCCTCGACAAGTGGGGTGTGCAGTCGGGCGCCGTCGGCGCGCCCAGCATCGATGGGGCGACAAGCTAGGCCCGCTGGCCAGTTCGGCGCTCAACGGGGCCCAACCCGCCGACCGTGATACCCGCACGCCGGCGCCGGGGCGGTAACGGCTCGATAGAGGCTGTCCCGGTCCGCCATCCTGGCCGGTGGGTGGCGGCCGGAGTGACCCTGCTCTTGCTGGCCATGTTCGTCCACTCGCTTTTCTTCTCGCACGTCTACATAAACGGCGTCAAAAGGGAGCGTTTCGAATGGTCGATCATCGACCATTTTTTCTTCTCGGGCGAGATCGTCCACGGTCTGCTCACGACGTTGGAACTGACGGCGATAGCAATGGCCGGGGGCATCCTGCTCGGCATGGCCCTTGCTGTGATGCGCCTCTCCCCCAACCCGATCGTCAGCTGGTCCGCCTGGGTCTACATATGGTTTTTCCGCGGCACCCCGGTCCTTGTCCAGCTCCTCTTCTGGGAAGCGGCCGCATACATCTTCCCGACGTTTTCCCTTGGCGTCCCTTTTGGCCCGGCACTTGTCCACGTCAACCTGAACGCAGTGCTCACCCCCCTCGTAGCGGCGAGCCTCGGGCTGTGCCTCAACGAAGGTGCCTATATGTCAGAGATCGTGCGGGCCGGGATCGTGTCGGTCGACGAGGGCCAGACCGAGGCGGCGCTGTCGATCGGGATGTCGCGCTTGACGGCTCTGCGGCTCGTCGTCCTGCCCCAGGCCATGCGGGTGATAATCCCGCCCACGGGCAACGAGACGATCTCGATGCTGAAGACGACGTCGCTCGCCTCGGTCGTCACGGTCCAGGAGCTCACCTTTGCCGTCGAACAGATCGCGGCAGGCAACTACAAGCCCATCCCGCTCTACATCGACGCCAGCCTGTGGTACCTGACCGTGACGACCGTGATGATGGTCGGCCAGTATTACCTGGAGCGCTACTACGCACGCGGTTCGGTGCGCCAGCTCCCGCCGACTCCCCTGCAAAGGTTGCGGCGCGGTTTGCTGATCAGGCCCGACCGCGCCGGCTTCGGGCGCTTCCCCGGCATCGTGGGAGGTGAGGACTGGGTGCCTGCGGTGCCGGGCGGCGGGGAGCGCCCCGACGATGCCGGCTAACGGCTCTGGCGCCGTCATGGTGAAGGCGGACGGGGTCCTGAAGAGCTTCGGCAACAACCACGTGCTGAGAGGGGTAGATCTGGAAGTCCTCTCCGGCGAGGTCATGTGCATCATCGGCCCGTCCGGCTCGGGCAAGTCCACGTTCCTGCGGTGCATCAACCACCTCGAGAAAATAGACGCAGGCCGGCTGACGGTCGACGGGCAGCTGGTCGGGTACCGCGAGCAGCGGGGACGGCTCTACGAGCTACGTGACAGGGAGATCAGCGACCGGCGGGCGCAGGTGGGCATGGTCTTCCAGCACTTCAACCTGTTCCCCCACATGACGGTCCTCGAGAACGTGACGATAGGCCCCGTGCGGGTCAAGAAGGAGGACAGAGCGGTCGCCGAGGAGAGGGCGCGCCAACTACTGGCGCAAGTCGGGTTGGCGGAGAAGGCGTTCGTCTACCCGCGCCAGCTGTCAGGAGGCCAGCAGCAGCGGGTGGCGATCGCCAGGGCTCTCGGGATGGAGCCGAAGCTGATGTTGTTCGACGAGCCGACCTCGGCGCTCGACCCCGAGCTCGTCGGAGATGTCCTCGGGGTTATGCGCGACCTGGCCCAGGGCGGCATGACGATGATCGTCGTCACGCACGAAATGGGGTTCGCGCGAGAGGTCGGGGACAGCCTCGTGTTCATGGACGAGGGCGTCGTGGTCGAACGGGGGGCACCGAGAGACGTCCTATCGGCCCCCAGGCAGCAGCGGACGAAGCTCTTCCTTTCGAGGATCCTCTGACCGACCGGGGGGATCCTTTCGGGGAGGCCCGTGGCGGTTGCCGCCCTCCCGGGGGCGTAAGAACACTTGTACGAGGGCCCCTCCGTGCGCCGAGCTTTGGCGCGTATTAAGTTAAAATTTATGCGAACCGACATTCCCGGGCCGGCACTTGGTGACAATGCGCCCAAAACGTTCAAGTTTGTCAAGCCGTCCGCCCGTGGGGCCCGGCGCCGCGTCGCCACTCTGCTGGCGGGGGCGCTAGTCGGCACGGTCACCCTCGTAGTCGCGAGCACCGCGCCGGCTTACGCGGACGCGACGACCAAGTACTACACGATCGGCACTCCCTCTGGCGCCGTCACCAACGTCGTCGCCACCCCGTCCAACGCAACAGCGAGCGCTTCCACGGGCTTCACAGTCAAGTTCATGGCGGGCGTCGCACTGTCGGGGGGGAGCCAGGACTGGATCACGATCACGCCTTCGGTCGTGTTCGCCTCGGCGCCCCTGAGCGTCGACCTCGTCGGCGGCAGCTGCATCCAGGCAGGGACTTCGGGGTTCGGAGGGGCCGGCTCGGCGACGGCGACAGGCATCACGATCGAGCTCGGCAGCGCTTGCAGCATCAGTGACACGTCCGAGATCGAGATCGACTTCACAGCCGATGCCCCCTCCACGACCGGGACCTTCAGCATCGCGGTGACCACCTCAAAGAACTCAACGGCCGCGTCGAGCAACGACATCAACGTGGGCATCTCCGCTCCGACGCTCGCCGCCGAGTCGTCCGCGCCGGGGGCCAACACCACGTACGCGATCAGCGACGTGCCGGTGAGCAACCTCAGCAGCAACGGCACGTCGTTACAGCTCACGGCTGCTCCCACGCAGGGCTCGGGGACCATCTCCTTCCTGAGCTCGTCCAACGGTTCCGGCTACGGGGTGAGCGTCACCCCGTCCGGCGGGACCGCTGTCGCCGACGTCGTCCAGAGCGCTTCCGCCAGCGGCGCATCGGTCACCCTGACGCTTGCGACGCCTTTGGCTGACGGCGACTCCGTGGCGGTCCTGGCGACGGGTACCAACCCGGCCTCGAGCTCCACGGCGGACACCGTGACAGTTACCCCTGGCAACGGCACTCCGCAAACGACCAGCTCCATCCTCTTCGGGGGTTCGGTCACCAATGTCAGTGTGACCCCCTCGGACGCGCTCGCGGGCGCTACCGCGTTGTACGCCGTCGATTTCACGTCAACGGACGCGGTAAGCGCAGGCGGTTCGATCACGCTCAAAGAGACGACCGGTCCTACGGGCTTCGCGAGCGTGAGCGGGATACTCGTCACCGACGTCACGGGGGGCTGGCACTTCGTCGCCAGCGGGCCCACCCTCGCCAGCGGGTCGGCCACCATCCCGGTGTCGCATGCCATCTCGGCAGGGGACTCGATCAGCGTGGTACTGGCTAATGTCACCAACCCGTCGACGGCGCAGACAGTGCGTGACTTCACGGTTGCCACCTCGGGCGACCCGGTTGTGGTCGACGCCGTCCCGTACGTGCTGCAGGCCAACGCCAGCGCGGGGGTGGTCGTTACCGTCAGCCCTGTAACGACCGGTGCCGTAGCGACCTATGCCATATCCAACGTGTACGCTTCGGCCGCATTGACCGGCGGTACCAGCACGATCCAGGTCCAAGGCCCCTCAGGCACTGTCTTCCCGGCAAATGCGAGCTACTACAGCGTCGCCGACTCCACCACACCATCGGGTAGCGGCCCGGTTAAAGCCTCCGTGACCGGGGGGGGCAGCGCCAGCGTGACGTTCACCGTCCCGGACAACATCAACGCAGGGGACTTGCTGACCATCACCATAGGAGACGTCATCAACCCGACCGCCTCGAGCAGTTCCGACACGATCACGCTTGTCGGCAACGTGACGTCTACAGCACCGAGCGGGGCGCCCTCGCCGACGACTACGGTGCCGGCGAAAGTTTCTAAGAGCCCGCATGCGACCGTTACGGACTTGACCAGCAAAGCGACCGTTGTAAAGGAGACGGTTGACCTGAAGCTCCGCTGCGCTTCCGCCGCCTGCAAAGGCACCGTGACGCTCGAAAGCGGGAAGGTCGTCTTCGGTAAGTCGAGCTTCAGCATCAAGGCAGGCAAAACGGGGGTCGTCGCCGTGAAGATCGTCAAGTCCGGCCAGAAACTCATCTCCCGGGCCAAGCACCATACCCTTGCGGTCACGGCGGTCGTCACTGTCACCGGCGGGAAGACCGTCAAGGAGAAGACGACCTTGGTGGGCTAGAAGGCGGCCCCGCAATGTCTTCGTGGCCGGCCCGCCGTGCGGGCCGGCCATTGTTCCCGGCAAGGTCCTGAGAGAAGCGAGAAGATTGTGACCAGCTACCGGAGAAAGAGGGTGTTCAGCTGGTTTCTTCGGCAAATCTTTCGGCTATCACGGCTGTCCCTGCCCCCTCGGCCAGTAGCAGACCGAGCAGCAGGCGCGCCTTGAGCCCGTCAAGGGAAGCCGCAGAAATGAGGCCCGCAGCGAGGAGATCCCGCTCGGAGCCACGGAACTGAGAGCTCGACCTGTAAAGCTCTCCGGCTCCAGTCCGCGACGCGAAGACCACCGGCATTGCAGATGCCAGGTCGGCTAAGGGAGCCAATGTTCGGCCCGAGGCGTGGCCCGCCCCAAAAACTTCGACCACCAAGCCGGAAAAGCCCGTTCGCGCAAGCGACCGCAAAAGGGCACCATCATCGCCGAGGCTCAGCCGCACGAGCCCAACCGCCGGCAATTCCGTGACGCCCGGCGGCAGGTCCACGACCCGCGACCGCCGTCTCGGCACGAGCGGGATACGCACACGCCCCTCGGTCACCCAGCCCAATGGCCCAGCGTTGGGCGAGCGGAAGGCCCCGGTCGAGGTGCTGTGCGTTTTGGCAACAAAGCGCGCGGCATGTACCTCGTCATTGAACGCGACCAAGGTGCCGATCCCGCGGGCGAGCGGGCTCGCAGCAACACGTAAGGCAGCAAGCAGGTTGGCGTCGCCGTCCGCCCCGGGCGCACCGGCACTGCGCATCGCCCCGGTGACGACGACCGGAGCTTCTGCGGGGATGAGATGGTCGAGCAAGAACGCAGTTTCCTCGAGCGTATTGGTCCCTTGGGTGACGACTGCGCCCGACGCACCCGCCTCGATAGCTCGTGCCACCGCCCTCGACAGCTCGATGACGTCGCCGGTCGTGAGGTCGCCCGAAGGCACCAGCCTGAAGTCGTGCGGGCGGACCTTGATGTCCAAGATCCCGTCCAGGGAGCGCAATAACCCCTCGGCTGTCGCCGCAACCGGGGACGACCCCCCGGTCGGCTGCCAAGACGTTGCGATAGTGCCACCGAGAGAGAAAAGAGCGATTTCAGGAGCCACGCTAAACGCGTCCCGCCGGCTGAGTGGCCCGGCCGGTGCTCTGGCCGTTGCCATGGCCTCTTTCGTGATTATGGCAAAAGCGTGCCGGGCTCAGGGGAATTCGCGCTCGAAAGGGAACTTGCTATATCCGGGGAACGGGTACCGGGAGCGGAAATCGTCCACCACCGACTCGCAAGTCCCGATCACGACGCCGGGGCAGCCCAAAAAATGTTCGATCAGGCGCTCGAGCATCAACAACACTTGCGGACGGCCGGCAACGTCAGGATGAAGGCAAACCGGGAAGATCGCGTAGTCGTACTCCCGGTAGACCCAGTCAAACTGGTCTCTCCACAACTGCTCGATGTCGCGCGGGTTGGTGAAACCGTAGCTGTTGGGGCTGCTTTTGATGAACATCATCGGAGGCAGGTCGTCGAGGTACCAGTTGAACGGGAGGATGACGAGATCTATCTCATGGCCCCGTACAAGCGGGTGCATCCAGTCTTGGGCATTTTTGGAGTAGTCGATCTTTGTCCACGAATCCCCGGTGCGGGCGTAAAATGGCTGGAAATCGTGGAACACCTGCGTACGGTCATACTCAAAGCCGTTGGCCAACAACAGGTCTGTCGAGACCATTGACAGCTCCCCCCAAGGGGCTATATAACCCTTCGGTCGGCGCCCAGTGTATTTCTCGATGAGAGCTATGGATTTTTGGAGGACCGCCTCCTCCTGTTGAGGCGACATGTCCTTGGGGTTTTCGTGACTGTAGCCGTGGGCGCCGACTTCGTGACCGTGAGCGACAATTTGTTCTACCCGGTGGGGGAACGTTTCGATCGAATGGCCGGGAGTGAAAAAGGTTGCTTTCGCGTCGTACCTGTCGAAGAGCTTCAAGAGCCGCGGGATACCAACCTCACCGGCGAACATCCCCCGCTGGATGTCTTGCGGGCTGTCTTGCCCTCCGTAGGAACCCAGCCAACCGGCCACGGCGTCGACGTCGACCCCAAAGGAGACCCGGATATCTTTCGGCATAGCCGTCACCTTGTCTTCACCTGGAAGCTTACATGTTGTATGGTAGCGACGTCCCTCTACCGAGGTCAAGGCGAAAGGGTGTACCATGCGCCTGCCGAACAGGACCGCTTTAGTCACGGGGGGTTCGTCCGGAATTGGACGGGCGATAGCGATCAGGTTGGCTTCCGAAGGCGCCCACGTCACCATCGCCGACATCCGCCGCCGCCCCGACTGGGCCCCCGACGGTGGCGGCCCGACTGACGAGGTGATCCGGCGTGCGCATGGGGCGGCCGCATTCGTTCAGGCCGACGTAACTGGTGCTGACGACGTAGAACGCGCTATCGAGGAAGCGGCGGCACCGAGCGGCAGGCTCGACATCGTCGTCAGCAATGCCGGCGTCTTCGGGTCTTCCAGTGCCGTCGATACAACTGAGGAGGAATGGGACAGTTACATGGCTGTCAACCTCAAGTCGCAGTTCCTCGTGTGCCGTAGTGCGGTCCGCAGGATGCTCCGCCAAGAGCCGAGAGACGGAGTGCGGGGGCGGGTCGTCAACATATCTTCCCAGTTGGCGTTCACGGCACCACCGGGGAGGTGCGCATACGCCGTCAGCAAGGCCGGCATCGCTCAGCTCACAAGGCAGCTGGCGGTGGATTACGCGCGGGAGGGGATAATTGTCAACGCCGTTGCCCCGGGCCGGATCATCACGGGTACGTTTGCCGGCGAGCGGGACTACCTGGAGAGGGGGTTGGTCGACCCGGGGATCGCATTTTCCCTCAGCCGGACGCCGTTCCCCAGGCTCGGGCGACCGGAGGATGTTGCCGGGGCAGTCCTTTTCCTGGCATCGGACGACTGTACGTTCATATCGGGCCACAACCTCCTCGTCGACGGCGGCTGGACCGCCTACTGAGGCTGACCGCCCGTGCTAGGGGTGTCACCGGGTAAGGGTGCGGCCTCCGTCCACGACGACCACCTGCCCCGTTACGAAGGACGCCTCGTCACTGGCGAGATAGGCGAAGGCGTAGGCAATATCCTCCGGGCGGCCTGCCCTCCGCACAGGTTGGCTCATGGCCGTGGCTGCGATGCCTGAGGCGCCTAGCGAATTGACCTCGTCCAGGGTCTGCGGAGTCTCGATGATGCCAGGCGCGATCGCATTGACCGTGATGCCGCGGGGGCCCAGCTCGCCGGCGAGCCCGCGCACGAGGCCCGTGATGCCCGCTTTCGCCGCACAATAATGGGCATGCTCTTCCCAAGCTTCGAGCGTCCCGGCAGTCGAGGCCGTCGCGAGCAGCCTGCCTCGCCCGGCCTCGAGCATGTGCGGGACAGCCGCACGGAAAGTCCGCCACACTCCGGCCAAGTCGACATTGACCAAGTCCTCCCAGTCCGCCTCCATCATGCTCGCAAAGGCGACCCGCCTCGCGATGGCTGCGTTGGCCACCACGATGTCCAGGTGCCCAAATTGACCGACGGCGGCGAGGACAAGTCGCGCGACCTGTTCGTCCGAACGCACATCGACTTCCACGACCACTGCCGTCCGGCCAATGCTCCGGGCGTAAGCCGCGACAGGACCGGCATCGTGAGGGTCTTTCGGGTATGTCGCCAGCACTAGGTCGGCGCCCGCTTCGGCAAAAACCCGGGCGGTGGCGGCACCGATCCCCGACGAAGCCCCCGTGATGACGGCAACCTGCCCGTCCAGCCTGAACAGGCCTGCGTGCTGTTGCCGGGCCACTACGTTGCCCGGTTGAGGCCCAAGCACTGCAGGCGAGCTTGTTGCTGCGGCGAGCGTCGCGGCCTCGCCACTAGCCTCTCTCCGCAGACATCGGCCTCAGCCGTGCGAGAGGGCGGCCTTGTGCGGCGGCAGCGAGACCGATGACGATCTCATCGGCGCGAGGCGCGTCCGCAACCCTCACTTCGACCGACTGATGGTGGGAGCGAACAGTTTGGTCAATTACGTGCTTGAGCGGGATATCGAACGACGACCCGGCAGGGGCACGTTTTTCTACTGCGGGCAGCAGCGTTTTCGCGCCCGTGACCGATCTGAAGGCGTCGCCGAACCGGAGCGTGTGGATCAAGCCGGACGCGTGCTCGATTTCCCCGTCCAACCCGACGATGGCAGCTTTGCCGTAGGCCTCGACCGGCCGGCCGAGAGCGCTCATCACGTTTTCCGCCAGCAACACTCCGATCTCGGGCGCCACGTCGTCTATCACGGGTCCCAGGTCCTCGACAAAACCCATGCCGGCCCATGGGTTTTCGATGACCACCAGGGCGACAGCCGTCCGCGCCGGCGGCGCCACAGGAGCGCCCCCTTCCAGGTAGATGTCCTCCACGATAGTGAGACTTTTACGGGCGTTCATGCTGTCCTCCTTGCAGACCTGAGCGTTGCCACGTCGACCGGAGGGTCCGTGGTGCGGTCGCCGACGCGGGCATTGGGCCGCGGCCCCGAAGCAGCCGCCCCAACCACAACGATCTCGTCAGGCCGGGGAGCGTCCGCCACAGAGATCTCGGACCCCGTGTAATGCGATCGCGTGGCGAAGGCACCTTTGTGGCCCATGGGCACCACGAGGCGGCTGCCGGCGGGGCCTCTGTGCTCCGCCGAGGGCATAACCGCAGTCCCCTCGACGCAGGCCCGCAGCACATCGGCGAAAAATGGCGTGTGTATAAGAGCCGACCCGTGCTCGAGCTCACCATCTTCACCAACGATCACACCCTTGCCGAAAGCTTCGATCCTCGACGGCGTACCGAACTCGGCGAGCAAAGCGTCACCGATCGTATTGGCGACAAGGACAGCCAGCGGCCGTGCGGAAACTTGGAGGTCCTCCACGTAACCCTTGCCAGCCCAGGGGTTAGCTACCACCGCGACGACGGCCACCTTGCGGACAGGCCGGTTCACCGGCACACCGAGCTCGGTAAAGAGGTTTTCGGTGATCGTCAGGACCTTCCTCAGCATCGCTCGCTCCGGGTGCCGGGAGCTCAGCTCGGGGGCGAGGAGGGCGAGTGGCTCTCGAGCATCTCGGCCATCAACGCTTGATGGCTGGCCCGGACGTGCTCACGTGTGAACCGCTCCGCGTTGTAGGCGTCCTTGGCAGCGATGAGCGTGACAATGTGCTCGTGCTCAGCCTCGGATTCCAGTATGCGCCCCGGCAGCGCCAACGATGTCCGTACCAGGCGGTCGTAGACAAGCTGGTTCATCAGCACACGGTAGTGAGCCTCCAGCTTGAGGTTGTCGGCCCCCTTCACGATCAACAGGTGGAACTCCTGCACCAGCTGTACATAGGATTCCGTGTGCCCGTTGGCAACGGCGGTCGCCGACTCGGCGACGTTGCGTTCGAGCGCTGTCAGCTCGGGGACCCGGCCGCGGAACGCCATGAGGCGCGCGGCCGCCCCCTCGAGTATTTCTTTCAGCTGGAACAGTTCCGTCAGGTCGCGGCGGGACAGCACGGGCACGAAGGTGCCCACCCGCGGCCGTACTTCGAGCAGTCCCTCGGTCTCGAGCTGCTTGAGAGCCTCGCGGATCGGCGTCCTGCTGACACCGAACTCCTCAGCCAGGGAGGTCTCAGAGACGCTCGCGCCGGGAGGGAGCACCCCGTCGAGGATCATGTCACGGACCCTCTTGATGACCTGGGCCTGAATACTGGCCGTCTGGATGCCCCCTTGCATGGTAGAAGGATAGTCGCACCGGCCATGCCCGTCAATGTTGCGGTGGCGCCCCGCCCTGGCAAAAGTGGTGGCGGCAGGCATGGCATTTGCCCTCCCAGGCTTCCGTCATCAGCCGGCGGCGCGGCGTACGTGGGGCGGCTACTGACGATGTTTGACAGTCCCCTGCGCCCGGTGTAGCGTCCGGTGTTGCCATGCAACATGGTAGGAAAGGGACGCCCGCCGCCGAGGAGCGCACGCTACTGTCGCGGCAGGGGACGGCCTACAGGGTCGAGGGTGACGGCCTCGAGACGATCGTGCTTGTCCATGGTGTTGGGAGCGCGATGGGCACCTGGTGGCGGTTGAGCGGCTATTTGGACCATCGCTACCGGCTCGTGTCCTACGACTTGCGGGGCCACGGGAGGTCGGCGAAAAAGACGCCCCCGTGGTCGATCCAAGACTTCGTCTCGGACCACGTCCAGTTGATGGAGGAGATCGGGGTCGGCCGCTACCACCTCGTAGGCTTTTCCCTCGGCGCCCTGATCGCGGTCGGGGTCACGATCAAGACCCCGGACGCGGTCGACAGGCTGGTGCTGCTCAACTGCGCGGGCGACCGGCAAGAAGAAGACCGCGCCCGGGTCGCCGGCCGGGTGGCGCGCGTGCGAGCGTCGAGCCCGGCGAGCCTCGCCCGGGAGAGCACAACTCGGTGGTTTACCGGCGATTTTCTCGCAAGCCATCCCGAGGAGGTCGAGAAGGAAGTCGCCATCGTAAGCGCAACCGATGGTGAGATGTACAAAGCCGCTTATGAAGTGCTGGCTACCACCGACCCAGTGGACGAAGTCTCCCAGGTGACGAGGCCGGTCCTGCTCGTCACCGGCGAGCACGATACGGGGTCGACCCCGCGTATGTCCAAGTCTTTGGCGGCGCGGTTGCCGGGCTCGACTGTTCAGGTTGTACCGGGGCTCAAGCATTACTTGCACGTCGAAGTACCCGAGACGGTCGCAGGGCACGTCGAAAGCTTTTTGTCCCTGGCGGAGGGAGGGCAGCCAATCAGCCAAAAAACGCTATAGCAATTCACAAGATGAGCCGTCCCGGGGCCAAGTTCCGCGACGGCCCGGTCGCCAAAGGTAAGGGTCGCAGTAGTCGCCGGCTCAACCGCGCAGACTCCCGCTCGCCCCGATGACCGGCAGCGCTGGCTGCAAAAAGTATGACGCGTCCTAGCACTTAGGCGCGAGAAATCGAGACTGCCGCGGCGCGACGTGGACGACTTGACATCAATGTCGTGGTGAATATCCTTGGACCAGCAATGCCAACGGAGAGGGGGAGGCATAGTGGCTGAGCAACGAGACCGAGCGATTCGCCCAACTATCCCCTTCAGATTTTTGTGCCCCTGCAGCTTCTCCCCAAGTCTCTGGCCAGACCCGTGGCAGGGCCTCACCCCAGCCCCGCCAGGGCCTTGCTCCGAGATTGCTATCTGTTTGGTTTAAACCAAAGGAGCTATTGAATTATGCGATTTCGTCCCATTCGTACATGTGCAGCCCTGGTGACAGCCCTGGTCATGGTCGCTCCGGCGGTGTCGGCCACGCAGCCGGCCGCCTACGCGTCCACGAAGAGCCCGGCCGCGTCTACCGTAACGCTGACCCTTTTCCAGTGCGAGACGTGCACGCCGTTCCCCTGGGAGGTGTCCGCGTTCGAAAAGGCCTACCCGACGATAAAACTCAACATCGAGCAGGTACCGTTCGGCGAGTTCTACACCAAGACGGCGGTGCTGGCGAGTTCGAGCTCGCCTCCCGACATTTACGCCGTGGATGACCCGACGATGGCAAACTTGGCAGCCGGCGACGTCCTGATGCCGCTTACCCATCTATTGCCGGCGTCGTACATCAACTCGATCACACCGGCTGCGCGGGCGGATTACACCTATAACGGCCAGATTTATTCGGCTGGCCCGATCGACACCGCGCTGGCACTGTTTTACAACAAGACACTTCTCGACAAGCTCGGGATACACCCACCCTCCACGTTGACATCGGCCTGGACGTGGCCGGAGGCATTGACGGCGTTCGAGAAGTGCCAAGCCGCCAATCCCGGTGTGTGGGGTCTCGCACCTACGACATTTGGTGACGGGACGCCGGGCTTCGACTACATATCGGCGCTTTTCCTCCGCTCGGAGGGCAGCGCAACTGCGCCTCAAGGCTCTGCAGCACGTGACACTTACGAGGCGATCGCCCCCAACGGTTCCACCGTCAACGGTTACATAAACACGCCTCAAGCGATAGCCGGCGCCACGTTTTACGGGGACCTGTTCACGAAGTACAAGGTGAGCCCCACCACGGGCATCCCGAACGCCTTCATCGATGGCAAAGCCTGCTTCGACATGAACACGAGCAACGACATCGACACGATCGACGCAGCCCATGTCCACTTTTCTTGGGGCGTAACCCCGTGGCCCTATTTTGTGACACCTGTCGTCCACAACGGGAGTGTTGAGATTGCGATCGGTGCCAAGACCAAGCACGTCGCTCAAGCGCTCGACTTCGTCAAGTTCATTTCGAGCCCCACCATCCAGCGTGAAGAGGTCGCCGAGACAGGCTACCTGCCCGTAATATCGTCCCTCTACAAGACGATGCCGGTACTCAGCTCGCCGCCCTGGAGCATTTTCGCACAGGAGCTCGACCACTGGGGGCAACCTCGCCCGGTTACACCTCACTATCTGCAGTTCAGCACGGTGTTCACCAACGCGATGCGTGACATAGCCGACGGCGCCAACCCCAAATCCCGCTTGGACGAGGCAGTCGCACAGCTCGACCCGCTATTGGCTCAGCCGGCAGGGGCCCTATAAACCCACTCGGCTGCTAAACGAACTGCCAATCCTTTTGAGATGAACAAGCGACTTGGGACCGGTGGGCTTGGTAATGCCTTGCACACCGGTCCCGGTCCAGTTGGGGCTGGCAGGGGACTTTGGCTCCTCCGTGTGGCGGACCGCACTGAGTAAGGTCCATAAGAATGGCCGTTGACGCCATAACGAAAGCGCCACCGGGCCGCCGGGTTGCCGGCACGATGCTCCGTCCACCTCGGCGCGTCAGGCGAGTAGGCGCGAGGCGTGAACTCGTAGCGGCCGGCTTCTTTCTCTTGCCCTTCATCGCTTTGCTGGCCTTGTTCCAGTACTTCGCGATAGGGCTCATGATCCGCAATAGCTTCTACACGTACTCCCTTCTCAACCCGGCGGAAGGCAAGTTTTCCGGCCTGACGAATTACCGGGTAATGATCCACGACCCGGTGGCGATCCAGTCGATCGAGGTTACGTTACTGTTTGCTCTCGGCATCGTCGCCACACAGGTGCCGCTCGGGTTGGCTCTCGCCATATTCCTCAACATTCGCCGGCGTGGCGTCCAGCTGCTCCGCAGCGTGGTGTTCCTCCCCGTAGTCACGTCAGTA
Organism: Acidimicrobiales bacterium; assembly: GCA_035508795.1. Taxonomy (GTDB): domain Bacteria; phylum Actinomycetota; class Acidimicrobiia; order Acidimicrobiales; family Palsa-688; genus DATJMJ01. The sequence goes on from DATJMJ010000163.1 coordinate 40,121, forward strand.
GTAGTCGTCACGACGATGTGGACATTTATTTATGCTCCATCGGACGGCCTGGCCAACAGCCTCCTGCATTTCGTCCACCTGCCGTCGCTTTTGTGGGCGACCTCGGACCACGAGGCGTTGCCCGCCATGATCCTGATGACCCTGTGGGAGGAAGTCGGCTTCAGCATGATGCTGTTCCTCGCGGGCCTCCAGTCCATCCCGGTTGAATTCGAAGAAGCAGCGGCCGTAGATGGTGCGAACCCCTGGCAACGCTTTTGGCGCGTGACCCTTCCCCTATTGAACCGCACGACCGTACTGGTCGTTGTCGTCAGTACGATTTTCGCGATCCAGGCTTTCGCTCAGGCCTACATCATGACCCAAGGCGGGCCCGATTACTCCACACAGTTCCTTGTCTACAACATTTATACAGAAGCCTTCGACCTCGGTGACCCGGGCTACGCCTCGGCAATATCTGTCGTCATGCTCGTTATCGTGCTCATTATTACGACCGCACAAATGAGGGCCCTGCGAGGGCGGTTGCAAGAGTGAGTACCGTGAGCCACGCTGCCTCGTCCATAAGGGAGGTGCTCCGCGTACAATGAGTGCCGGGCTAACAACCATCGTAGGGCGCCAAAATATCGGTGTCCAAGTCCAAAGACGGCGCAGCCGGCGGGCTGCTGCAACCGCGCTGTACTGGTTATTGACTCTGCTCTTGTTCTTTGCGTTCCTGGCCCCGTTCGTGTGGATCGTCAGCTCGTCGTTCAAGCCGCAGGCGTACATATTCAGTGACGTTGAGCCCCTCAGCTGGCGTACGTTCCTGCCGACAGGTGCATCCCTGACCAACTACAGTTCCGCCTTCAGTACAGAAAACGTCGGTACTGGGCTGATCAATTCGGCCATAGTCTCGTGTTCGCAAGTGGCCTTGACCATCGTGCTTGCGGTGCCGGCCGCTTACGCCCTCACCCGTCTCCGGTTCCGGGGTCGCGGGGTGCTCTTCACACTTATCTTCATAACGTTCATGGTCCCAGCCGAGGTGCTGATACTCCCGCTGTTCCAAATAGCGTCGAAGCTCCATGTCGCGAACAGTTTGCCCGGGGTCTTCCTCCCTTTCATTGCGAGCCCCTTCGCCTTGTTCCTTCTGCGGCAGGCTTTCCGGGATATCCCGAGGGAACTCGATGAGGCGGCGCTCATAGACGGCGCGGGGCATGTCCGCATAATGACAAGTGTCATCCTCCCCAACGTGAAGCCCGCTTTGGCAACACTTTCGTTGATGACGTTCCTGTTTTCGTGGAACGCGTTCTTGTGGCCGCTGATCGTTATCCAGTCGCCTTCGCGCGAGTTGATCCAGGTGGCGATCGCGATCAATACGGTCCCCGGCGAGTTGCCTAACTGGGGGCCCGTGTTCGCCGGGGCGGTGATCGCCGTACTACCCGTGCTTGTGCTGTTCCTATTCGTCCAGAGATATTTCATCCGGGGTTTTGTGATGAGCGGCCTCAAAGGCTGACGGGTTGCTTTATATTTGTTGTCCACACTTTGTTACCAAACCATAAGGAGGTTGTACCACCCATGGCACATCGGCTAGTCCTGGATTGCGACACCGGCACGGATGACGCGGTAGCGATCATGCTTGCAGCGTTGCACCCCGATCTCGACTTGGTAGGAGTGACGACTGTCAACGGGAACGTGCCAGTCACCAACTGCACCGAGAACTCGTTGCGTGTGCTCGACCACATCTCCCGGAGCGAGGTGCCGGTGTACGAGGGGGCGTCCGAGCCGATCGCGCGCCCCGATTTCCCGTTGCCCCGGGCTCAACGGGGTACGAGCAAGGTGCATGGCGAGTACCTGGACATACCTCCCGCACGGTCCAAGAAGCAGCAGGAGACGGCAGCCAACTACCTGGTACGCGAGTTCGCGAAAGCAGCTGCCAGTGGAGAGCAGCTCACCCTGGTGGCGGTTGGCCCTCTCACCAATGTCGCCCTCGCCCTGAAGCTCGACCCGAACTTCAAGCGCAATGTCTCCAAGCTCGTGATCATGGGCGGAGGCCACGAGGTGCCCAACGTTACGCCGTCTGCGGAGTTCAATATCTGGGGTGACCCCGAAGGGGCGAGAGTCGTGCTGACGAGCGGCATCGACGAGATCGTACTGGTCCCCCTCGACGCAACCCACAAGGCTCTTGTGTCTCTCGACGACTGCGAGGAGCTGCGCGGGCTCGGGACCCCCGCCGGCGAGGCAACGGCTACCTTCGTCGAGCGGAGGATCCACGCTTACGACGAGTCGCAGCCGATGGGCCGTTTGGGGGCGGCACCCGTCCATGACGCCCTCTGTATCGCCTTTCTCGTAGACCCGTCCGTGATCCCCATCGACAAGTACTACGTCGATGTCGAAACGGAGGGGCCGTTGACCGTCGGCCGGACCGTGGTCGATACGCACCGCCGGAGTGGCAAGGAGCCCAATGTCTGGGTAGCCCTCGACGCAGACGAAAAGAAATTCGTGAGGATGCTGATCGAGACGTTCGGTAGCCCGAGAGCTGCTTAGGGGAGACGTGCCTACCGACACCGAGACCACGACGGCGGCCGAGAGCTGCAGGGAACTCCCCTCGGGGGTCACCGTACGTAAGTGGGTTTACCAGGTTGAGGAGATCCTCGTCGATGGCGGGCGACCCAACGAGCGACCTCTGCGGAAAGTCGTCGTGGCCGCAGTGATCTCAAATCCCTACGCCGGCAAGTGGTCGGAGTCCCTCGACGCGCTCGTGGACGCGGGGGAGGTGCTGGCCGAGGAGTTCACGGTGAGGGCTCAGAAGCTCCTCGGCTCGCCTGTCGAAGCGTACGGCAAGGGCGGCATCGCAGGGGAACACGGCGAGCTCGAGCACGTTGCCGCCGTACTGCACCCGAAGTTCGGGGCACCGACGCGGCGGCTTGCGGGCGGCGTGTCGATCCTCCCGAGCGTCAAGAAGCTGGGCGGTGTCGGGTCGACCCTCGACATCCCCGTTCACCACAAGCGAGCCATGCTCGTCCGGTCACATTTCGACGCTGTCGAGTTCCGGGTCGGCGATGCCCCGCGTGCCGACGAACTTCTCGTCGCTCTTGCCGTCACCAATGGGCCGCGCCCACATGCCCGGGTCGGCGGCCTCCGCGAGGAGGACGCCCAGGGTATCGATGGCCTCCACTAGCGGCCTGGAGCCAGCGAGCGCAGCACCCGACCTCGGTCACCTCGACCCGTTTTCTGCCCGCCTGAGCTCGTCACCACCGTCGGCGGTCCCGGCGGGAGAGACGGCGTTACTGGTCATCGACATGGTAAACGAGTACCTGGACCCTGCCGGGGCGATGCCACTGCCCGGGACGGCAGATGTCATAGCAGCCACGGCAGCTCTCATCGCCGGGGCACGCGCTGCCGGAGCACTGGTGGCGTGGGCACGGCCCGGCCACCGGGAGGCGGCCGACGGGCTTTTTCGCAAGCGCATCGTGCATGGCGTCGGTGAGAGCTGGGGCGCCCAGTTCCACCCCGCGCTCGGCGTGCAAGAAGGGGAGCAGATCTTCCGGAAACGACGGTACTCGGCCTTTTTCCAGACAGATCTCGATTGCTACTTGCGCGAGCATGCCGTGCGCCGCGTCGTCGTTTGCGGGGTAGCGCTCAATATCTGTGTCCGGTCGACCGTGCATGATGCCTTTTTCGAGGGCTACGACGTCTGGGTAGCCGAAGACGCCTGCCAGGCGACCAGCGCACGCGAAAGAGAATCGACTCTCTACGACATAGAGACCCATTTTGGCCACGTCCTCACGGTCGAGGACATCCTCGAGGCTTGGCGGTGAGCCAGCCCCTGCTCGTATATGGAGCGGGTGCGATCGTCACAGGGTTGCCCGAAAAGCCTCTGATTTCCGGCGACGCCTTACTCGTGAAAGACGGGAAGGTGGCCGCGCTCGGGCGCCGGGATGAAGTCGACCCTGGCGGTCCGTTGCGCAGGCTGGACGTGCGCGGCGGCACCCTGGTCCCGGGGCTGATCGACCCGCACACTCATCCTGTGCTGGGCGACTATACGCCGCGGCAAAACACGACAGGATGGGTGTCGAGCTACCTCCACGGAGGCGTGACGTCGCTCATCTCAGCCGGTGAGACCCACTGGCCGGGAAGGCCGAGATCGGCAACCGGGGTCAAGGCTGTGGCGATCGCGGCACGCCTCAGTTCCGAAGGTTTGCGACCCGGTGGCGCGAGGTTGTACGGCGGCGCGCTCCTCCTCGAGCACGGCCTCGACGAGCGCGACTTCGACGAGATGCATGCTGCCGGAGTGCGGCTTCTCGGTGAGGTCGGGTTGGGCAGCGTGATCGACCCGGCGGAGCTGCTGCCGATGGTGGGCTGGGCCCGGGCGAGGGGTTGGGTAGTCCCGATGCACGTCGGCGGGGCTTCTGTGCCCGGGTCGAACGTTGTTGACGCAAAGTTGGTACTCGAGGTCCAGCCCGACGTGGCAAGCCACCTCAACGGTGGGCCGACGGCGCGTCCGATGGACGAAATTCGCACCATTATCGAAGGGACCATTGCCGCGATCGAGGTCGTCCAGGCAGGCAACCTCAGCGCGCTCGTCTCGATTGTCGGCTTGCTGCGCGAACGCGGTGAGGAGGCCCGGCTCCAGATCGCCACCGACACGCCCTCGGGGACCGGCGTCATCCCACTGGGCCTGCTGCGGACGATCGCAAATTGCGTCTCGTTGGGCGGTCTCGAGCCCGAGATGGCCATCTGCTGCGCGACCGGAGCGACGGCGCGGCGTTACGGGCTGACCACGGGGGCGCTATTGCCCGGCTCACCGGCTGACATGGTCGTGCTGCACGCTCCGCTCGGTGGCGCCGCCGTTAACGCCCTCGACGCGCTCCGGGTCGGCGACACCCCCGCCGTCGTACTGGCGATGGTCGAAGGCGAGGTCCACGTTTCCCGGAGCAGGATGACCCCGCCACCGGTGCATGAGCTACGCGAGGGCGACGGGGAGGCCTGAGATCCCGGACACGGTGCCCCGCCGGCCGCCTGGGCCGGACAACGCCGCCGTCCCGGGGCGAAGCGCACGGAGCGCCGGCCGCGCCCGGGAGGTGCTAATCGCGCTCGGCTGTTACTTCTTTCTCGCCAACCTGATGCAGTCGACCGTCTCGCTGAGGGGCGTAGCCCTCCACGTACGAGGAGCCGCCCTCGGCATCTTGCTCGCATTGTGCAGTGGCGGTCTAGGGATCGTGACCGACCTCGGGTTCGCGGCGTACGCCGACGGGCGCGGGCGGCACAAGGTGGTCTCATTCGCCTTCGCGGTCGCTCTGGGCAGCGCCTTGCTGCTCTTCGACGAGAGGTCGACGACCCTTCTCTGGCTGGCGGCGCTCGGGTTCGGGGTCACTGCGTCAGCGACGGCGACACCGCTTTTGGCGCTGCTGTCGGGGCGCGTCGGCCAGTGGCGCCAGACCAGGCTCCAGGGGATCAACGGCAGCGTGCAAAGGTTTGGCGCGCTTATTGCCGCCGGCTTTGTTGGACTGAGCCTGGCCCTTCACAGCCCGGCGGGGTTGGCGGGTGGCCTCGCCGGGGGGGCGGCCCTCGGCTTGGTCATAACGTGGGCGGACGGCAAGGCGGTTCCAGCTTCCGGAGGGGCCCCGGCGCGACTTGGAGCGTTGCTGCGCAATGGGTACGTGCGCGGCCTGCGGATGCTGCGCAACAGGAGGATCGTCATCGCCTCGGTCATCAATATCGCCATCAACGCGATCTTCCTCGAGACGAACTCCTTCGTCCCATTGCTTCACGACAGGGGTGCGTCGGCTCTGGTGGTCTCGGGGTCCCTTGCGGCGCGCGACGTGCTCGCCGTCGTCGCCGGCCTGGCGATCGCCCATGGCAGCCACGACGTTTCGTCTGCGGTGATCGTCGTCCTCGCGCTCGCCCTCTCAGCGCTTGCCGCAGTCGGGATGGGCCTTTGCGTCCATTTTTCCGTCCTTGTAGCGGTGGTGCCGCTCTGCGCCGTCCAAGGCGTAACAGTGGGGGTTGGGATAGCCGCCACCAACCTTCATACGATTTCGGCCACGGTTGATGAAGAACGTGCCGTCGGGATGGCAGCCTCTACCGTCGGGTTGCGAGCCGCGCTCATCATCGTGCCGCTCCTGGCGGGCACGGTGCTTTCCGCGTACGGGCTTGCCTGGGTTTTCTACCTGTTTGGCACCGTCTCCGCTGCACTCGGGATAGCCGTAGCCGTGTTGATGACAAGTAGCCAGGCTGTCACGCTCGCAACAGCGGCAGGCCACGCCGGCGCCGCCGGGATAGACGGCTAGAGGCGCGGCTGCGCCTGCGCCTACGAGGAAGGCACTTTTTGGCGGGAGCCAAGTTGGGCGATGGCCTTAACCATCACGTCCCAAAAGCCTTCTTTGTCGAGCACCGTTGCGACATTTACGTTCGGCTCCTGCCCGAAGCGGCCGATGAGGTCGGTCACGGTCATGCCAGCAGTCCACTCACCCCTGGTCTCGATGGCCACAAATGTCTTCTCGACCCGCACCAGGTCGGGCCAACCCACACGGGCAACGGCGCACGGGTCGTGTACCGGAGGGTCGGGCATACCTTCGACGGCCAAGTAGGTACTACGGAAAAAGTCCAGCAGCTCGACGACGACCTGAGAGAGCGGGGTGCCGAGCGAGCGGATGCGCTCTACGGTTTGAGGGGTGGCGCCGGCCTGGTGGGTCAGGTTGAGCCCGACCATGGTGACGGGCCACGCGGCGCCGAAGACAGCTGCCGCCGCCTCAGGGTCCACGAGGATGTTGAACTCTGCTGCAGGCCTGTAGTTGCCACGTTCGGTGGAGCCGCCCATCAACACGACCTCTTGCACCGCATCGACGATCCGTGGCTCGCGGCGCATTGCCACCGCGATGTTGGTGAGCGGGCCGACCGGCACGAGCGTAACTTCGCCGGGTGATGCCAGGACGGTCCGTGCGATGAAGTCGACGGCATGCTCATCTGATAGCGGCACCGTTGGCTCGGGGAACTTCGGCCCGTCGAGGCCCGAGTCCCCATGAACGTCTGCAGCAATGATGAGAGGGCGCACGAGCGGGCCCGCACATCCCTGGCAAATCGGGACGTTGTCGATGCCGGCCACCGAGCAAATCCTTCTCGCGTTGAGAGTGGTCTTGGGCAGTGTTTGGTTGCCCGCAACGGTCGTTATGCCGAGCAGCTCGATTTCTGGTGATCCTGCTGCAAGCAGTACCGCCATCGCGTCGTCATGACCCGGGTCGCAGTCGATGATTATTTTGCGCGCCATTGGCAAAGTATTGCACGCGGCGCCCCAAACCGCACGCTCGCGCGACGCAGGCGAGCCTATGTTGGCGACGTGGTGGCGGTCCGGCCGGTGACGGGCGGCGCCGCCCGCTCGTGGGCCAGGCGGGCCGGCCAGGTGCGGCAAACGGAGTGAAGGAGCAAGGTGGCCCCGACAACGAGGACGATGTCGCCAATGCTGAACACGTTGGCAAACGGCCAATTGCGCGGCACCGAAAAGACGTCGCCCAGGAACGCCAGATGTGGGTCCCGCAACGTCGTCGAGTTCATGAACTGCCCGCGGTGGACAGGCCGGCCGGCGGCAAGCAGAGCCGCACGTGAAGCGGGCATCACCCCGTTGTTGGCCCCGATGGCGACGAGGTTGGACAGACCCCCAAGACCGACGAACCAAAGCCATGGGACCCGTACGTTGGCGATGAGGAAGGTGACCGCCAGCCCGTACGAGACCAATTCGAGACCCTGCCCCGGCCAGCCGCTCATTTCCTTCGGGATGACCGAGATAATGACGACCTGGATGACCAGCGCGACGAGGATCGCCCAAATTGCCTTCAAACGCAAGCGAGAGAGCCTGCCGAGCGAGCCTCCGCAAATGGGGACGCTCAATGCGGCCAGGGCGACAACCACCACGAGTATCACGGCACGCTCCCTTGGAGCACGAGCTCGGGCCGTGCTCGCGTCAAGGGTGCCGGGACCCATAATTGCCCCAATTTTTCCGCCGGCACGGGCTTGCCGTACAGCCATCCTTGAGCGGTGGTGCACCCTAGCGCGACGAGCATGCCAGCCACAGCCGGATCCTCGACACCCTCAGCAATCGTCTGCATCCCGAGCGCCGAGCCGAGCTGGACGATGGACCCGACTATCAGGGCATCGCGCGTCTCGCTCGCCATGTTTGTGACAAAGCTCCGGTCGATCTTGATCCGGTCGACGGGTAACTCCCTCAACTGGGCCATCGACGAGTAGCCGGTCCCGAAGTCGTCGATCGATATCGAAATACCGATCGCCCTGAGACGCGTCAACGCTCGAAGGATCGTTTCGCTGTCGAGGCCGACGGTGTTTTCCGTTATCTCGAGGTCGATCGTTTTGGGCGAGATGCCTGCCTCGCCTACCAGGTGGGCCACCATGTCGGGGAAGTGGACGTCCTGCAGGTTGCGGGCCGACACATTGACCGCTACGCGGAGCCCCTTCCCTTGGCGTTGCCAGCTCGCGCTTTGGGCAAGAGCTTCCCGGAGCACTCGTTCGGTGATCGGGCCGATGAGCTCAGTTTGCTCTGCCAGGCCGATGAACTCCGACGGGTAGAGCACGCCCGCGACCGGGTGCCGCCAGCGCACGAGAGCCTCGACGCCGACGGTGGCGCCGTTGGCAAGGCTGATCTGTGGTTGGTACTCGAGGAAAAACTGGCCAGCCGAGAGCGCGCCCGTGACGTCGCCGAGGAGACCGATCCTGCCGAGAGCCCGCTCACGAGGCCGCACCTCGGAAACGGCAACTCCGTGGTGATTTTCCTTCGCCGAGTACATTGTCTCGTCGGCCCGCTGGACAAGGCTCTTGGAGTCGTGGGCGTGGTCCGGCAGCACCGCCACGCCGAGGCTCGCTTCGACCGCCACCGGGAAGCCTTCCACCAGGCACGGAGTGAGGAAGGTCGCACGTAGGCGCTCTGCGATCTGCGCTGCGGAGGCAAGCGAGTCCAATTGCGTTATTACAAGGGCGAACTCGTCCCCGCCGATCCGCGCGAGGAGGTCGGTGGAACGGCGGGCATTGTTCATCCGCGCAGCGATGCTCCGGAGCACCTGGTCGCCGATCTCGTGCCCCAGCCGGTCGTTGATCCCCTTGAACTCGTTCAGGTCTATCAGGACGAGCCCGACGCGGGCGCCCGTGCGCTGGGCGGTCAGGACGGCGCTTTGGAGGTGCTCGTCGAAGAGCCGTCTGTTGGGTAGGCGCGTAAGAGGGTCGTGCGTCGCTTCGTGCTTGCGGACGAGAGCAGTCTCAGCTGTCCTGTAGACCGTCCAGGTCGTAACGAGCAGCAGGGGGACCAAGAACAAGCTGCGCTCGGAGACGAGCACGAAAATAGGCGAGAGAGACAAAAGGACGCCGTCGGTGGACAGGTTCGTGACGCTGACGGTCCGCAGCATCTGGGCGACCGGGAGCCCCTGGTGGAGAGCGATCACCGTCCCAGTGAGGATGTTGTTTACGACGAAGATGCCGGCACAGGCAGTGACAAAAACGGGCAACCACAGCACAGGAGGCCCGTTGTGCATAACCAGGGCCTGCCCCTGCCCCGAGAGGTAAAGAAGAGCCGCGCCCAAAGTCAGGCATATGACGATCTGGGCGGAATTGAACAGAAGCTTGAGGACGGGCTTACGCGAGACTGCGTCGCCGGTAGCTACCACCGAGGCTGCGATGCCGATCGACGCGAGGGGCGGCCCGACGAGGAGGAGCGCCATCATGAAGGTCCAGCTGGCCGTAACCTGGCCACCCTCGTCGAGGCGCAGCCAACGCAACGGCCGGAGCTCGGTTACGAGGCAACAAAGGCCAAAGATGCCGAGGGAGACCGGGCGCACCCCGAGGAACTCGTAACCTCTTGACAGCCAGGCGTCGAACCCCAGGCAGGCGAGCGCGCTCGTGCAGACCAGGAAGATGAAAAGGTCTCTGGAGGGGCGCGGCTTGATAGTCACGACCGTCGGGTCCTTTTTTGCTGGGGCCGTTGATCGCTCAACGGCCCCGGGCAAACTCGATTGTTACGACCACTTGGTCGGCGCGCCCATTACTGCGACGACGCCGCTTATGACGGTAAGGCCAAAGGCGGAGTAGATGAAGCGCTTGACGAGGTTGGCTTTCGCCTTTTTCTCGTTATTCGTGGTGTTCACCATTTGACTACGGACCTCCGGTGCGGGCAGCACATTTTTCTTTCGTCCTCTCCGGTACGTTCGTCGACCGGCGATTGCCTGTCGGTTTACACCAGTGCCGTTTAGTTATCGGTCCGGAACTGGCTTCGTCTTTATGGTAAATCGGCAGATAATCGTTGCCAAGAGGAGGCCGCCAAACTTTCGCCGATTACTGAAATAATGGCCGGCCAAAGGAGCCTGACCAGGGTCGGCGAAGGTTCAGGCCACGGTCCTTGGCGCGGTGAGCGCGCCCGGAGCGTCACCGGTGTTGACTGTCTCGCTCGGCTCGAACAACAGAAGAGCAGTTTCCACGTCCGAGCGCGGACGGTGAGCCACTCCTCGTGGGACGACAAAGGTGTCGCCCGGGCCGAGGACGATGTCGGGCCCGTCGAGCTCGATGGTGAGGCGGCCCGAGAGGACCAAGAAGAACTCGTCGGTCTCGGGGTGGCTGTGCCTGGTGAACTCCCCGAGCACCTTGACCACGCGGACGTCGTAGTCGTTGACTGCTGCGATCGTCCTCGGCGACCAATGCTCTGCGACCGATGACAGGACGGCATCGACGTTCTTCGGCTCGCGGCCTCCGACGGCTGTCAAGCGTTCGCGCGCAGTTTGAACTCCGCGCCGGCGGGGTCCGCAACGAGGGCCAGGACGCCGTAGGGGGTGTTGTCTGGCCCCTGCTTGACCGATCCGCCGAGGGACTTGACCCGGTCCAAGAGGGCGGCCACGTTGTCGACATGCCAGTAAATGTCCCAGCGGGCGCCGCCTTCGGCCAGCCAGCGGCGCGAGTCCATGATGCCGCCGAAGTCCTCCTCCGATCCTGGGCTACGGAACGTGAAGTAGCGGAACTCGTCGGCGTCGGAGACCGGGTTGACCTCGTACCCGAAGACCTGACGGTAAAACTCGACCGCCGTGTTGTAGTCAGAGGTATGGAGCTCGAACCAGCTCGGGGCACCGTGCTCGCCGATGACGGTGAAACCGTTGAAGGTCCCCGGTTGCCACAAGCCCAACACCGCACCTGTCGGGTCGGCGAGCACTGCCTGCACGCCGAGGTCGGCGACGGGCATTGCGCCTGCTTGGATGGTGGCGCCGCCGGCCTCCGCCCTCTTCAGTGCAGCGTCGATGTCGTCGGTGCAGAAGAAGGGTTTCCACGTGTTGTTGGCCTTCATTTCACCCATAGGCCCCATGCCCCCGGCTATCGGTGCGCCCTGGCGGTCGAAGATCCAGTAGCCGCCGAACTCGGGCGCGGGCTCCAGGGCTTCCCATCCGAACAACTCGCTGTAAAAACGCCTGCTGCCCTCCACATCGGTGGTCCAGAGGTCGGCCCAGCAGGGGGCTCCGACGGGCGCGGACTTGCGGGTGGTCATCTTTCGGTCCTCCTCGGTGAGTTTGATTGTCGAGGGTAGGACGTGGCCGGGCACTCGGGCTCATCGGTCGTGGCGGCCGCCCGGTCCACAAGGTCGGCGACACCGCCTGCATGCCGGCGAAGCTCGTGCAGCGGTACTCCGGAGAGGGTATGGACCCCGCCGCCAGAGAGGGTGTGCCAGGGGGCGCCGGCTAGCGAAGCCGGTCGAAAAGCGTCATCGCTCCCGGCGCCTGTCCTCGGCCTGGCGAGCGCGCGCTTCGGCCTGGCGAGCGCGTGATCCGGCCTGGCGAGCGTGCAATGCCTCCCGGAACATCCTTTGCTGCTGCCTCCTGGCGTTCATGTACCGCTTTCGGAGCTCGAGCTCAGCTGCTCTCCACTCCTGGACCTCCTTGCGGCTGCTGAAGCCGGGATGGCCGCCTCCCTTCGGTCCTGCGAACCACGGCTCTTGGTCGCCGCCCGGCGCGTGCGCGGCCCGGTGCTCGCTCTGGACCATCCGCCATGCGTCACGAGCTTGGCGCAGAGCCGCCGCGACTTGACGCCCCGCGCTCTGCGCCGCCTCGGCTGCCGCACGTACCTGAGCTCTCGTGCCGCGCCCGTGCACCATTACTTCGAACGCCCACAAGCCGGTGTCGACCAGGCGGGCAGCTCGCGCGACCTGCGTGCTGACCTCTTCGCATAGTTCGTCGACCGTGGCGGTCCCGGCCGGGGCGAGTCGCAACGCTTGGTACTGGACCCGCCACAACCCGACTATCGCCGTTGCGGCGATCTGCGGCTCAGGATCGAGGGGGCTGACGCCGGCCCGCTCTGCGAGCGCTTCGGCCGCTGCCTGGACCAGCCGGTCCATCATGTCCCGTTGAGCAGCCCTGAGCGACGGGGTGTTTTCGATGAGCTCGACGAACCGCTCCATAAGGGCTTCGTCGTGGCCGCGCTCATCCCAGCGTGCCCGCACCTCGTCGAGCTCCTCCTTCAAGACTTCGACCGTCGCTGCGATGGGCGAGCGTGCCGGCGCGCCGGGCCCGAGCGCGCGCCGGATCGACTCCACCAGGCCCTCTTCACGATCGAGGACAAGGCTCTCCTTGGTAGGGAAGTAGTTGTAGACGGTCTTTTCCGAGACGCCGCAGCGCTCCGCGACCTCGGTCACGCGCACCTCCTCGAACCCGCGCTCGAGGAACATCTGCGTCGCCGTGCCCGATATGAGCTCGCGCATCTGCCGCTTCTTGCGCTCGCGGAGACCCTCGAAAGAGCCACCGCCACGTCGATCGTCGCTCATAAGGACCACCCTAAGCTCGGTGTGTTGGCTGCTCCCAGGCCCATATCCTACATATTACACTGTGACAGCAACATTTCAGTTGCAGACCTTTTACAGTTACTGTAAGATTTGGGACAGGCACCCGGTGGTCAACCTGACGAAGCACTAAAGGCACGGACGGAGGCACCTACGATGGCGAGGAGGGCTCATTGTGAGCACTAGCGGCCCTGCTGTTGAAGCTCATGCTTTGACCAAGAAGTTCGGCAATTTTACGGCCGTGGACGCGTTCGATTTCATCGTGGCACGCGGCACGGTGCTCGCGCTGCTCGGCCCTAATGGCGCCGGCAAGACGACTGTGGTCCGCATGCTGGCGACGCTGTCGAGGCCGACCGGCGGCAGCGCGACCGTGTGCGGCTACGACATCGTCCGCGAGCCGGACAAGGTAAGGAGCGTCATATCTTTGACGGGCCAGTTCGCTGCTCTCGAGGCAAACCTGAGCGCCAAGGAAAACCTGATATTGATGGCCCGCCTCCGCGGTTACAACCGCCAAGCTGCTGCTCGGGTCGCTGCATCCCTCGTCGAGCGGTACAACATCGAGGAGTTCCAGGGCAAGTTGGTGAAGAAACTTTCCGGAGGCGAGCGCCGGAGAGTCGACTTGGCAGCCAGCCTCGTTACCGAGCCGCAGCTCGTCGTGCTCGACGAACCGACCACGGGGCTCGACCCCCGGAGCCGGCAAGTGGTGTGGTCTACGGTCCGCCAGCTACGGGCCGAAGGTGTAACGCTCCTGCTGACCACCCAGTACCTCGAGGAAGCCGATGAGCTCGCTGACCAAATAGTTTTCATCGACCACGGCAGAGGTGTGGCGGCGGGCGCTCCCGCCGAGCTGAAGGCCCAGATCGGCGACCATCGCGTCGATGTGGTCGCCCGAGACGAGGCATCTTTCGAGCAACTGGACAAGATTTTGGAGCTCCATTTCCCAACGACTTCATCGCCCGAACGGCGCACGATCTCTGTCCCCGCTCCCCGCCAAGCTGCCGACCTGGCTTCTGTGACAAACCTTGTCGTCTCCTCGGGGGCGGCGGTAGAGGAAGTCGCATTGCGGCGCCCGACGCTCGACGACGCATTCTTGGCCCTTACCGGGTCCCGCAGTGGAACCGACCAATCCCAACAGGAGGTCCTTGCATGACAAGCGCCACAGTCGCCGGGCCGTTTATCACGTGGCCGGACGAGCTTCCGACGCGGCCGTCGCGTCCCGTCCGCTTCGTGCGGGAGACTGCGTTACTCGTGGGCCGCAGCCTGAGATCGATCCCGCGAGTGCCCGAAAGATTGCTCGACGTGACGGTCCAGCCGATCATGTTCACGCTGTTGTTCCTTTACGTGTTCGGTTCGGCGATCCACATCCCGGGGATGCGTTACCAGGATTACCTGTTGCCGGGCCTGATAGGTCAGGGGTTGGCGTTCGGGGTGATCGGTGCTGGTACCGCGACGTGCAGCGACTTCGTATCGGGCGTGACCGACAGGTTCCGGTCTCTTCCCATAAACCGGCTATCCGTGATAGCGGCCCAGGTGGTCGGCCAGATGGTCGAGCAGGTCCTCGGCATGGTGATCGTCGTCGGCCTCGGCCTCCTCCTCGGCTGGCACCCGCACCTGACCGGCCCGAAGTTGCTGGAACTGGCAGCCCTGATATTGCTCGGCCTATTTGCCTTCACTTGGTTCGGCGTCCTGCTCGGGATGCTGCTGCGGAGCACCGATGCGGTCCAGGGGCTCGGGTTTTCCCTTATGCTGCCTCTGTCTTTCATGGCCGGGACGTTCGTGCCCATCCAGGGGATGAAGGAAGTGCTCCGGGTGATAGGCGAGTGGGACCCGATATCTTCACTGGTGGCGGCAGTCCGCCAGGTATGCCAGGGCACACACTCAAGCGGCTCGTGGCAACTGTCCCACCCCGTGCCGGCGATGGTCCTTTGGTGCGTGCTCATCATCGTTGTGTGTGTCCCGCTGGCTCTCCGGCGGTTCCGCAACATGAGCACGGTCTAGGACCGGCCCCGTGCGGAAACCCCGGCCCCGGCTCCCGCTCCGGCCTCGCCCGGACGGTTAGGTCGGGTTTTTCCCTTCTTGCACGCCGGTCAGGTAGCGACGACCTCAGGGTGAGCGGTACCACAGGTACCGCTGGACCATGAGACTGACACGTGGACGGTCCCACTGGCCCCGCTCTGAGGGCTCATGTTTAGGTCGAGGAGGCCGGAGCGAGCATTAGCCGCAAAGTGCAACTGCGAAGCGGGGACCTTGGTCGGTAACGTCTGCCACTCGTGGTACCAGCCCAGGGCGGTCGTGCTAGGCGAGACGACGAGGTGGACGGCCGTCGAGGTGCTCGTGTAGTAGACGCTCTTGGGGTTTGGCGCCATGGCCGTCAGGACAAAGGTAGGAGCCCTGGTGGTAACGGACGGCACCGCTACGTCGAACAGGTCCATGGTGCCGTTGCCGGGACTGTTGAGCACTTCGCTCGTGCAGTTTGCCCTGTCTAACTTGACAGTCTCCCGGACCGCCCCTGTGACCTGCAGGACGCCTGGGCGGGCCAGCGCAGGCCCTGTTACTGACGGCTCGGTGGCCCACGCGGAGCCCGGGACGGAGGCTGCGAGAACTGAGGCGGGGAGCAGGGTTAGCCCCGCTGCGAGGTGCTTTTTGTGGCGGCCGTGGTTGCGGGACGTAGATGCCTGCACGGTGCGCGACCTCCTGTAAGTAAGGTTGTCTATTGGACTGTAGGCGATGACCGAGCCAAGCGTGCGCTCACGAGCACGAGCACGGCGGCGGCTGAGGAGGGTGGTCGCCGGCTGTTGTGGGACAGTGGGGGCCCTGGTCGTTTCGCTGGCCGCGTACGTCGCTTTGCCCGTCCTGGAAAAGGTGCCCAGCGTCGTCCTCCCGGCGTCGTGCACGGATCGGGCGGGCTCGCAGGCGCTGCCGAGAGCCTTGGTCCCGGGGACCGGGGCCCAGGGCGCAGTCCTTTCGAGCGCACCCGGCGTCGAGGTTATCTTCGCCCGCTCGGCGACGACGGTCAATTTTTCAGGTACGGTCTACATAGTTGCATCGCGTTCGCGCGTCACCTGGGCGGCGCGCCTTGGCCCGGACATGGTGGTCGCTGCTATCCAGGGCCGCTACGCCTACATCTACAACAACAAGATCGGTTACGTGGTCGACTGGCAGACCGGGAAGCGGCCCGGCTCGTGGGTTGAGTTCGACAACTACCGGGGCTTGTACGGCGATGACGGCAGGCTCCGGGTGCAAACCGAAGCGACGGTCACACTTGTGGGGCCGGCCATCGGAGTTACCCGGGCCACTGTCCACCTCACCGGGATGGTGGACGGCTGTGCCGTTTAGCAGCCGGGCGAAGCGTCGGACTTCCCAGTACGTGCTCCGGGTCTCACGCCAGGAGGTCCGGTCCTTTGCGCGCCTTCGCCCCTCCGGCGTTGCCGCATCACTCTAGGAAGCGCAGCACTGCCAGGACGCGGCGGTGATCGCTCGAAGTCGCCGGCAGGTCGAGTTTGGAAAAAATGTTGGCAATGTGCTTCTCGACGGCTCCCTCGGAGATGACGAGGCTTGCCGCGATGGCCGAATTTGTCCGCCCCTCGGCCATTAGCGCAAGCACCTCGCGCTCGCGCGAGCTCAACGCGGCCAAAGCGTCGGTGCGCCGGGAGGCACCCATCAGCTGCGTCACGACTTCGGGGTCGAGGGCTGTGCCTTTCGACGCCACACGCACGAGCGCTTCGACGAAGTCGGCGACGTCGGCGACCCTGTCCTTGAGGAGGTACCCGATCCCCGCCGCACCGCCCGCGAGCAGTTCGGCCGCATAGCGGGTCTCGACGTACTGGGAGAACACGAGGATCCCTACCTCGGGGTGCTTCCTGCGCAACCCGATCGCGGCCCGCAGGCCCTCGTCGGTAAACGTTGGCGGCATGCGGATGTCGACCACCGCCACGTCGGGGGGCGCAGCATCCACCGCGGCCTCCAAGCCGACAGCATCGCCTACGGCGCCGGTCACGACGAAGCCCCGGTCGGTGAGCAGCTGGACGAGGCCGTCGCGAAGGATGGCAGAGTCTTCGGCGATCACGACACGCACGGCGTCGGTGGCGGCCTCGCTGGCGGTGACAGCCTCAGTCATGGCCCGCCCGTCATCCCGAGCGCGAAGGCAGGTCGACGGTGATAGCGGTCGGGCCGCCCGGGGGGCTGGCGATACTGAGGTGCCCGTCGACCGCCTTCACCCTGTCGGCGAGCCCGGCGAGCCCGCTCGAAGACGAACCGAGCCGGTTGAGCATTGCGCCGCCCCGCCCGTTGTCGCGCACGACGACTCGGAGCCATGGACCGTGCTGGACGCAGCTGAGAGATGCGCGCGAAGCGCGAGCGTGCTGAGCGACGTTGGCGAGCAATTCTGCGGCGCAGAAGTAGCAGATCGCTTCTATGGCCGGGCTCGGCCTGTCGGGGATCGACACTGTGAGCTCGGTAGCCACGGGACTGCGTGATGCCAGGGTGGCGAGGGCGTTTTCGAGACCCGTGTCGAGCGCCGGTGG
Source organism: Acidimicrobiales bacterium (assembly GCA_035508795.1). Classification (GTDB taxonomy): domain Bacteria; phylum Actinomycetota; class Acidimicrobiia; order Acidimicrobiales; family Palsa-688; genus DATJMJ01. The sequence continues at coordinate 57,422 of DATJMJ010000163.1, forward strand.
GTGGATGCCCCGGGCGAGGTCGCGGAGGTCGGTGATGGCATCTTTCACTCCCCGATGCGCTTCGTCGACCAGGCGGCGGACCGCTTGGAGCTCGGCGGCGCCGCCGTCGCTCACACCCTCGCCCCCGCCCTCATCTCCGCGTCCGCCTCCGGTCCGTGCCCCTGCTGCTGTCCCTGCCCCGGTCCCTGTCCCGGTCGCTGTCCCGGTCCCCGCCCCCGGCCCGGCCATGGCGGCCATGTGGTCGAGCTTTTCCTTCGCCTGGCCGAGCCGCATGGCCAACGCCACCAGTTGAGCCTGAGTGCCGTCGTGAAGGTTGCGTTCGATACGGCGGAGCGTCTCGGTTGCCGCGTCGAGCGTTTTGGCCCTCGACTCCTCGAGGCTCCTGACCCGGGACGCCGCCGCGCTCCGGCCCAGGAGAAGGTGCATCAAACCCTTGTCGAGGTAAACGACCAGCCTCATCGTCCACGGCGCAACAAAGAGGAAAACGACGCCGGTCACGAACGCAGCGACGTGTGTCCCGACCCCCGGTGACGGCCCCGCACTGTAGGCGCCGCCGAGGAGCCGCCCAAAGACGCCGAACCTCGCCGGCACGTGGTCGCCGATCAAAGGCGAGGAGATGCCGAGGAGCGCCTCGAGCCAGACGCTGAGGGCGAACCAAACCCCGAAAACGACGAGCGGCAGCTTGGCCACGAAGTACCCGACGGCCCGCCACGCAGCGCCGTCGCCGAGCGAGGCCCTCAGCCAGCCGAACAACCCGGCCCGCAAGTTGACAGGTTCGGGCTCGGGGATGTCGTCGCCCAGCATCCGCCTCGCCATTGCGCGCTGCAAGCCGCCGAACCCGCGGGCGGCACGAGCTCCGGCGGCGAGGATCACGACGCCCACGAGCAGGACCGTGAACGCGAGGCCTACCAACCCGAAAACGGCCAGCACGAGCGTCGCGGCGCATGCCAGGGCGGAGCTGGCGAGGAAGAACGCCAGCTCCGCCCAACTTCGCTTCTGAAATGGCTCCCGGCCGATCAGCCTGGCCAGGCGCTTTGCCTGCTCGGCTCGCCCCGCCAGGATCGGGAACCCCGCCCGGCGGCCCTCGGTGCCGACGTCGCTCAAGCGTCCCGCCGTACGAACAGCACGGCGCCCGCTGAGACGGCGGCGGCGGCATAAATGGCCATAACCAACAACCCTACGGCTGGAGAAAGCGGTTGGATATTCCCCTGTCCCTGGTTGACGGTGGTCATTATCGAGTTTGCGAGGATATTGGTCGGCAGGTAGCGCACGCCACTTTCGGATATGGCGTGCATTACCAGCGGCAGCACGAACACGACGCCGACGAAGGACGCGATCGCGCCTGCGGCGTTGCGCACGATCAGCCCGAACCCGAACGACATGATGGTCATGAGAGCGATGAAGAGCCCCGTCATGATCACGGCACGTAGGGCTCCCGGCGACCCCAGGCCCGCAGATGGCGCCCCTCCGCCCGAAAGGATCCCCGTGCCGAGGAAGAACGACGCAAAACTGAGGACCTCGCAGAAGATGACCGTGGCAGCAGTCGCAACAGCGATTTTGGCCGCCAACAGGACGGTCCGTCCCGGGGTGGCGGACAGGCTTGCTCGTATGGTGCCGCTCGAGTACTCCCCGGTGATGAGCAAGGCCCCGAACACGCCACCGGTCAGGCCGGCGACGATGAGACCGGTGAGGGAATTAGCCGTTGGGTCGAAGCCGGCGTACCAGCCCTGGTTGTGGTGGAGGGCGGCGTTGGTTACCAGCCCCGTCACCAGCAAGCCGAAGGCGGCTGTCAGGCCGACCATGATCGCGGTTGACCTTAGGGTCACCATCTTTACGATTTCTGACTTAATAACCTGATTTACGCGGTAATGCCCCGTCGGGGCCTCCAGGACGGCCTGGCTCATATCGGTCACTCCTTCCCGCCGGAAGCAGCGGCCCCGGCCATCACGGACGGGCGGTACTCCACCGCGTCTTTTGTCAGTTCCATGAACGCGTCCTCGAGGGACGCTGTTATCGGCGTCAGCTCGTAGACCCTCAGGCCGTCGCGGGCCGCCAGGTCACCTATCCGCTGGGTGGTGGTCCCCTCGACGGTCAGAGATCCTCCGTCGCCGTCCGAGACCCTCGCCCCGATGGCGGTGAGCGCCGACGTGAACGGAACTGTGTCGGGCGTGACCAGCCTGACCGCTCCGCCGCCGCTCCTGTGCACGAAGTCGGACACGCTCGTTTCGGCGATCAGCCGCCCACGGCCTATCACCACCAGCCGGTCGGCCGTGAGCGACATCTCGCTGATCAGGTGGCTGGAGACGAACACGGTCCGGCCCTCGGCCGCCAGGCCCCGGAGGAAATGGCGTACCCAGCGGATGCCCTCCGGGTCGAGGCCGTTGACCGGCTCGTCGAAGAGGAGCACGCCTGGGTCGCCCAGGATGGTCGCCGCTATGCCGAGGCGCTGGCTCATGCCGAGCGAGAACTTTCCTGCTCGCCGGTTGGCCACCGAGGTCAGGCCCACCTGGTCGAGGACCTCGTCGACCCGCCGGAGCGGTATGTCGTTGGTGAGGGCCAGCCAGCGCAGGTGGTTGCGGGCTGTCCGGGCCGGGTGGAAGGCCTTGGCGTCCAGCAGGCCGCCGACCTCCCGCAGGGGCCAGGCCAGCTCGTTGTAGGGCTTGCCGCCGATAAGGGCCGACCCCGAGTCCGGGTAATCGAGGCCCATGATCATCCGCATGGTCGTCGACTTACCCGAGCCGTTCGGGCCCAAGAACCCGGTCACCAGGCCGGGAGGGACCTCGAAGGTGAGGTTGTCGACCGCCGTAGCTGCGCCGAAGCGCTTGGTCAGTGAGTGTGTTGTGATCATCAAAAAAAGCGTAAACGGCCTGCCGCCTCGAAGGAATACCGCTGGTGGGCGTCTTTCGAGTCGGGTCAACCCACCGCAAAACTGGGGCTAGCCCCAGTGGGTGGTCACCACCGCGCCGGCGCCCGGGCCTCCGGCGCCGGCGGCGCCGGGGGAAAGTGGCAATGGGTCAGTGGAGCGCGTCTGGTCGCGATTGGGCAAGCCGGTCGCGCTTCGTTGCAGTTTTTCCCCATGTACCGCAACCGGTTTGCTGTACCGCGACCAGAGTTGTCACAAAAAAGCAAGGTGCCCACTCGGTAAACCGCCAACGCGTCTGGTCGCGCTCCAGCAAGGCGGTCGCGCTCCGTCGCACTTTTTCCCCACGGACCGCGGCCAGCTTGCTTTACCGCGACCAAAGTGAGCCCGAAAGTGCACCGGCCAGCCGGTGGCAGCTAGTCTTGTCCCCCGTGCGGCGGGAGGAGCATTTCGCGAGGCAAGCGGCATGACTTCCTCTGCCCGCGCAAGCGGTAAATTGGCTCGCCCGGAGCAGCCGGAGGGTTCGTTTTCGTTGACTGTCTCAGTGGAAATGGCCGCCTCGGCGGAGCAAATCTTCCGGGCGTGGACCGAGCAGTTCGAGCTTTGGTTTGCCAAGCCCGGCACCGTCCGCATGAAACCGGTCGTCGACGAACCTTTCTTCTTCGAGACAGAGTACGAGGGCTCGAGGCACCACCATTACGGGAGGTTCATCACTTTGCTCCCGGGTCGTCTCGTGGAGCTCGCCTGGGTGACGGGTGAGGCCGGCACCTGGGGCGCAGAAACGATCGTCACTGTCCAACTGACTCCGATCGGCTCGGGTGCAGGGACCCGTCTGCGCCTTGCACACTCGGGTTTTTACGACCAAGCGGCTCGGGACCAGCATCAGGTTGCCTGGCCCATCGTCCTTTCTCACCTGGACGAGCGCCTCACGACCGGCTGACGCGAGCATACCCACGCCGGGGGCGCGCCCCGGCTTCAAGTCAGCGAGGTGGGTCAGCCGGGGGCCGGCGATCTGGTAGGGGTGAGGAGGCAAGCGGGGAGCGGGCGGACGAGCAGCCTGCCCAACAAGGGCCTGCAGCGCCAGCCGCGATGATCCCGGTCGCCGGGCACCGTCAATAGATCAAGAACGACCAACTTTTTTGGACGGGAGGCTCCCATGAGCGAAGAGATCGTGCCCTTCCAAGTCGCTGTCCCGGACGACGACTTGGCCGACCTGCGCGACCGGCTGGGCAGGGCCCGTTTTGCGCCGGAGCCGCGCGGCGGCGACCGGGGGTACGGCGTGCCGGACGCGTTCGTGAGGCGGCTCGTCGATTACTGGCGGGACCAGTACAACTGGCGGGAGTGGGAGCGCCGGCTCAACGCTTACCCGCAGTTCACAACCACCTTAGATGGGGCCAACGTGCACTTTTTGCACATCCGCTCACCCGAGCCCGAATCGCTGCCTCTCATCTTGGTCCATGGGTGGCCCGGGTCTGTAGCCGAGTACCTCGATGTGCTCGGCCCGCTCAGCGACCCGCGAGCCCACGGTCTTGACCCCGCGGTGGCTTTCGACCTCGTAGTCCCCTCCTTGCCGGGTTTTGGATGGTCCGGGCCAACTCCCGACGTTGGTTGGGGCCCTCGGCGTACCGCACGCGCCTTCGTCGGGTTGATGCGGAGACTGGGTTGCAAGCGCTTTGGGGCGGCAGGCAACGACTGGGGGTCGTTCGTCGCACCGGAGATGGCACGAGAAGCCGGCGAAGAGGCTGTCGGCGTACATGTCACCCAGGTGTTCCCAGCGGGGCCGGGCGAGGTGCGCAACAGCCCTTATGGCCACGTGCACGCCGAGCAGCCCCAGACCCTGGCCCATGCTCTGGCCGACTCACCGGTCGGGTTGCTCGCCTGGAACGGCCAGTGCATGGGTGACCTCGACGCAGACGCCTTGCTCACCCATGTGACCATCTACTGGGTTACCGGCACTGCGGGGTCGGCGCCGCGCATCTACGCAGAAGAGGACCGCCAGCAACCGCCGAGCGGCCCGACCACCATCCCACCCGGCCTGCGGGCCCCGATCGCCCTGGCCCAGTTCCCAAACGACTGGCCCTCGGACCGGGCCCTGGCCGAGCGCCAGGACGCCAACGTCGTCTCCTGGAACGTCTATGACCGTGGCGGCCACTACGCCGCCAGGCAAGCTCCGGACCTGCTGGTGAAAGACATCCGAGATTTCTTCGGGAACCTGCTCGGGCACCCACGGTAGGGCCACGCTCATTTGTGCGAGCAGGTAGAGACGGGGCTGGTCGAGGTCCGAGCGCCGTTGTTGAGAATGCCGCCTTGCGTGCCTCGTTATCATCGCCACCATGGCAGTCAAACTCACCATCATCGTCGACAACCCGACCGATCCCGAAGCCTTCGAGGCCCAGTACAACTCGCCGGATAACAAGGCGCTCCTGGCAAAGATCCCCGATGTCCAGCGAGTCGAATCCGCCAAGGTTTTCCCTAAAGAAGACGGTTCTCCGACCCCCGCCTACCGGACCATCGACATCTACTTTCCCGACTACGCCACAGCCTGCGCGGCGCTGGAGACGCCCGAAGCCGGCAAACTGGCAGGCGGCCTGGTTGCTGCAGCTACCGGTGGGGTGCGTTTCCTGCTCTCCGACATAGAAAACTGAAAAGCCGGCAGTGACCTTGCCCGGGCTCGGCAAATCGCAGTAGCGCGCCCGGGGCGCGGCTGGCGGGCTCGGTCGCCACAGCCTCACGCCTCCAGTGCCGCCGGCAGGCCGAAGCGCGCCAGCACGGCCGGGCCGCC
>DATJMJ010000164.1:0-7869 GCA_035508795.1 Acidimicrobiales bacterium
CAGTGGCGGGACGGTGAAAGCCGTTGCCCGTGCCGCTGCGCGTGCTCAGGGTGCTGGGGTTGCTGGGGTTGCTGCTGGGGTTGCTGCTGGTGCGGGTGTTGAAGCTGTAAAAGGCCGCCTTCGGCAGGCTCGCCCCGTTCACCGGCCTTGGCCGTTTCGCCGGCTTCGCCGGTCCGGACCGCGATCGCGAGGGCTACCCTGTCCGCCAAGCCCGCCGGTGCAGGTTCGCGCAGCTGCTCGAGCGCCCGGCGCGCCGCTCTGTCCGCCTGAACGGCCTGCCAGCAGGCTTCGCAGCTGAGCAAGTGGGCGTCGAAGCGCCTCTCCTCCTCGGCGCTGAGCTCGCCGGCCAGGAAGGCCACCAGTTGGTCCTCGCGTCCTTCAGGGCACGTCACGGTTGACGCCCTCCTCCACGAGCAACGACGCCAGGCGCCGGCGACCTCGATGTGCCCAGGACAGGACGGTGTTCCTCGGGCGCCCGAGCATCTGTGCGACCTCCGAGGCGGAATGGCCGGCGAGGTCCATCAACACGATGGCGGTGCGCTGTTCTTCGGGGACGCGGGCAAGTGCCCGCGAGACGGTGTCGCGGTCGATGTTCGCGAAGGCGTTCTCGGGCACGCCTGCGATGGCCGCTTCGGGCTGCACATCGTCTGTGAGAGGTGTCTCGGCAACCCGGCGGCTCCGCCGCCGTCCGGCGCTGCGGGCGAGGTTGAGGCAAATCGTGACCAGCCAAGCTTTCGTGCTCTCCCCCCGGTGCGTGCCGAAGGCGGCGAAGGCCCGCAGGTAGGTTTCCTGGACCAGGTCCTCGGCGCCATGGTGGTCCGGGCTCATGTGGCGTGCCACTCGGTAGACGGCGTCGAGGTGGGGCAACGTCGCCTCGAGGAACGCGCTCTCCTCGCTGTTCACCTTTCCTTCCCCGATCGTCCTCGTCGCCCCTCTGAGCTCTTGCTTCCGTCAAACTCCTCCGACCTATTGAAGACGCCCCGGAGGCCAGGATGATTGCACCTTTGGCACCAATCACGCTGCGCGCGAAATTTCGGTGCTCCTTTCCTTCGTTCAGGCCTGTGGCGTGCCGATCTTTTGGGGGTGACGCGAAGTTGTGCCACCCTCAGCGGTTATGGCACCGTGACAGGGGCGGCTGACGCGGGGTCGAGGTCGCGGGGGCCCAGGCTGGGGACGCGCAGGGTCGCCCGCGTCCCGCCGCATGAGTGGGCGATGCAAGCGCTTATAGCGGCCTTGGTACTCGCGTACGGCGTCTCGACATTGGCTGTGCACCGGCCGCCCAGCGGTTACACGACGATCTGGGACGGCTGGGTGTACACCTTTGCCGAGGCCCTCCCCGTCATCCCCTGCCTCATGTGCGTGCGGCGCGAACCCGGGCTCCGCGTCGCCTGGGTCGCCATGAGCCTGCGCATCCTCCTCTACACGACCGGCGACCTCGTTTGGTCATACCACGACCAAAACGAGCACCCGATCCCGAGCCCGGCAGTGAGCGACATCTTCTACCTGCTCGCCTACGCCGCCTTCATCGTCGCCATCGTCGCCTTCGTGCGCGAGCCTTTCCGCAGGGCCCAGGCGAGCGCCCGGCTCGACGCCCTCATAGCCGGGGTGACGGCGGCGGCGGTGTCCGCCATGCTGTGGCTCGAACCTGTCCTCGTGGTGAGCGGCCGCCCCTTGGCTGCGGCGGTGAACATTGCTTACCCCTGTTCGGACCTAGCCCTCCTCGTGCTGCTTGTGTCGGGCTTGTCGGTGCAACGCCGTGTCCCGGGCCTGCGGCCTTGCCTGTTGATGGCAAGCATCGCCTGGTTCGTCGTCGGCGACCTCATCTGGCTCAACCTCTCGGCGACCAACAGTTATGTGGCTGGGACACCCCTCGATGTGACGTGGCTCATAGGGCTCTACCTCGGAGGCCTAGCCGCTACAGTCCGCCCGCCCCGCCCTTGGCGCGTGCCGGCCGGCTCGCCCTCGAGCCTTGCGGTCGTCCCTGTCGGGTCCGGGTTGGTTTCGCTCGCAGTCATCGTCGTCTCGTTGCTCCGGGGCGACCCGGTGGTGGTCCCCCTGCTTGCCGTTTGCGCCCTGGTCCTTGTCATCGGGCGGATGGGGATGACGCTGCGGGCCGTGAACGAGTCGACCCAGAGCAATTTCCGCGACGCCCGCACCGACTACCTGACCGGCCTGCCCAACCGACGCGCCTTCCTCGACAGGGTTGCGACTGCCTGCTTGGACGATCCCAGCGGGGCTGGAGTGTTGTTGATCGACCTCGACGGCTTCAAAGAGGTCAACGACGCCCTTGGCCACGCGTCGGGCGACGAGCTGCTGAAGCTCGTGGGGGGCCGCTTCGTCCGTGAGCTCGCCGGCCGTGGGGCGCTCACAAGGCTCGGAGGCGACGAGTACGCCTGCATTTGTGAAGGTGTCGGGGAAAGCGAGCTCGTGGCGATCGGCAAAGCCCTCCGCGACTCGTTGCGCGAGCCGTGCGTCCTGGACGGCGTAAGTGTCCGGGTTGGTGCCAGCATCGGGGTGGCGATGGCGGCAGACGGGCACCCGGTGGCCGCCGACCTCCTTCGCTGCGCGGACGTCGCGATGTACGAGGCCAAGCGGGCACGTTCGCATGTAGCCGTCTACCGCCCCGAGCTCGACCCTCACAACCGCGAGCGCCTCGAGTTCCTGGGTTGTCTCCGCCAGGCGGTGGACAACCGGTCGTTGACCCTCCACTACCAGCCCACCCTCGACATGCGGACCTTGCGGCCCCTCGGCGTGGAGGCGCTGGTCCGCTGGGAGCACCCCGAGCTCGGCCTCCTCTACCCGGGTTCTTTCATACCCCTCGCAGAACGGGTCGGGTTGCTGCCCGACATCACCCGGAGCGTCGTGGACCAGGCTGTCTCTCACGCAGCGTCGCTCACCCGGGCTGGGCGGTACCTCCAAATGAGCGTAAACATTTCCCGCTTCGACCTCGTCGACGAGGAGCTCCCCTCCTACATCGACGACGTCCTCGCCCGGAACGCGTTCCCGCCCGAGAGGCTGACCCTCGAGATCACAGAGTCCGCGCTCAGTGCTGACCAGGAGCGAGCGGTCCGCTGCGTCCGGGACCTTCGTGACAAGGGGATCCGCATCTCGGTCGACGACTACGGCGTCGGCTATTCGTCGATGTCGCAGCTCCTGGTCCTCGAGATCGACGAGCTCAAGATCGACAGGTCCTTTGTCACCGGCCTGCGCTCGGGCACCCGCGCCCAGGCCATCGTCCGCTCCGCAGTCGAGCTCGCCCGGGCGCTCGGGGTAACGGTCGTCGCCGAGGGGATCGAGACGCGTGCGGTCTTCGACCTGCTGAGAGACCTCGGTGCGGACATCGGCCAGGGTTACCTCATCGGCCGGCCAATGGCGCCCCGGCGGCTGGAGGAGTACCTTGCGGCGCCCCTTCGGCTGCCGGGAGCGGTGCCTATGCCGCTGGAGCCGGCGGTGCCCGCGGGGGTCGCGGAGAAGGTGGCGGTTGCTGACCTGTCTGCGTCCGCTCCGCACCCCGCTCCGCACCCCGCTGACCCGGCCGGGACAGACCCGTCCGGGACAGACGCCGGCGGGCTCAGTGGCGCACTTCTCGGGCAGGGCCGGGCACAGGGCCGCTAGCCGACCACCCCGGGCCGGTCGGCCCGGTCAGTGCGATCAGTGCGGTCAGCCCGCACTGCCACGGCCAGGCCGAGCGCAGGCTGCCCGCCGGGCCTCCCGCTGAGCGCCACTGCCTGGGCGCTTTCGAGCTCCACAAGCTCCTCGAGGCCCCGGATCCCGTCGAGGCCCTCGAGCCCCTCGAGGCTCCCCGCCTCCCCGATCTCGCCGAGCTTGGCCACAGCTGTGGCGGTCGTGTTTTCGGGGCGAGGGGCGGCAGCGCCCGTGCGGATGACGAAGGTGACGGTGAGGAGCGCCAGGAAACCGAACAGCGCAGCGACCCGGAAGACCTCGTCCAACCCGTGGACAAGGGCGGCACTGGCGAGGGCGTGCGAGGCGCTCGCCGCGCCGGCGCTCGCGGTGGCGGCGGTGCTCGTGCCGAGCTGGGCGTGACCGGTAGCGGCGTCGAAGACCGTCACCAGGACAGCCAGCCCGAGGGCGGCACCAATCTGCTGGATTACGTTGACCAGCCCCGAAGCCGCGCCGGCGTCACGTGGTTCGACACCCGACAGGGCTGCCGAAGTCATCGAGACGAGCGACGTGCCCGACCCGAAACCAAGGAGGACCAGGTCGATGAGCACCTGCGAGTACGAAGAGCCCACCTGGAGGCGGCTCGTCAGGACGAGGGCCACCATTGCCAGGACGACGCCCGAGAGCATGACCGCCTTTGCGGGGAAGCGGCGCACGAGCACCTTGCTGGTGAGCTGGGAAGCCAGGAAGATGGAGATCGGCACGGGGAGGAAGCCGGCGCCGGTTACCAGGGGCGAGTGCCCCTGGACGTCCTGGAGGAACTGCGACAGGAAGAAGAACATCCCGTACATGCCTGCATAAACGAGCCCACGAGCCAGGTTGGCCCCCGTCCGGGTGCCATCTGCCAGGAGCCTCAGCGGCAGGATCGGCTCGGAGGCACGGCGCTCGTTTTGCACGAAGGCGGCGAGCAGTATCACGCCCCCTGCGAACGACGAGATCGTGATGGGCTGTGCCCAGCCCTTGCTACCTGCCTCGACCAGCCCCAGGACTACTGCGCTCATTCCGACGGTCGACATGACGGCGCCGGAGATGTCGAACCTGCCGTGCCTGCGACCCGTCTCGGGGATCACTACCCGGCCGAGTGACCACACCGCCAGCCCGATCGGGACATTGACGAACATGACCCAGCGCCAAGAGGCCCACTCGGTCAACATGCCGCCCGCAAGTAGGCCGATTGCGCCACCAGCTGCCGAAACGGCTGTGAAGAGCCCGATTGCCCGCATCCGCTGCTGGCCTTCGGGGAACACGGCGGTCAGCAAGGCGAGCGAAGAAGGGGCCGCCAACGCAGCCCCGGTCCCCTGGAGGGCGCGGGCCGCCAGGAGCATCCAGCTGGTGACGGCGAAGCCCCCGGCCAGAGAGCTCAGCGAAAAGATCGCGATCCCGACCAGGAACGTCCTGCGCCGCCCGACAATGTCGCCCGAGCGGGCCCCGAGCAGCAACAGGCCGCCGAAGGTGAGGATGTACGCATTGAGGACCCAGGAGAGCCCGCTCCCGGAGAACCCGAGGCCACGCTGGATATGAGGCAGGGCGACGTTGACGATCGTCGCATCGAGGACGACCATGAGCTGGGCTGTGAGGATCACGAAGAGGAACACTGACGGGTTGTCGACCAGGCGTCGGAGCTGCGGGAAGCGGCCGGCAAGAGCCTTGCCGTCGTCAGCCCTAGCGGTCGACCCCGGAGTACGCTCGGTTATTGAGGTTGCGGTCATCGCCAAGACCTTTCGGTTGGTATGCTGATGTAAGTGGAAGCTTCCTCCGCTTAGTATACGGAGGTTGCCTCCGTTTAGCGAGAATTTTTAGTGGAGGTCCCTGAGCAGCGATGACAAGTCACTCGAGCGTGGTGACGGCCCTCGGTGACGAGGTAGACGCTCTCGTGGACGGGCGGCCGATGCGCGCCGATGCCAGGCGCAATTACGAGCGTTTGGTGGAGGCGGCCAAGGTTGTGTTCGCCCAGTCGGGTGGCGATGCCCCGATGGAAGCCGTAGCGAAGGAAGCCGGCGTCGGGGTCGGGACCCTCTATCGTCACTTCCCGAAGAGGATCGACCTTGTCGAGGCGGTCTACAGGACCGACGTCGATGGGCTGGTAGCGGCGGCGGAGGAGTCAGCGGTTGAGCTTGCACCGTGGGCGGGGCTCGTCAACTGGCTGGAGACGTTCGTTCGCTACTCGCAGAGCAAGCGCAACTTCCTGAACGAGCTGCACCAGGCGTTCGAAAAAAACCCGCAACTAAAGGTCAAGGCGCGAGAGCGCATCCAGGGCGCCGCCGAGGTGGTGCTCGAGCGGGCGCAAAGGCAGGGCCTGGCGCGCACGGACATCGACGGGGCGGACCTCATGCAGCTCATAGGGCCGATGTGCATGGCTGCGACCTTGACAGAAGAGCAAGCCGAGCGGCTGCTGGCGATGGTGCTCGATGGGCTCCGGGTGCCGAGCCACGACGCCCAAGCCGTCTGAGACCCGAGAGCCGTCCGAGGTAGGGCCTCGTCCCATCGTGACGGGGCAGTTGCAGTACCGCTCACCCACCGGTCGCCGGGTTATCGCAGCAACCGTCCTCGGCTCGGGCATGGCCGGGATCGACTCCACCGTCGTCGGGATCGCCCTGCCCACTATCGGGCGCCAGTTCCACTCGAGCGTCGACCAGCTTCAGTGGGTCACCAACGCCTACATGCTCACCCTTTCGGGCCTTCTTCTGCTCGGGGGAGCCTTGGGCGACCGTTATGGGCGGCGCAAGGTTTTCGAGATCGGGACGGCCTGGTTCGCCGTGGCCTCGTTGATCTGCGGAGTGGCACCAAACGGGCCCGCGCTGATCGGGGCGAGAGCTCTTCAAGGCGTAGGCGGCGCCCTGCTTACGCCCGGCAGCCTGGCGATCCTTCAGGCGTCGTTTGCCCCCAATGACCGGTCGCGGGCGATAGGTGCCTGGTCGGGGCTCGGAGGCGTTGCCACAGCGGCCGGGCCGCTGCTCGGCGGGTGGCTGATAGCTGCGGTCAGCTGGCGGCTGATCTTCTTGATCAACCTCCCCGTCGCCCTGGCGGTCCTTGCCATCTCGGCCCGTCACGTGCCCGAGTCTCGCGACCCCTCTGCGAGAGGGAGGGTCGACTTGCCGGGGGCGACGCTCTTTTGCGGTGCATTGGCCGGCCTCACCTACGGGCTGACTGAAGGTGCCGCCTTCGGCTGGGGATCGTCGGTAACCGTTGCCGCGTTCGGCCTCGGCGCAGTGCTCCTCGTCACTTTCGGGCTGGTGGAGCGGGCCCGGGCCGATCCCCTATTGCCGCTCGGCCTGTTCCGGGCTCGCCAGTTCTCCGGGGCAAATGCTGTCACCTTCGCCGTCTACGGCGCGCTTGGCGGGGCCCTTTTCCTCGTCCCGATAGACCTCCAGCAGGTCCTCAGGTACACACCCTTGGCGGCTGGGCTGTCCCTCCTGCCAATCACGGTGTTAATGCTGCTGTTTTCTGCCCGCTCGGGCGCCTTGGCCGCACGGCTGGGCCCGAGGCTGCAGATGTCCGTCGGCCCGATATTCGTCGGCGTTGGGCTCGTGCTCCTGGCTCGCGTATCCCCCGGTGGCGACTATGTCCGCGATGTCCTCCCGGCCGTGGGGGTGCTCGGGTTGGGGCTGGCGGTCACGGTGGCACCTTTGACGGCCGCCGTGTTGGCGGCGGCGCCCGAGCGACATTCAGGCGTGGCTTCTGCAGTCAATAACGACGTCGCCCGCGCGGCCGCCCTCATCGCCGTTGCGGTGCTCCCGAGCGCTGCTGGGCTGACCGGTCACAGCTACCTCCACCCCGCCGTGCTCACTTCTGGCTTTCACCGGGCGGTCCTGATCGCGGCGGCGGCGTGCTGGCTTGGTTCGTTACTGGCCGTCGTGACGATCAGCAATGCGGGACGGTTGCAGCCACGGGCCGCCGCCTGGCCCGGGCCCGACGGCCAGCCAGGGCAGGAGGCGGTGGCAGGCGGTGGCGGGGCGTAGCCGGGGCGGCGGGGAGCGCCGTGGCGGGGAGCGCCGTGGCGGGGGAGCGGCGGGAGTGGGCAGGGTGGCGGGGCCCGGCGGCGGGGGCAACCGGGGTAGCCGGGACGGGGGCTTCAGCGACTGCTAGGACGGGTGACCACTGACCCGGTGCGCGCCACGGTCACGGGCCCGTCCTCGCTCACTGCGACGATCGTTGCCGACGGGTCGTCGAAGCTATAGCGCAACCCGG
>DATJMJ010000165.1:0-15122 GCA_035508795.1 Acidimicrobiales bacterium
GATCGTGCTGTTTGCCTTCGACCGTTCGAATGTCCAGAGCTGGCCCATCCGGCACTACACGACCCACTGGTTCAGTGTCGCCTGGGACGACCCCACAGTGCGTTCGGCGCTCTGGTTGTCCGTGAAAGCGGGGGTCGGCGCGACTGCCCTGGCGCTAGCACTCGGTTCGCTCGCGGCGTTCGGCGTACACAGGTTCCGTTTTTTTGGCCGCGAGACGATATCGCTCTTCCTCGTGCTGCCGATAGCTCTCCCGGGGATCATCACCGGCCTGGCATTGCGCTCTTTCTTCACCTTCGGGGGGGTAAACCTCTCCCTGTTGACCATTATCATCGGCCACACAACCTTTTGCATCGTCGTCATATACAACAATGTGATCGCGCGGCTGCGCCGTATTTCGGGGTCCCTCGTCGAAGCCTCCATGGACCTCGGTGCGAACGGTGTGCAGACTTTTTTGTACGTGACCCTCCCCATGATCGCGACGGCGCTTGTCTCCGGGGCGCTCCTCGCTTTTGCGCTGTCGTTCGACGAGGTGATCGTGACGACCTTCACGGCCGGGGCTCAAACCACCTTGCCGATCTGGATCTTCGGCCAGATCCGTCTTGGCCAACAGTTGCCCGAGGTCAATGTCGTCGTTACCGCCGTCCTGGTCCTCACACTGGCTCCTGTGGCACTCGCCGCAAAGCTCACGGGTGGCGGCGGCCTGACAAGGTCTTCGGTCCGCTGATCTCCCAACGTGCCACGGGCAAGTTGGCTGACGCCCACGAGCACGAGCGTCCCGCCCGCTCGGCCTTGGTCGTTTTAGCAGTGCTCGGCATCGGTTTGTCCGTTTGGTTTGCGCGCCGGCCCGACCAGCTCTTGCACCCGTACGTCTGGGCTGACGAGTACCACATCCTCAACCGGTACCAGATGGAAGGCTTCGCACAGGCGGTACTGGCACCGGTAAAGGGTTATTTCATATGGCCGACTTCGTTCAGCGTTGCCGTCGCAGCGTCGGCGGATTTCGCACATCTTCCCGAGGTTGAGTACTGGTTCGCGACAGTTTGGTTCGCCGTCACGTTGTGCCTCATCCTGCTCCCGAGGTCGGTCGTCGGCCTGCACTGGCGCGCCGCCGCAGCGCTCTTGCTCGTGCTTACGCCCATGAACCCTGAGGTTTTCGGAGTCGCCCTCTACATTTTCTGGTGGACGTCCCTTTGGCCCGTCGTAACGTTCGGGTGGCTCGAGGGCTACTGGTGGCTCCGGGCGCCCGTCCTTGTCATCGGCGGGATGAGCAGTTTGGCGGGGGCGGCGATGGTCGTCCCCTCGGCTGTGCTCTTCGTCGCCCGGAAAAAGCGCCGCGACCTTTGGGCCACAGTCTTGCTCGCGCTGACATGCGTCCCACAGGGGATCGCGTACTTTAGTTCCGCGCGGTCGGGACGTACGCCTCTTCATCCTGCGAAGGTCGCGCTCCAGGAACTGCATAACTTCTCCACCTACGCGCTGGGCTGGCTGAAGCCTGAAAACTCCTTGCTGCTCGACGTAACTGGTGCTCTTGTGTTCGTCCTTACGGCATCCGCCGTTTTCAAATGGAAGGCCCGAAGTGCTCCGGCGGGTGCCCTGGGGCTTGCACTGTTCGCTGCACTGCTGACAGTCGGCTTCATTTCCGCCGTCCCGGCGCCTTTGTCGACCAACCCCGCCACGACCGGGCCGCGTTATTATTTCCTTCCCTTTGCCCTCCTCGGCTGGGTGCTGCTCGCCATGCTGCCGGCCTCGCCGGGCACTTGGAGGCGCCTGGGAGCCGGTGTGCTCATTGCGTTGTCGTTCCTATGCCTCCAGCCAAACTTCTCCCGCCACGAGCCCGCGGTGAGCTGGGGTGCGCAGCTTGCGCGGTGCAAGGGTGCCAGCACGCCCTTTTACGTCCCGGTGCAGTTCACAGGGGTGCCTTCGCAGATGTGGCGCACGGCCTTGGTGATCACGCCGCGCACGTGCCGCAGCCTCGGTTTCGCATTGCCCGCAGCCGGCGGTGCCCGTCCACTTTGAGCCGGAGGCGTGCACAACGTGCGCGCATAACCCGCCGGGACGGCGGCATGCGCGTCGGCGCGGCCCAGGCGTTGTAATGTCCGTAGCGGATGGCCATCGGCGCGGTCTGCGATCTCGGCAGCAGCTCGTTCCAGCTACTCGTATGCGAGTACGGGCCTTCAGGGGTGCTGAGGCCGCTGCTCAAGCGTCGCGCTTTGCTCAACCTCGGGCACGACGTCGGCTCCAAAGGCAATATCCCGCCCGGGCGGGTCTCGGCTGCCGTCAGCGCAGCCAAGCGCCTCCGGCGTGCCGTCGACGCCGCCAAGCCCGATGTCGTAGTCGCGCTGGCAACAGCGGCCTTGCGGGACGCCGCTAACGGGCGGGTTGTTGTGGACAGGCTGGAAAAAGCCCTTGGCGTTCCCGTCACCGTCCTGGACGGTCCCGAGGAGGCTCAACTTTGTTTCGCAGGCCAGCGCGCCTCGGTCTACATGTCCGACGAGCCGACCATGGGCGTCGACCTAGGTGGCGGGAGCTTCGAGATCGCGGTCGGCAACCGTTTCGAGGTCAACTTCGCCGCGACAGCTCCTCTCGGCGCGACCCGGCTGCGGGGGGAGATCGCGGCGGGGGACCCTCTTACACGCGAGGACCGGAAGGAAGTGCGCGAACGGGCCCGCGAGGCGGTCGAAGCAACCGGCATTATTGCCTCGAAGTACATGAGAGCAGCCAGGAGGACGGTGCTTAGCGGCGGTACGGCTCGCGCTCTCGCTCGCATGGTTGTTGCGAGAGCCAAACCGTATGCCGGCAGGGCGCAATGGTGCGTCAACCAAGTCGAGTTGTCCACGTCGCAGGTGGCCGAGACCGCAGAGATGCTTGCAAGGATGGACCTTCGCCAGCGGCTCAAACTGCCTGGGGTGTCGGCGAGCCGTGCTCCGGTGCTGCCCCTCGGTGCCTGCATCCTCCAAGCAGTGGCGGAGGAGCTAAATGTCGGCCATTATGTTGTCAGCGAGTGGGGCCTCCGCGAGGGCACTCTCCTCGAGGTGCTCTCCGACCAGGGGCAGCTCGGCTTTCAGATGGGCCAAAAGCGCTAAGTCATAAAGAGGGGTTGCCGGATGTTCAAGGGTTTTAAAGAGTTCATCATGCGGGGCAGCGTCGTCGACCTCGCGATCGCCGTCGTGATCGGGACAGCGTTTACGACGCTGGTCAAAGCATTCGTCGCCGACATACTCACGCCGATCATCGCAGCGATCGTCGGACAGCCCAATTTCGAAAACCTGACTTTCACGATCAACCATAGTCATTTCCTCTACGGCGACCTGATCAACGCGGCGGTAACGTTCGCCTCCGTGGCTGCCGCCGTTTATTACATCGTCGTCGTGCCCCTCAACAAGCTCGCCGAAAGGCGGGCGCGTGGGCAGGCACCCGCGCCCGAGGAAGTGCCGCCCGACATCGCGCTGCTGTCCGAGATACGGGACCTGCTCGCAGGCAAAGCGGAGCCCCCGGCGGGCTCTTAGCCCCGGCCTCCCGCCGCCTATGCCCGAGGAGCGGGCAAAAGGTCGTCCAAACCGAAGAGAGGGACCAGTTGGAGGCCCGCGGCTTGCAACTTGTCCTCCTGCCCCGTAGCGCCGGCGCCTGGCCCGCCACCCGGGCCGTTCGCGGTCGGTGGCCGGCGGTCGATGATGCAAAGTACCGAGGAGACCTCGCCACCTCGTGCCCTCAAGTCTTGCGCCGAAAGGACCACTTGGCCCCCGGTCGTCACCACGTCCTCGACGATGAGCAACCGGCGCCCCGCTATGTCGGGGCCCTCCGCGAGCTTCGCAGTCCCGTAGGTTTTGGCCTGCTTGCGCACCATGACCTGGGGTAGGCCGGTGAGCAGGGAGAGCGCGGTCGAAATGGGGACGCCCCCCAGTTCGAGGCCGGCGAGGATCTCCGTGCCGGGAGGTATGAGCGGTGCCGCGAACTGTGCGACCGCTGACAGCAGGCTGGGGTCGGCTTCGAAGCGGTACTTGTCGAAATAGAAGTTGGCAGCCTGCCCGGAGCGGAGCACGAAGTCGCCCTCGAGGTAGCAAGCCTCCTGGACCTTCCGGGCGAGCTCGGCCTTCTCCACGGACCAATCATGCCCGCTGTCTCGCTCCGAGCGGCGACGACTGCGGCAAGGCGTCGTTCGCCCCGCAGGTCACTGAACGGATCCCTGCGGCGGCCGGATCCTCTAAGGGCGCACCATTATGGGCGTATGAACGTACGCCGCCGTTATGCCCTCGTCGGTACCGGAGCGAGGTCACAGATGTACACGAGGGCCCTCGCCACCACTTACCGCCATCGCGCCCAGCTCGTGGGGTTATGCGACGTCAACCCGGTCCGCCTCGAGCACGCTGCCCGGCGTTTTCGGGACCAGAGCGGTGACGAGGGGGCGCCGCTCGTCCTCGGGCCGCCCGATCAGCTCGCCGGCATGCTGCAAGGCGAAGGCGTCGACGAGGTGATCGTCACGTCCATCGACCGTACTCACGACCGCTACGTCGTCGCCGCCATGGAAGCGGGCTGCGACGTCATTTGCGAAAAGCCGCTCACCGTGGACGCCGAACGCTGCTCGGCCATCCTGCGCGCTCAGCAGCGCACAGGCCACAACTTGCGCGTCACGTTCAATTACCGTTACAGCCCACGCAATTCGGCATTGGCGCGGCTGCTCATGGAAGGTGCTATTGGCACCCCCACGTCCGTCCATTTCGAATGGCTCCTCGACACTGTCCACGGGGCGGACTATTTCCGCCGGTGGCACCGCGACAAGCGCAATTCCGGCGGGCTGATGGTGCACAAGGCGAGCCATCATTTCGACCTGGTCAATTGGTGGTTGCGTTCGGTCCCGGTCAAGGTCTTCGGGCTCGGGGACCTTCGCTTTTACGGGAGGGCCAACGCCGAGGAGAGAGGCGTGACCCATTTTTACGAGCGAGGCACGGGTAACGCGGCCGACCCGTTCGCGCTCGACCTATCGGCGGACCACGAACTGCGCGCCCTTTACCTCGACGCGGAAGGTGAGGACGGTTACCTGCGGGACCTCAGCGTCTTCAGCGACGGCATAAGCATCGAGGACGACATGGCCGTGCTTGCTCGCTATTCCAACAAAGCGACGATGTCGTACCACCTGGTCGCCTATGCGCCCTGGGAAGGCTACCGGGTCATGGTAAACGGGACGGAGGGGCGGCTCGAGCTCGACGTCGAGGAGCGCTCGTACGTGAGCGGCCGGAGCGGGGAAACCCCGGGCGGCAACCGGTGCACCCTCACGCTCAGGCGGCATTGGGAGAAGCCTGAGCAGCTGGACGTGGAGGGCTCCGACGAGGGCGGCCACGGTGGGGGGGACAGCCGCATGCTCGAGGACATCTTCGGCGAGGCGGGGCTCGACCCGCTCGGCCGGGCGGCTGGGGCGCTCGACGGCGCCTGGGCGGTGCTGACTGGTATAGCGGCTAACACTTCTTTCGCCACAGGTGTGCCGGTAGTGCCGGGCGACCTGGTGCCCGAGGTCCGCCAAGCCGGGGGATAACTCCCGTTTGGGCGGGCCACCAGCCTGAGCCCATCACCACCCGAGCTCGTGCAGGCGCTCGTCGGAGATGCCGAAATGGTGGGCCACCTCGTGGACGACCGTCGTGCGGACGAGGTCCTTGAGCTGTGCCTCGTTCCCCGACAGGCGGCTTATCGGCCCCTGAAAGATGGTGATGCGGTCGGGCATCGCACCGGCGTACGACAGGGGCGAACGGCGGGTCAAGTCGACCCCCTGGTAAAGCCCGAGGAGAGTGCCGCCGCCGCGAGGCAATTGCTCGGGCGTCGGCCAGTCCTCTACGAAGACCGCCACATTGTCCATCAGCTTCCCGAGGTGTTCTGGGATCTCGTCCAGGGCGTCGGCAACGAGCTCCTCGAAGCGCTCACGACAGAGTTGCACGGGCGGTCCCCGAGTTACCTGGTGCGGGCGGTCCGAGCGGTCCGGGAAGACGCCATCCCGCCATAATGCCCCGCCAGCCCGCCGAAGAGGCTGCTCACGGCGTTGCCCTGAAAAGATGTCATCGAGGGCTTGACATGACGTCATAATGATGTCATAGTTGACTCCTGAACGGGTTGGAGGGATGTCATGGAGACGTCACAATTACATCGCTTGGCCGATACGAGGCGAGCCGAGCTCAGCCAGGAGCGTGCCGATCGCGCCACCCTGCAAGCGCAGTTGGGGCGCGCTAGGCGCGCCACGTCGTCCCGGGGCGATCTGACCATCGGGGGCCGGGCCTCGGCCTGGCTGGGCTACCGCATGATCGGGCTGGGCTGCAGGCTTGCCAGGCCGGCGCTCGTTGCAGGCGCCCAGCCGGGCCTTTAGGGAGGGACGTTGCGCGTATCCGAGCTGGTAGAAGCGCTCGCTGCCGACCTGGCGTCGCTTGGGGCGCTCGGAGACGAGGCCACGGCTGATGCCGCCAGGCGCCTGGCCGCTGCCATGCAGGCACCGATCACGGCACGACTGCTGGACGCTTTGGGCCAGCTCGCGGACGAGCTCGGGACCTCTCTGCCGGATTACAGAGCGGAGGTGCGCCTCGCCGGTGGCAACGTCGACATCGTCGTTGAGCCCAAAGTGCGCGCCGAGCCGGCGGGAGGCGAGCCCGAAGGCGAGGCCGACGCCCGGATCACGCTGCGGCTCTCGGCGCAACTAAAAGCAAGGCTCGAGGCGGCTTCGGCACGAGAAGGTGTCTCCGTCAATGCCTACATAGTCCGCGCGCTCAGCCAGCAGGCAAGGACCGACTGGAGCGCCAAAGGACGGCGGCGGCTGAGCGGTTATGGCCGGGGGTAACCGCCGCCGGGGCTGTTCTCCCGTGCCGCAAGAAAGGTGATGATGTGAGCCATCAACGTTTTGAGACGCCCGGGCGGTTGCAGCTCCGGGTCGACAACCGAGCCGGGGCCGTCCGGCTACGGGCCCAGCCGGGGACGACGACAGAAGTCGACGTCAGCGTCGAGGGCATCGAGGACCCCGAGCTGATCGAGCAGGTCCGGGTCGAGCACGAGGAGACCGCGGCGGGCCACCGGGTGAGCATCGAGGTCCCGGGCCACATGGGATCTCCGGTCGGCGGAGGGCTGCGCCTCTATGGCAAACGGCGAGTTCGCGTCGTAGTGCCGGGGCTGAGCGACTTGTTGCCCGCCTTGCTCGGTGGGAAGCAGGTGGTAGTCACGGTCAGGCTCCCCGAGTCGGCGACCGTCGAGGTCTTCACCGCTTCGGGAGAAGTGTCGGCGGACGGGCGCTTCGGGACGACGACGATCGAGACCTCGTCGGGCGACATAAATGTCGGCGCCGTCGAAGGCGACCTGGAGGTCCGGACACAGAGCGGCCAGGTGGAAGTGAGTTCTGTCAGCGGCGAGACCAGGGTCGCAACGGCTTCGGGCGACGTGCGTTGCGGGGCCCTGAGCGCCAATGCACGTTTCAGGACAGCATCTGGCGACGTATCGGTCGATGCCAGCGGGGGAGGGCTCGCCGCGCACACCGCTTCTGGCGACGTCAACGTGGGCCAGGTCGAAAGCGGTTGCCACATCGAGACTGTCTCAGGCGACCAGCACATATCGCGCCTTATAGCCGGCCTGGCCAGGCTCGAGAGCGTGAGCGGGGACCTGACCGTCGGCATTGCACCTTCGACTTTGGTGGCAGTCGACGCAGAAACAGTCAGCGGCGACCTGGCATCGGAGATCGAGCTTGGCCCGGACCAGCCTGCTGGTGGCGACGGGGGTGCGCCTGACGACCCCCGTGCCGACCTCAGGGCCAAGACGGTAAGCGGTGACCTGGTAATAAGGCGGGCAAGGTAATGGCCAACGCCGGCAAGGAAAAAGGCGGGGCGCACTTTGCCTGCGAGCCTGCAAACGCCCAGGTTTCGCTCATGGACGCCTTGTGGTTTTTCGGCTGCGCCGCCTCCCCCCGGGCCCGTGAAGTGGCGCCGGCGCCGCAGGCGCCGCAGGTCCCCCTACGCGACGGGTGTTGGGGGCGCGGTCAGCTCAAATCTTCTCCGCCTTCATCGCAGCCTCGAGCAACCCAGCCATCCCGGCCTCTCCCGTAGCGTTCGGGTGGACGGGGTAGGCGGGGTTCTTCGGCACGATCGGCTCTACCCACCTCGTGGACGACGAAGTACAGGCGTTGTAGTTTTCGCTCGGAGTATACGTGTCGACGTAATAGGCGAACGTGCCAGTCGTGCTGGCAGCGTTCGCTGCGGCTACCGCGTTGTCTAGAGCGGTGTTGAGGTTTTTCTCGGTTTGGTTGAGGTACTGGGCGTCGGAGGTCTCAAATGGCATGGACGGCCAGCAGGCTCCCGTCTGGGGGAGGATGTCGGGGTAGCCCACTACGAAAACCTTGGCGTTGCTGGCCGCGTCCGATTGCACCGCTTCGAGGATGGAGACGATCTTCGGCTGAAGGACCTGGATCGCAGCAGCGAGGGAATCCTTGCCGTTGGGGTCGTAGTAGCTCTTGCAGTTGGCGCCGACTTTCGTCGGGCCCCACGGCGTCAGGGCTATGCAGTTCTCGAGGATGCTCGTGAAACCGAGGTCGTCCCCCCCGACTTGAAGGCTGACGACGTTGATCAACTTGGTAACAGCATCGATCTGGACGATGTTCGTGCCACCCGTCACGCTCTCGCCCGTAGTGGTGATGTTGGCGGTGGTTGCGCCGCTGCAGCTCACGTCGTCCAACGTGAGGCCTAAGGCGTTGGTGGTATCGGCGGGGTAGTTCTTCATCGACCGCAGGCAGCCTGCGGGGCTCCCGTACTGGGTCGGGATGTCGGGCCCGGAGGTGTACGAATCGCCCATGGCGACGTAATTGACGGCCGCGGCCGCTGCGCTCTCAGTTGTCGGGTAACTCACCACCACCGGGAGCAACGCCCCGGCCGCGACGAGTGCAATGGTCACCCGGTGTCGAAAAACGCCGGACAAACGGCTGGTCTCGGCTTGTGGCACGCTCTGGTCGTCCATGATCCTCTCCTTGTCTTTTGCGCTCAGATGGTAATCGCTCGCCGCGCTCAGCTGTCTGACCCGCGCAGGCACGCTGGGCCAGGGGCCTCCTCGGCCGTGACCGGCAACATAGGGCGGGCTCCCGGGCCGTTCGTTGCCCGCAGGCTTGTGACGCCCGTGTGACGCCCGCGTAGTACTCGTATCGAGTGCTGGGCCGTGGTACGGCTGGAGCGCCGTGCTAGCAATGGTCAGCACCGAAAGGAGAACCCACAACATGTTCCCCAAGTCGAGCTCGGTCGGGACGGGCATCAGCCGAGCGTTGCGCCGCCAGGCCAGGCTCACCCGTCATCTTGTCCCTGCGGTTGCCTTCGCCTTCGGGCTCCTGCCTGCCGCGACGGCCGGGGTCGCCCTCGCGACGGGCGGCCAAGCTTTCGCGATAGCAGCACCTTGCCATCCCCATATCTCCCATGTGGGGGTGTTCCCACCCGGCCAGGCGCCGAACGTGACGATCACCGGTAGCTGTTTCGGCACGGCAGGCGCGTTCGATGGGGACAGCGACCATTTCAGGGTCACCGACCTCGGGCCCCACGGGACCCTCACCGAGCTCGAAAACGCCGGGACGACCCGCCAGACTTGGTGGAACGCGTGCGCAGGCTCGACGGACGCGATCAACGGCTATTCGCCGAACGTCGTGCAGTGCGACGTCCCTTCGTGGACGAACACCTCGATCACGTTCCGGTCGTTCGGGACTGCGTACGGCGAATGGAAAGAAGGGGTCAACGACGAAGAGCTCAACTGGGTCGTCCAGACCGGTGACAAGATCGTCGTCCAGGTTTGGGACGCCAACCTTCCGACGAGCGCATCGTGGTGCCTTGTAACGGTGGCAGCGAGCGGCGCTGCGGGCAGCGGCACGACCTGCAGCGCCGTGCTCGTGGCAGGCGACCCTGTTATTTCCGGGGGTTCCAAGACGCCATACGCCGGCACGGACCACTTCGGGCCGGGCGGCAAGCTCTTACCATCTCCTCTCGGAGCTGGCCAATGCCAGTACCAGGAGTTCATCGACCACTCGTACCAGGCGCAGATCGCGGTCGACGCCGCCAACTGCAGCGAAGCCGATGCAACCGGGACCGGAGCATTCCAGT
Organism: Acidimicrobiales bacterium; assembly: GCA_035508795.1. Taxonomy (GTDB): domain Bacteria; phylum Actinomycetota; class Acidimicrobiia; order Acidimicrobiales; family Palsa-688; genus DATJMJ01. Next base: position 10,086 of record DATJMJ010000165.1, read on the forward strand.
CGAGGGGCGCGCCTTTCGACGCCGACGGGTTCGCGTGCACAGCGACCTCTGCGGGCGCCGGCTCGCAATGGGCCTCGGCCTGGATAGGGACGTACTACGTCTACGACTGCCGGGCGGGGACAGCTCAAGTTGCCTTCAACTGGGGGCCGCACTACAACGTGAGCGGCGTAAGCGCGAGCAGTGGTAGCGGTGGTGGCAGCGGGGGCAGCGGGGGCAGCGGTAGCGGCGTCGTGATTTCGGGCGGTGGAGGCGGGAGCGCATCGGCGGGGACGGACCATTACGGGCCGGGCAACACCCTGCTCCCTTCACCTTTGGGTGACGGCCAATGCGAGTACCAGGAGTTCGTCGACCACTCCTACCAGGCGCAGATTGCCGTCTATCAAGCGAACTGCACGCAGGCGGACGAAGTCGGCATAGGTGCCTATCGCGCAAGAGGGAAGGCCTTTTCTGCCGACGGGTTCACATGCAAGGCAACGGCGGAAGGAGCCGGCTCCCAATGGGCGTCAGCGTGGACCGGGACCTACTACGCCTACAACTGCAAATCCGGCGCGGTGCAGGTCGCCTTCAACTGGGGGCCGACCTACGCCTACTGAGTTTCTTTCCGGAGGGGCCCGGGGCTGCGCCCCAGGGGTTGTCCCGGGCGCAGCCGGTCAGGAGCTCGAAGAGGTGGCCAGAGTTGTCAGTTTTGCAAGCGGTTTGCGAGGTTTAACGCCCAGTATTCGCCGGGATGGCCGCGTACGCACGCACGGGGAACGTACCGAAGGCAGCAAAGCGAGGCGGTGCAGCGCTGAACCGGGCACCAGTGGGCGGGAGTTGCCCGAGCCCGGTCAGGTGCTCGACGACAGGTACTCCCGCGCCCAGCAGGAGGCTGTGCGCCGGCCTGGCTCGGGTACTCGTGTCGTCGATGTTTACGGCATCGGTACCGACCAGGCGGACATCGTGGTCGACGAGCCAACGGGCCCCGTTTTCTGTCAAGTACTGAGCGCCCTCACCGTAGCGCGGCGTCCCCCAGTGCTCGTCGCCACCGGTGTGCAACAGGACAGCGCTCGAGGCCACGTCCAACGCTGCCAATGTGCCGACATCGATGGCCCGAGAGCTGCTGCCAAGAGTGCGCACGACTACGCACGGAAGGTCGGCGAACGAAGTCAACGGGAGCCGGGCCAAATCGGTCCCACCCTCGTAGCGGTGGAATGGGCTGTCCAGGTAAGTCCCCGTGTTGCCGACCATGCTCACACGGTCGATGGCGAACTCGGTGCCGGGCGCATAAAGCGCACGCGAGGCTTCCCTTGTCAGGTGTGGTGTGATTTCGGGGCCGGGCAACCCGGGGTACGTGGTCATCTCAGCCTCGATGACGTGGGAAAGCTCCACGAGGTGCCATGCCGACGGCCCCGGTCCGGGCCAGGGCCGAGCTCGCTCCTTCTCAAGCCCGGGCGTGCGGCCGGGCGCGCTCGGGCCGCTCGGGCCGTCCCGGGCGCCCTTGTGCGGCTCGGGGAACACGCGGACGCGGGCAATGTCGACGCTCTCGGTCATGAGCAGCCCGAGCGAGGCTACGAGCAGCTCTCCGACCTCGCGTTCATTGACGTCGGGCCCCGGCACGTCGACCCGGAAGCGCTCGGCCGTGAGCCTTCCGCCGTTGGAGAAGGTCACTAGTGCGTCCAGTTCCGCTCGGTACTCGGTCATGTCCGACAGCGTGGCCGAGTGCCAAAAGCGTGGGCAAACCGATTTGGCGCCCGCGACGGTGTTGCCACCGGGTCGCCCGCTCTAGAGCTGTCGCGCTCGGCCTCAACGCCGGCGACAGCGACCTGAAATCAGGTCAGGTCGGTCACGGGTGACATAGACCGCGAGGCAGTGACTACGACCGCTGTGTAACCCATCGTGAAGCTCCCGCCCACCGAGACGATCACGTCTCCGATCCCGTCCAGCAACTCCCCGAGCTTGTCGGGCAGCAGCTGGCTGTGGCCGCCGAACGTCGGGACTTGCTCGAGCCAATCGTCCTTCGTGTACGGACGTTCCCAACCGAAGTGCCATTGTGACGGTTCATCGAAGGCCCCGGGTCGCGCCTGGCGTAGGCCGTCTGCCGCCCGGCCGAAAAGCGGGGCGTAGGACGTCACCCCACCGGGCGCGCCGTTCCTGAAGAAAGGGAACTCGGGTACCACACGCCGATAGACCCCTGAGAACGCCTCGGCGACCTCCGGACTGAGCGACATGGCGTTCCAGAACAAGGCGATGCGCCCTCCCGGCCGCAACACAGTGGCCGCCTTGGCCGCCCCGAGCAGCGGGTCAACCCAGTGCCAGGTTTGTCCAGCAATGAGGGCGTCGAAAGTCCGTCCGGCGGGATCCCATTCCTCGAACTTGGCTACCTCGACCTCGATGCCGCCCTCACGTGCGAACGCCGCCATCCGGTCGTCGGGGTCAATGCCGAGCACCCGGCAGCCCGCCATCTGGAACGGCCGGGCGGAAATGCCCGTACCTGTCCCGACGTCGAGGAAGTCGCGCCCTGGGCTCGCCGCGAGGATGGCGTCGACCATGGCCTGGGGGTAGGTGGGACGAGTCCGGTTGTAGCGCTCGGCCTCGCCCCCGAACGACTCTGCCACCCCTCGGGCAAGGTGCAGTTCACCTGGCGACGAGGGGCTGGCTCCTGGGGCCGGAGGTAGAGTGGTCATGTGCCCACTTTAGTGGGCGAGTGCCCACTAGATCCAGGCCAATTGGAGCAGCGAACGACGATGCCAACCGGGGTCCACCTCCCCAACGCGAGAGAGCTCCTCTTCGACGCCGCTGAGCGCGTGCTGCTCCTGGAAGGCGTGAGTGGTCTCACGAGCCGCGCGGTCACTGCCGAGGCCGGCGTGGCCAAGGGCGTGATGCACCGCCATTTCGCGGACTTCGACGCGTTCATGGCAGAGCTCGTGCTCGATCGTGCGGCCGGGCTCGTCGGGCTCGACGGCCCGATGGCAGCCCTCCTCGAGGCTGCGGGAAAGGGAAGTGTTGCCGGCAACCTCGTCGAGGCCTTGGAAGCGGTCTTCAGCCCGCTCGGGGTGGCCGTACCGGCGCTCGTTATTACCCGCGACGGCCTCCGTGCCCAGCTGCGCCAGGCCGGCGCGTCCCGTTTCCCGCTGATCGCCGAGGGGCTAGCGGCTATAACCGCATACCTTGAGGCCGAACAAGCACTTGGCCGGGCCCCCGAAGCTGCCGATGCCGCAACGCTCGCCCACACGCTCATCGGTGCAACTCACCTGCTCTTCACCGACCGGGAGAGCGGCCCGCCCGACACGCAGGCAGTCCGCAGCGTCGTCGTTGGCGTCCTGCAAGCGGGCCGCCCTCGTAGCGCGTCTTGACCCTTGGGCGTCCAAGGCCCGACGTCCAGCTCCCGGCTTTCGACGTCGGCTCTTGGAGGGGCGTTGCGCTAACCGGGGGAGAAGACCTCGATCTCGGCCGCTCCGGTGTTGCCGCCGGTGGACGTAACGACCTCGAAGCGAAGGCGGCGCCCCGTGAACGAGACGGCCGCCGTCCGGGGGTCGACCTGGTTCCCGGCGGGGAAGGGCCCGTACCGCTTGTGGCCGTCCACCACAACGTCAAAGGTCTTCGTGATCGCCGTGCCGTCGGACATCTCACGGGTTATGAACGCGACGCCGGTCACCTTGTACTCACGCCCAAGGTCGATCGTGATGAACGCCCTGTCACCATCGCCGTTCGACGCCCATTCGGTCGAAAGGTTGCCGTCGACTGCGTTTGCCCCTCGGTAGGCAGAGCTCCATTGAGAGCTGACGGCTATGACCTTGGCCCCGATAGCGACGTCGCGCTCGGCATTGGGTGCCCGGCGCGGCGTCGTGAAAGTGCCCAATTGGCGCGTTTGGAACACGAGGCCCTGCGCGTCCGTGGCGGTGAGGCGGTAACGGTAGGTCGTGCCTGGGGCCAAACCGCTGAGCACGACGACATGGTGGGAGATTGCGGTGCCGCCCATGTCGGGGTCGTTGGCAATCGAGCCGAGCGACGCCGTTTTGCCGTAGGCGATGGCACACACTGTCGGCGGGTTGGTCTCGACCTGGATGACCGCCGAACGACCGTTGCCAACGAGTTGCAGGCGAGGGTGCCCCACCTCGACTGCGCTGAAAGGGCGGATGGTCTCCGGGCTGCCGGCGCTCCCTGCACTTTTGCCTGCGCCACCGCAGGCAACCAGCCCGAGGCACAATGCGGCGACGGCCGGGACCGCGCGACCGACCGTGGGCCTCACGACCCGACCATACCGGAACTTATTTGGGCCCCGGGAGCACCCGGAGTGACCCTCGTACCCAGCGATGCCGCCCCTCAACACTGAGCGCGGTCGACTTTCCTGTTTTTCGTCATTCCGGGCGGGCTCCCTAGGTTCCTGGCCCAGCTAATCGCACCCGCACCGGGCTCGGGGCGTCCCCGAGACAGCGCCTCCCGCCGGAGCGCTAAGTTTGGCGCGCCGTACGCCGAAATATCGGTAATGCGAAAAGTGCCCTGGCACCGCAAGCTCGCGTCGAGGTTCGAGGCACCGTCCTGGGCTCGGGTTGGGCATGTTCTCGAACTGCCGAGGCCGGTATTCGCTGCCGGGATAGTGGTGACCCTATTCCTGTCGTGGTTCGTCACACGTGAGCTCGGTGGGGCGGGTGTCGGTACACCCCACGGGCTCTACCTTCCCGTAGTACTCGCGGCGTACGGGTTCGGCTGGGGCCCGACGATCGTTGTTTCCCTGGTGGAGGGCTTCCTGGTGGGGCCGATAATGCCCGACCATTTCAGCCACGGCGTCGCCTACGCCCAACCCACCGGCGAGTGGGTCAGCCAGACCATCGAGTTCCTCATCTTCGGCCAGGTCATGGCGTTGCTGTTCCGCCACCTCCGCCGCCAGCGGGACGCCGCGAGGGCCGCCCTCCGTGACCCCCTCACGGGCCTGGCGAACCGGGTCTTGTTCCTCGACCGGCTGAGGCAGGCGCTCGGCCGACTCGAGCGCAGCGGCGGTGTTGTCGGGGTCCTCTTCTTGGACCTCGACGACTTCAAGGCCCTGAATGACCGGGCGGG
>DATJMJ010000166.1:0-40636 GCA_035508795.1 Acidimicrobiales bacterium
CGACGACACTGAGCACCAGTTCCCAACAGTGCGTTGCGGGGACGAGGCGGAAAGTTGCGGGGACGAGGCGGGAAGAGGTCATGTCAATGATCCACAAGGCAAAGCACGGGAGGCTTCGGCCCAATCGGTGGTCGCGGCGCACCAGCATCGTCGCGGCGGTGCTCGGCGCAGCGCTTGCAGGGACGGCCGCGTACGCCACGTCCAACTGGGTGGTGGGCCTCGGGTCGAGCTCTTCAGGAGAGGCTGAGTCCGGCGGTGTCTCCAATCTCACGATTACGGCCGTCGCGTCGCCCTCACCAACCAACTTGCTCTACCCGGGAGGGGACGGCGACGTGGTGGTGACGATTTCCAACCCCAACCCTTACCCGGTGACCATAACGGCAGTGCAGCTCCCCACCGATACCACCTACGCGGACGGCTACAGCGACCCCGGGCTCAGCACCACCGAGACGTCGTGCAGTTCGAGCACGCCGAGCGATGTGATCTGGAACTTTTCCACGGCGACGAGCGGTAGTTCGCACACTCTCTCGACGCCGCTTACCGTTGCCGCCAGCGGGCAGGCGGGCAACCCGCTGGCGGTGACTTTTAGCAACGACGCCTCGATGACCACGGACGCACCGGCGGCATGCGAGGACACCTACTTTTCCATGCCCTCACTGACGGGGGTAACTGCGGTGGCGGGCGGGACTGCTACCGCCAGCCCCGCCACCGATAGCTGGTCGAGTTAGGCCCGCCGTGGGGTAGCCCTCATGGGGAGCAAGGACGGGCGCCATTTCGCAGTCATGTGCGCCGCGACGGGAGTGGCCCTCGGCTTGAGCGCCGGACCGGCCTGGGGGTCGGGATGGCCCGTCTCGCTCCAGCCGCCAAGCGCGGCAGAGGCTCATGCCGGTGCCGCTCCGGGGGTCCCCGGGGCTCCGGCTGCAGCATGTACCTCTGCGACCTCCGCCACGGTAAAGGTCACGTGGAGCGAGGTGGCCGATGCTTCCACTTACTCGGTCTATGAGGCGACCAGCGCCGCCACCGGGCCTTACAGCCTGGCCGCCAGCGGGGTCGTGGCGACATCGTGGACAAGTGGGGCGCTTTCGACAGGGGACTACTGGTTCGAAGTCGCCGCATTGGAAGGGTCCAATTGGCAGGGCGCTAATTCCACCGCCACCGGGGAGTCGACGGTCACCAACTTGGGCCTCGTCCAGATCTGCGCCCAAACATGAATCTGTTGTGCACCGTCTTTAGCCTTTGCAAAGCGAGCAAACGTTCGTGGAGGCAGCACTAGGTGCTTAGCCTGGGGTCGGCGAGGACGACGGCTCCCGGGGCGAACTGGTGGCCGGCCCGCCAGTTTGGGGCGGCACCACTTACGTTGGACACGACGAGTTGCAACACGACAACGCCGCCGAGGTCGATCGTGACGCTGGCGGGCAAGGACCTCGGCGCCAGCGTTGTGCTGGACAACACATTGCCGTTAGCGGCAAATTTGACCACCATTGCGGCACGGTCAAGGGCGTCCGCCAGGCCGACTGTCGTGGAAAGCCCTCGATAGCGCCAGCCCAGGCTGAAGTTCATTGTGACGGAGTTGGCAGGTCCCGAGCCGTTGCTCCCGGTCGCCGAGACCAGGATTGCCATTTGTTTTGTGAAGTGGCGGCCGCCCAGCGTTGGTCGAGCCGGCAACCCTCTTTTGCGGGTCGCGGGCCCGACGATGCTTAGCGCGCTGCGCATTTGACCCGGGGCGCGGTCTGTAGAGTACTGCCAGCCGAGCGCGGCCGAGGTGATGTAGTAAGGCTGGCCGGGCAGATCTTCGAGGAAAGCCACCGGAGGGCCGAACCGGGGCGGGCTGCCGGCTGGCAAAACGCTGCCGGCTCGCGCCCCCGGTCTCATTGCCTCAGTTCCGATTTGGGTACCAGGAAATAACCACCCGTCATGGCACTGTGCGAGCCGTTGGCCCCTGTGAATGCTTCTCCGATCCCGGTGCACCAGATCCCGACGTTTTCGGCGAGGCATGAGATACCGGCGAGGAAACCTTTGGCCGGCAGTACGCTCACGGTAAACGAAGCGCCGTCCCAGTGGGCGATGGCTATCTTTTGCGGGCCCAGGATCGACGGGTAGCTGACGGCGACCCAGCAGTCGGACGGAGAGGTGCACGAGACACCATTGAGCGCCGCCGAATTGGCGTACCCGTCTGCGGCGACCAGGGGGGCTTTGAGAGCCGACCACGATGTCCCGTCCCACTTTTCTGCTACGCCGCCGGGGAAATCGGCTCCCATTTGACCACGCGTGTAGCCGAGTGCGCCGCCGACTGCTATGCAATCATTTTCGGACGGGCAGGAGATCTCGAACAGGCCGCTGTCGTTACCCATGTTGAACTGCTGCGCGTTTTGAGCCGTCACCGCCGCCCACGAAGTGCCGTCGAACCGGTCGGCGAAGAAATAACCCGAGCCTTTGGCGCTGTTGTCGGCGTCGCCGAGAGCCAGGCAATCGGTCGGGCTATAACAGGTCAGGGATTCGAGCACGGACCACAAAGCGGCCTTCGGGTAAGCGATGGGCATGTTCGACCAGTGCGAGCCGTCCCAGGATTCGGCGAGGGCGTGGGCGGTGGTGGCGGATGTCTGGCGCGTGCCCACCGCGATGCAATCAGTGGGGGAGGGGCAGGCGATGCCGTTCAACGCGGCACCCGGCGGCGAAGGGAACGGCGAGGCCGACCAGGACTTGCCGCCGGAGTGGAGGATGACGCCCACCAACTGCTCGCCCAATTTGCCTACGAACTCGGCCCCGACCACCCAGCAGTCGGTAGCCGATGGGCAAGCGCTGCCGACGAGGCCCACAGATCCCTTGGTCCCACTGGCTTGGTGGGCCCAGGAATGGCCGTCCCACTTCCAGATGAGCGGGGTGTAAAGAGTTTCGGGCACCTTCATCGCGTCGTTGCCGGCAGCGGGGTTGGGCACCTGCAGGTAGCCGCCGGCAACGCAATCGCTATTGGACAAACAGGTGATATTGCCCACCGAGAGCTGTGAACCCTCGGGCAAACCTCCCGGGATCGCTTGCACGGGGACGGCCGACCAACCCAAGGCAGGTCCGGGCGGCGACGGTTGCCGCTGACCGGTGGTCTGGGCCGCTGCCCCGGCTGGGGTCACGCCGGCGGTGACCGCGATGGCAACGAGGGTGCAACATGCCAATGACAGGGCGGCCGCCCGGGCCGGCGCCGAGATTTTTGGGGTGCGGCGGGCATTTTGCGACGCCCATGGGGCCAAGCCGTTGGTAATGCGCATCCGGACGCTCCTTTCAATGCACCGGCAGCAACCAGGACCGGGCAGCGGCGATGCTGGCCTGCGACAGTAACAGGCGGTCGCATCCGCGCGGCCTGTCGCGGCAACTCCGTACAAGTCCGCACGCGATCTGACAGGATCTCGTCCGGGGTGGCACCTGGGACAGGGTCGCAAGCGTCGGCGGAGGCCGTGCAGACTCGCTCGGAGCTTGCGCGCGAGCTCACGGTCCTGCGGGCCCGGAGCGGGCTTACTGTGCGCGAACTGGCCAGCCGTCTCAACGTGCCGGCTGCGACTCTCGGAGGGTACTTCAGTGGGCGCCACCTGCCCGGGCCCGCCTACATGGGCCTTTACCGCTCCATGCTCGAGGAGTGCGGCGTGCCCGGAAGCCAGCTCGGGGCATGGGTCGACGCTCTTGCGCGCGCCCGCCTGTCCTCCGACGGCCGGGTGGCGCGCGCCGCGGCGCCCTACCTCGGCCTCGAGGCGTTCCAAGCCGAGGACGCCGGCCTGTTTTACGGGCGGGAGGCTGCCACCGCCGAGGTCCTAGAACAGCTCGCCGGGTTGTGCGCTTCGCCCGGCATGAAAAGCCCGCTGCTCATTGTCGTCGGGCCGTCAGGGTCCGGAAAATCGTCGTTATTGCGGGCCGGCGTCGTGCCGGCGGTGCTCGGTGGCGCCCTTGGAGGCACAGCCCGGCGCTGGGAGGCGGAGGTGGTGACCCCGGCCTCCATGACGCCGGCCGCGCTCGGAGATTGCATCTCTCGTCCCCCGGGCACTTCATTGCTGCTCGTCGTCGACCAGCTCGAAGAGGTCTTCCGGCTCCCGCCCGAGCTGCGTGGCAGCTTCTTGGAGCGCGTCGCCAGCCTCGAGCCTTCGACGGGAGCCGTGGTCGGCGCACTGCGTGCCGATTTCTACGAGGCAGCCACCATGGAGCCGGCCCTCCTCGCCGGCCTCAGGCACAACCAGGTGCTCCTTGGGCCGATGACCGCCGCCGAGCTGCGGGACGCGATCGTGCTGCCTGCCCAGCACGCCGGCGTGAGCGTGGACGAAGGGCTCGTAGAACTGCTGCTCGCCGACCTCGCCCCGCGCAGCCCGACCGGCTTTGCCCACGACGCCGGCGCCCTCCCTTTCCTGTCTTACGCTCTTCTTGCGACCTGGGAGCGCGCCCGGCGCAACCAGTTGACGGTGGCGGATTACCTCGCTGCCGGGGGGCTGCGGGGTGCGATCCGCCAGAGCGCCGAGGAGCTTTTCGCTGACCTCGACGCCACCGACCAGGACCTAGCCCGACGAACTCTTTGCCGCCTTGTCAACGTCGAGCACGATGCCCCATTGACCCGGCGGCGGATGACGGGCCGCGAGCTCGAGCAGCTTGGGGCGGGAGCGAGCGAGGTGCTTGGCCGCTTCGTCGCCGCCCGCCTGGTGACCGCCGACGCCACCGGTGCCGAAGTCAGCCACGAGGCGCTCCTTTACGCCTGGCCGCGCCTCGCCGGCTGGCTCGAAGCCGACCGCGCCGGGCTGCGCCTTCACCACCAGCTCAGAGACGACGCCGCCGCCTGGGCCCGGGCGGGGAAGGACCCTTCGCTTCTCCAGCGCGGCACCAGGCTTGCAGTCACGTCCGAATGGGCCGGCGGGAGCGCTCATGGCGAAGACCTAAACGCAGACGAGCGCGAGTTCCTCGAAGCGAGCCAAAGCCTCCGGGCCTCGGAGCTGGCGACCGCCCGGCGCCGCGCCAGGCGCACCAAACAGTTGCTGGCATTGGTGACTGCCCTCGCAGTGGTGGCGAGCGTGCTCGCCGGCATCGCCCTCGAGGCCAGGTCTTCTGCGGCCCGGGCGCGCGACGAGGCCCTCTCCCGGCAGGTGGCCATCGAGGCGGGCCAGCTCGAGCCGGCGGACCCCGCTCTCGCCGACCAGCTCGCCCTCGCCGCCTACCGCATCTCACCGACAGTGCAGGCGCGTTCCGCCCTGCTCGACGCGTCGGCGTCGGAAATGCCGGCGCGCATCCTCGGGCCTTCGGGCCCGACGTTCCTGGCCGTCGGGCAAGACGGGCGGATGCTCGCGGTCGCCCAGTCCGCCACCGACGACGTAAAGCTCTACTCGCTGGCGCCCGGCGGACGGCCGGCACTGTTGGCGACCGTGCAGGTGGCAAGCTCGTCGGCCAGCACCTTTACCGTCGCGCTCAGCCCCGACGGCCGGCTCCTAGCGGCGGGGGGGACGAACGGGTCGGTGGCTCTTTACCTGTTGACCAAGCCGGGCCGCCCCGTGCGCCTCGCCACGTTGGGGGGCTTCACCAGCACCGTGTACGACGTGGCCTTTGACCCCCGAGGGCAGTCGCTCGCGGCGGTGAGCAACGACGGCAGCGCCCGCGTGTGGGACCTTTCCAGGCCCGGCCGGCCCTTTCTGGAAGGAGTTGTCCGCGCTCCCCGGGGTGCGCCGTTGCAGGCCGTGGCGTACAACGCCGACGGGAGCTTGCTGGCGGCCGCGGGAGCAGACGGCACCCTCCTCGTCTGGCGCCCCGGCCAGGACAAGGCGCAGGTCGTAGCAGGCGCCGGTGCCGCCCAGCTGACGTGCCTCGCCTTCAGCCCCGACGGCCGGCTGCTCGCCACGGGGGGCGAGGACAACGTCGTGCGACTTTTTTCTGTCGCGGCGTCCGGGGCGGCCCGTACCTTCCGGGCCCCCCTCGCCGGCTTCTCGAGCTGGGTCGACTCGATCGCCTTTTCTCCCGACGGTGGCGAGCTTGTTGCCGGGAGCTCTGACAATTCGCTACGGGAGTGGAGCACCTCCAACTGGGCTTCGCTGGACGTCCTCGAGCACCCGGCGCCTGTGACGGGGGCAGCTTTCCTCCCATCAGGCGCCACCCTGGTCACGGCCGACGCCGACGGCACCGTCCGGCTCTGGCCGATGCCACCGCCGAGCACCTACGTCACCTCAGGGCCCGTTTTCGCGATCGACTACACGGCGGACGGCCACATGTTGGCCGCCGTGAGCGGCGGGCCAGACGGGGAAGTTGCTTTGTGGGACACCGCGGCGCCGTTGCGCCCGGTCCATATAAACGATGTGACCACGCCTGCGAGTTTTGGGCCCGTTGCGGGTGTCGGAGCGCTCGGCCCCGACGGGCACTTGCTTGCCGTCGGCAACGCCTCGGCGCTGATCGAGCTCGTCAACCTGTCTGACTTGTCACGCCCGAAGTTGCTCGGCGCACCGCTCAAGGGCGCCACACCGCCGCTCGAACAGCTTGTGCTCAACCCTGCCGGGACCGTACTGGCGAGCGGCGACAACTCGGGACGAGTGCACCTGTGGGACGTGAGCGACCCGGCGCGCCCCCGCGCCCTGCCCGTGCTGGCGGCCAATGGCTACATAGTGGGCGTGGCGTTCAGCCCGAACGGGCGGTTGCTCGCGGCGGCCAGTACCGACGACAAGGTCTGGCTTTGGGGGATTTCCAACCCCGCGCACCCGAAATTGCTTGCCGTACTGGGCGGTTTCGCCAACTACGCCGAGTGCGTGGTGTTCACGCCCGACGGCCGCACGTTGATCGCGGGGAGCGCCGACGATACGGTACGGCTCTGGGACGTCTCGGACCCTGCCAAGCCAAAGGCGCTCGGCGGGCCGCTGAGCGGCCCGACAAGTTACGTGTACTCGTTGTCGGTGAGCCCCGACGGGAGGGCCCTCGCCGCCAGCACGATCGACCAGGCGGTGTGGTTGTGGGACATTTCGGCGCCGGCTCACCCCCACCTGCTGGCCGACCTCGCCGCCGCCTCGGGCCAGGTCGACGACGTCACGTTCAGCCCGGACGGGCACACACTCGTCGCGGGGGGGTCCGACCAGTTGCTGACGTTTTGGGACTACCGCCCGGCTGATGTCGCTGCCCGGATATGTTCGGCCGCAATTAGCCCGCTTACACGTGCGGAATGGGGCGAGTACGTGCAGGGCGCGCCTTATTCGCCGCCTTGCCGCTAGCCGCTAGCCGCTGGCCGGACGTTCGCTACTCGACGGCTCGTCGCACCGTTGCGGGGTGTTCCCTGCCGGACAATAGCCACCCGAGCACGACGGCAACCGCCGGCATCCCGATCAGGATCACGGCCAAGTTGGCCACGGGGATGTTGGTAAGTGCAGAAAGGCCTCCTGCGAGCGTGTTGCTCCGGAGCCAGCCGATCATGCCGACATACCCGGCGACGGTGCCGAGCACGGCGCCCAAAAGCGCCAACCCGCCGGCGGTGGCGGCGGACAGTACCCGTCGCGACCAGCTACTGGCGCCGGTGGCCGCAAGTAGCCGCATATCGTCAGAAGTCTCGCTCCGGACCAGCCCGACGGACATTGCAAGGATCGCCAATGCCAACCCGGTACCGAACACGGTGGCCGAGTTGACAAGGGTCGACATGCTGGGCACGTTGTCCCGCGTGTCGATGAACATCCCCTGAGCGGCGGCCATTAATTGGGCGCTCTTGGCCTGGGCGGGGTTGATGGCGTCCGGCGCTTGGACGAACCAACCGGAAACCGTTGGTTGCAAGCCGAGCTGCGTCATTGCGTGGGCGGTGATCACCGTGTTCGGAGCGTCGGTGCCCGAAGGTAGCGAGCCCACTTGTTGTATGACAGGCCGCACGACGCAGGCGCTCTTATCACAGCTTGGTGCAGCTTGCGGAGGGCCGGTGCCAGGGGTGGGAGAAACGGCCAGCTCCAGCCGACCGGTGCCGGAAAGGCCTGGGCGCACGGTAAGTATGTCGGCCGACGGCGAGATTTGGCTCGGGCGGATATGGAAAGCTGCCAGGAGCTGAGGAGTGGCAACGTAAATTGACCCGACCCAGTTGCGCCCCGGCGCGGCGTACATGAGAGTTGCCGGCGTCATTTCCAGTTCGACTACATCGTGCGACCCGACGATGGCTGCGATGGCGGACGCTGTCTTTTGTTGGGAGGCGGGGGAGGAGCCGGTTACCGGGCCGCCTCGGAGGCTGCCCGGCGTGTAGGCGTTGACGATCAGCTGGTTGGCAGCGAGGTTGGGGCCTGTGTAGTCGAGGGGGTTGGCGTAGCGTGCCGCGGCTACCACGCAGATGATGACCGCGATCAGCACGGCGAGGCTTATGGCTGCCAGCGCTGACCCGGACCGGGCGCGGTACCGGGCGAGGTCCCGCCAGGCCAGCCGGACCGTGACGGGGGCTGCGTGCGCCAGCCGGCCCAACACCGAGAGGCAAAACGGTGCCAGCAGGATGACCGCAGGGACGAGCAAGACGAGCCCGAGGACCGTTTCGGGCGCCCCGCCGCCCGAAGTGTTCTCGCTCCCTCCATAACCGATCACGAGGAAGGCTGCCAAAAGGCATGCGAGCCCGGGCACAGCAGACCGGTGGACCTTGGGTGGCGGGGCTGGACGGCCCGAGAGCGCAGCAAGCACTGGCACACGAGCAACGGCTCTCGCCGGGCGCGCGGCGGAGAAGTAGGCGGCAAGGACGGCGAGAGCCATGCCACCGGCTACCGCCGGCCACGGCACCGCAAGTACGGGTATGGAGCGATGAGCGCTCGCCTGGAAGGTCGGCCGGTAAGCGAGCCACGCAAGGAGGCCGAGGCCAGCACCGCCAACCGCTCCGACAGCCCCGACAACGGCGCCGTTGGCCTTTACGACGAGGCCGATGTTCTTTTCGGTTGCCCCGAGAGAGGCCAGGACGCCGAAAGACCTCAGCCGCCTTTGCGCCAGTACGGTGAACCCGCCGACGGACACGAGCCCGATCAGCAGCATCCCCATTGTCAAACCTCCCCCGATGACGATGGCAGGCAGCGGGTTGGGCTGTTGGGCAGTGGCCGGCGTTTGGACGTTTGGCCCGATCTGCTGAGGAGGCACGCCCGGCGCGTCGAAGAGCACCGTGACCTCGTCCGGGTTGCTCACCTGGCCCGGGGCGACGAGGGCGAACTGGTCATCGAAGTTCTCGGGGTCCTGCACCATCCCGACGACCCGAAGAGGGCGCGCTGTCCCGCCCTGGGGCCAAAGGTCGCCCGTCCTCAGCCCGAGGCTCGACGCCAAGGACTGTGTAAGGGCCGTCTCGCCGGGCGCCGTGGGGTAGTGCCCGGACAGGAGCGAGAGCATCGGCCGCCCGAACGGGCCATGCGGGCTCTGAGCGCGCAATTGGAAGTTCCCGACCGAACCAGGGATAGGCCGGGATTCGTTCTCGATGATCTCGGTGCGCCCGTAGCGCGCTCGGATCATCGCCAGTTCGGCAGACATTTGGGGCCCTGCCGACGAGAAAGTGGCCATATCGTTGGCGGTCCCGAAACCTGCATCTGCAGGGACCTCGCTGTCGATGGCAACGGCCGCACCCACGACGGTGGCGGCTACCGCCACGACGATCAGGCAGAGGACGAGAACTTGCTGGCGCCACTCCCGCTTGAAAAGGCGCCATGCCCAGCGGCTGAGCGCTCGCCGAGCGGGTGCCCCGCCGTCGTTTCGCCCGCCGGTCTCGCGCTGACCCGGACCACGGGAGCGAAAGAGCCGTCGCCCGCCGAAAAACAGGACCAGGGCGACGAGGGCTAACAGCAGTAGCGCCGGGGCGCCCCCGCTCATCGCCGGACCGGCGGCTGTGCGAGAAGGGATTCGGGGCTCGGGGGCGGCACGGTCTGGTCGACGACCCGGCCGTCCCGGATGAAGACGACGCGGTCGGCCCACGATGCGAGCGTCGCGTCGTGCGTGACGACGACTGCGGCGACGCCGCGCCGGCAGCACGCCAGGATGAGGCGCATAACGGCGTCGGCGTTGAGCGAGTCCAAGGCACCCGACGGCTCGTCGGCGAGCAGGAGGCGGCGCTCACCGACCGTGGCACGGGCGATCGCCACCCGCTGGCGCTCGCCACCTGAGAGTTGGTCCGGGTAGTGCGAACCACGCTCGGCGACCTCGAGCCCTTCGAGGGCTTCGATAGCGAGCGCGCGCGCTCGTCTAGCCGGGACACCGTCAAGCTCGAGGGGCAGCGAGACGTTCTCGGCCGCCGTCAGGCCGGCGAGCAGGTTGAAATCCTGGAAGACGAACCCGAGCGAACGCCGCCTGAGCCTTGCCCTGTCGTTGTGCGACATCGTCGCCACACGGGTGCCCCCGATGACGACTTCCCCGCTCGTCGGGTCCTCGAGAGTCCCAGCGATGCTGAGGAGCGTGCTCTTGCCCGAACCGCTCGGGCCCATGACTGCCACCAGCTCGCCCGTGCCGACCGAAAGGTTGACGTCTTGCACGGCGTTGACCTCCGACCCGCCCTCGCCGTAACACTTGGAGACATTGCGGAGCTCCAGGAAGCTCATCGCCTCACCACCATCCTCCTGCGTATAAAGGGAGCAGGCGCCTTGGCGGGCGGCTCCGTGCCTGCCCGCTTCAAGCGGCCACTGGCGGAGTCGAGCCAGCGCACGAGGGAGTCGAGGCGAAAAAGTTCTGCGTCTACGACCAACGCGAGCGCGAGGTCGAAGTCCGCCTCGTCTTCCTTCATGCGCGTCCACTGCTGCATCAGCTCGATGAGGTAACGGCGGTGCGCCTGGACCACGTCCTGGACGTCGATGCCCGGCACTCGCAGGGCGGAGAGGATCTTGATGACCAGCTCGTCACGCGGCGGTGCAGTCATGTCGGTAGGGGTTTTGAGCCACTCGGTGAGCTCGCGCTCGCCCGCTGAGGTGACCCTGAAAACCTTTTGAGGCCCATCTCCCGCCGACCCGTCCGACTCGACCAGGCCGTCACGTTCGAGGCGTTGCAGCGTCGTGTAGACCTGGCCGATGTTGAGGGGCCATACGTCCCCGGTGCTCTGTTCGAACTCCTGGCGCAACTGAAGGCCGTACTTCGGCCCTTCGCTCAGGAGGGCGAGCAAGGCATGGCGGACGCTCATCTCTCCGCTCTCAATAGCATACTGAGTATCCTACTTGTAGGAGCCGGGGTAGCGCAAGGCCCGCCGACCTGGGGCGCTTGAGCGGGGCCGGGCGAGCGCGCGGCGGGCGGCGGGCGGGGAGGCAGGGCCTAAGCGGCCGGGTGCCAGGCCGATAGGTAAGCGCGGTAGGTACTGACTCCCTTCGGGAGCTTGGCGTTGAACAGGAGTTCCCCGGAGAGGCTGAACTCCGAAATGTAGGGCAGTGAACCCCAACCGACGAACACGTTGCCGCCGGCCGTTGTCTCGGCGCTGCCCATCACCTGCGCCACCTGCCCTTCGGGTTGGGCGTACGACCTGACCAAAGTGGCCACCCGGGTCGCGAGGTCGAGGCGGACGGTCACGACACGGCTGGAGGCGGCCAGGTCGTCGCCCGATTCGTCGTCGAAGACCGTGTACTCGCCGTCACCGACGGCTTCGGGGTCGTGCTGCCAGGCGAAGATCTTCCCGTCGCGGTCGAGCTCCTCGCCGGGGGCGGCGCGCAGCGCGAACGAACTGTGCTTGCCGCCCAGCTGCCAGAGGATCTTGCCGGTGAGCCGGTCGACCTTGAAGATCGTCCAGGTGTTACGGGAACTGACAAGCAGGTTTCCGTCGGTGTCGAGGTGGACGGCGTTGATGTGGAACCAGTCCCACGGCGTGCCCGGGGAGGAGGGCCGGGGCATGTAGCTGTCCCCATAGGGGACATGGGTGGCGCTGTCCCATTGGAAGAGGACCCGGCCCGTGCTGATGTCGATCTCCTGCACGACACCGTCGATGACCCGCTGGTCAGAGGGACCGCCTATCGATGTCAGGTCCGCAGTAGCCACCCTGTCGGCTAGCACCAACGCCAGGCCCGACGGCGTTATCAGGAACTCGTGGAAGTCGGTGGCGTCCCCGTCGCCAGCACGGACCGTGGCGACCTGCTGGTAACGGTCGTTATAGATGTAATCGGTGCCCGTCGGGCCGTTGGGGCTGACCCGGACCACGCGCGCCGGGGCTCGTCGGGCGGACGGGCTCGCTTGTACGACCGGCCCTCCCGGCGCCGCTGCGCCCTCCGATTGGAACCAGGTAAGGACGCGCTGGCCGCGGTAGGTCTGAGTGCGGAAGTCGGTGGCAATCTCGCCGGCAGGCAACGGATGGAACCAGACAACCTTCCCGGCGGGCGTGAGGATCTCGGGCCCGGCTGGGTAGGCGCCACCCGCCGGGGCAATGAATATGTCTGCGTTGCCAGGCCTGACAGCGCCCGACAGGACGGTCAAAGGCGGTGGTCCCGTGCGGGTGACCCCGCCAGGTCCGGGCCCTGCGCTCCCGGTGGGGCCGCCTCCGCATGCCGAAGCACACGCAAGGACGAGAGCACCGGCAGCGCAATAGCGACAGACCCGCCGCCAATCTCGTTCCCGCTTCACCCGGCGCCCGATAGTCCTAGGAGGGCTCACCTGGCTGGTAATGCCGCCAGCGCGCTGAAAGCCGCCCTGCGTGCGCCCACGACCTCCGAGCATTCACGGTCACAGTAACCATCCCTGGAACCTTTGGCCTGGCGACGGAGTCCGAGGGATATGGCTTGCTTGGCCGGGGCGCGTGTCTTGCTGGCCCTCCCGCTTCGTTGTACCTGCGTGCTCGCTCTCGTCACGGGGCTCTTGACGCCCGCGGCCTCTGCAACTGCCGGCAGGGCACCTTCTCCCCAAACGGGCTCGTACAGCGGCGCAGCCCAGCTGTTGGCGACGCCGGGCGGCACGGTGTGGGCGGTGAACAATTCCTCGCCGGCAGGCGAGAGCATCTTCCGCAGCACGGACAACGGCGCCACCTGGGTGAGCAAGCTCACCGTCGCGCTCCCCTCGACGGGTTGCTGCGGCTTGGTGGCCAGCTATTTCCTGGGCGCCGAGCACGGCTGGGCAGTGGACGAGGTCCTCCACGGCGACGGTGTTGGCGAGACGACAACGGTCTACGGGACCAGTGACGGCGGCGCCCATTGGCGAAGGAGCAAGGGTCTTGCAGGCGACCTGACGACCAATGCAGGCGTGCCTCTTTTCGACCAGCTTTACTTTGCGACCCCCGAGGACGGCTGGTTGCTCGGAGTGGGGGACGACCTCGTGCCGGCGGCTCCGGCGCACCTGGTGCTCCTCTTGTGGCGCACGACCGACGGCGGGCAGACCTGGCAACCGATGCCGAACGCCGGGTTGCCCATGCAGGCCGAGACGCTCGGGCCGACCCCCTCGGAGACCCCGTGCCCCTCGTCGAGCCCCCCGCACATCACCTTTGTCAACGAGGAGACTGGTTTTTTGAGCGAAGGTGCCTGCGGTCACGGCAGAGCGGCGCCGGCGGTGTGGCGCACCGCCGACGGAGGCAAGAGCTGGGCCTCGGTCCACCTGCCTGCGCCCGCGGGCGGTTGGGGCAACTGGTACGTGGATGGCCGAGGAGGCACCGATATCGGCCAGGTGCTGGCTCGCCCCGTTGGCGGTGGCACTGTCCTCCTGGCACCTGTTGCCACTGGTACATCTGACCTCGCCGTGGAGCGTTCGAGCGACCTCGGGCTTACCTGGAGGGTGGCGAGCCAGCTGGACCTGCCTGCCCTTTCCGAGGACGGGGACGCGGCAAATTGGTTCGACCCTCTAAGCGCCGGCGCCTGGGTAGAAGCCTTGCCCTCGGCGGTGATGCGGACTGCGGACGGCGGCCGACATTGGCAACTGGTGAGGTCCTCGTTGGCCCTGGCCTACCCCGGCGCTCCCGTGGTCTCTTTTACCTCGCTCAACAACGGTTTTGTCCTGGGGGACAACTTGACCGTGGCGGCGTCGACAAATGACGGCGGGCATAACTGGACGGCGGCGGAGGTCCCAGGCGCCGTCTACCGCAAGCTGGTGGCGGGGGAAGGGCAGCCCGTCGGTTATGTCGACGGCGTCGCCCCCGGTCTCGAAATGGCAAGCGGGGCATCGGGTCTTTGGGTATCGGCCAACGGAGGTAGCGCGTGGTCGGAGCGCCTGGGCCCGGCTATGCCCGTCACGCAGGTCGACGTCGTCGGCCCTAGCCTTAGTTTTGCCCTCGCCGGCGGGGAGATCTTGCGCACCGACGACAACGGTCTCCACTGGCAGCACCTGCTGCAGCCTTCCGCCGGCCCGGCGTTGGCGATCGATTTTTGGTCTGCCGAGGCGGGGGTCGCCGCGGTCGGAGGCGCGGATTATGTTTCCGGCACCGGCTATTACCTGACCACGGACGGCGGCTTGCACTGGGAACAGCTGGGTTTGCCTCGTGGCTGGGACTTCGCCTCAGGGCTCGTGGCGCAGGACGGCGCCGGCTCGCTGTGCTCCGGCGGAGATGGGGCTGTCTGGGCGGCCGGGGCCAGGAGCACGACGGCCAAAGTCGCCGGTGAGCAATCGCGTACAACGAGCCAGGCGCAGCTCTTCGTCAGCTCCGACGAGGGCCGGCATTGGCGGACCGTGCTGCCTGCCTCGGACCTTCCCGCCCCGGACTGGGCAGCGTCCGGCCAGGCCTCCCCGGCCCCTGGGACAGGGCTCGAGGTTGGGGCGTGCCGTGGGGACGCTGCCTGGGTTATGTCGTCCCAGGCGGCGGGGCCCGGCAACATGCAAGGGCCGCCGCTCACCTTCGACATGCTCTACACCGACGACCTCGGGGCCTCGTGGCAGGACGTGCTCCGGTCCAGTTCTTACCTGAAGGTGCCGAGGCCCGACGTGGCCAGCGCCGCCGGAGGCCCGGTACAAGCCGGGCCGGGGTTCGCGGGCCTTTTGCCTAGGGCTTTTTCTGCGGCACCAGGGGGAGGTCTCGCCGGTCTCTGGCTCACCACCTACAACGAGGACCTGGGCGGCGTCGCGTTCGCGAATACCGCCGATGCCGGTTTGTCGTGGTCCCAGGACTATTTCCCGGGCGGGGCAAAGGCCGCCCTTTCTCCCTTGCCCACGCAGGGTTGGCTGGCGACCTCGGCCGCAAACGGCGCCGACGCGCTGTCTCTTTTCACCGCCAGCATGGGCAAACAGGGTCATCCCGGACGGGCATCGTTGTACGTAACGACTGACGAGGGCCAGCGATGGGCCCTTTCCCACGTATTCGTTTGGCCACAGTCCATGGGTGCCGGCTTGCCCGGGCGCTCGGCCGAGGGCACGCTTGCGGGCGCGGCTCCGCTACCGGCGACGGCCGGCAAGGCGGTGGTCCTGTTGGGCGACGGGGTCGGTGCGGCACGGTTCGGCCAGAGCGACGAGGTTGCGGCGGCCGATCTCGACAGGGCTCTTTCTCCCGCCAAGGCGAGGCCGGTCGACTTGGCAGGCAACTGCACAGTTGACCGCGCGTTGCAGTGGCCCGTACTGACCGCTTATTTCGACCGGGACCGTTTCGTCGGCTACAGCACGCTCGCGGCCAACGGGGAAAAGCTCGCTGAGGCGGACGTGGCCACTGCCAAGGGGTTGCGCATCGGGGACACCTTGGCGGAGGCGCGGCGGCTCTACGGCGCCGCTCTTACGACCTCGGCCGCCCAAGGGGGAGCTTGGTTTGCCAAGACCCCTGACGGCAGGCTCGAGGGTTACCTGAGCGCCGAGGTCAACCGGGACGGCCCGCAGCCCCGCATCGCCAGCATCGAAGCGGGACAGGTCGGCTGCCCCGCCGCAACGCCGTAGCTCGGAAACCGGCGGCGCTCAGCCCAATCGCCGCCGCAAGCCTGCGAGCTCGGCCGCCAGCGCCGCGGGCAGGCGGTCCCCGAAAAGGCCGTAATACTCCTCGATGCTGTCCGCCTCGGCCAGCCACTTCTCGCGGTCGATCTCGAGCAGTTGCGCCAGGTCGACGTTGATGCCGAGGGTATCGAGCGAGGTCGGGACGAGACCGACCGGGGTGTCCTCTGCCTTGGCCGCGCCGTCGCACCGTTCGAACACCCAACGAAGGACCCGGCTGTTGTCCCCGAAGCCCGGCCAGAGGAACTTCCCGTCGCTGCCCTTGCGGAACCAGTTGACGCAGTACATGCGTGGCAGCGCCTCCGGGGAGGCTTGCTCGCCGACCTCCAGCCAGTGGCGGAAATAATCCGCCATGTTGTAGCCGCAGAACGGCAGCATGGCGAACGGGTCGCGGCGCAGCCTTCCGACCTCCCCCGACTGGGCTGCCGTTGTCTCGGAGGCGAGGACCGAGCCCATAAAGACACCGTGCGCCCAACTGCGCGACTCGGTCACGAGCGGCACCATGTCGGAGCGCCGCCCGCCAAAAAGGATGGCCGATACAGGGACGCCCGCCGGGTCGTCCCATTCGGGTGCGGCCACGGGGCAGCGGGCGACGGGGACTGTGAAGCGGGCGTTGGGATGGGCCGCGGGGCGCCCGCAGCCTGGCGACCACGGCTCGCCTCGCCAGTCTGTCAGGTGCTCCGGTGAACGATCGGTCATCCCCTCCCACCAGACGTCCCCGTCGTCGGTGAGAGCGGTGTTCGTGAAGACCGTCCCCCGGGAAAGCATCACCATTGCGTTGGGATTGGTGCGGACGCTCGTCCCCGGCGCCACACCGAAAAAACCGGCTTCGGGGTTGACAGCCCAGAGCCTCCCGTCGCGGCCGAACTTCATCCAGGCGATGTCGTCGCCGATCGTCTCGAACTTCCAGCCGGGGTCGCTCGGGACCAGCATCGCGAGGTTGGTCTTGCCGCACGAAGAGGGGAATGCGGCGCACATGTACTTGGATCGGCCCTCGGGGCTCGTCACTTTCAGTATGAGCATGTGCTCGGCGAGCCAGCCTTCGTCACGCGCCATGACAGAGGCAACCCGCAATGCGAAGCACTTTTTGCCGAGGAGGGCATTGCCCCCGTACCCCGACCCGTAGGACCAGATCTCGCGGGTTTCGGGGAAGTGGGCGATGTACTTGTTGCCGGGATTGCATGGCCAGGAAGTGTCTCTGGCACCGGGGCGCAGGGGGGCGCCCACGGAATGGACGCACCGGACGAAGGGCCCTTTGTCGCCGAGGACGTCCAAAGCGGCCTTGCCCATGTGGGTCATCACGGCCATGCCGGCGGCGACATAGGCCGAGTCGGTCAGTTGGGCCCCTATGCGCGAGATGTGCGAGCCGAGCGGGCCCATCGAGAAAGGCACTACGTACATGTCGCGGCCCTTCATACTGCCGGCGAAGAGCCCTAAGAGGTTGGCCTTCATTTCGTCCGGAGCGACCCAGTTGTTGGTGGGCCCTGCGTCCTCGGAACGCTGTGAACAGATGAAGGTGCGGTCCTCCACCCTCGCCACGTCGCTCGGGTCGGACCTCGACCAAAAGCTTTGCGGCCGCTTGTCTTCCGAAAGCGGGACGAAAGTGCCGGACCTGACGAGCTGTTCGCAAAGTTGTTCGTACTCCGAACCCGAGCCATCGCACCAAAGGACGCGCTCGGGCCGGCAGATCCGGGCCCACTGGCCCACCCAGGCGAGGACGTCTTGGTTGGCGGTGAGGGGGTAGGGCGTTGTCATCGGGATGCCTCCTTGGCGCGCGGCGGGGGTTTCAGAGATCGAGAGGGATGGCGTTGAACTGAGTTTCTTCGGTCGACCCGGCAAGTGCGAGCGTCGAAGCACGCCCGCCGGCCAGAGCAGTCATGACGTCGTCGAAGTAACCGGCGCCGACCTCTCGTTGATGGCGCGTGGCGGTGTAACCGTCCTGCTCGAGGTCGAACTCCCTTTGCTGGAGCTCGACATAGGCGCTCATCCCTCGGCGGGCGTACCCGAGCGCAAGGCGGAACATCGACTCGTTGACGGCATGCCATCCAGCGAGCGTCACGAACTGGAACGTGTAACCCATGGCGCCAAGTTCTTTTTGGAACCTGGAGATCGTCAGGTCGTCGAGGTTCTTCCTCCAGTTGAAGGAGGGAGAGCAGTTGTAGGCGAGCATTTTCTCCGGGAACTTGCCCTTCACCTGCTCGGCAAACTCCCGCGCCTGTTCGAGATCCGGCGTCGAGGTCTCACACCAGATGAGGTCCGAGTAAGGCGCGTACGCCAATGCGCGTGCCACTGCGACGTCCATCCCGGGGCGTTGGTAGAAGAACCCCTCGGGGGACCGTTCGCCGGTGCAGAACTCCCAGTCCCGCTCGTCCACGTCGCTCGTGAGGAGGTGGGCTCCGAGCGAATCGGTGCGCGCGATAACCAGCACCGGGACGCCGCATACGTCGGCGGCGAGACGGGCAGCGTTGAGCGTGCGGACGTGCTGCGACGTCGGGACGAGTACTTTGCCGCCCATGTGGCCGCACTTTTTCTCAGACGAAAGCTGGTCCTCGAAGTGGACGCCGGCGGCACCTGCCTCCACCATCGCCTTCATCAGCTCGAAGGCGTTGAGAGCCCCACCGAAACCGGCCTCAGCATCGGCCACTATCGGTGCCATCCAGTACCTGTGCGGGAGCCCGAGCGGGGCGGTGGGATGCTGGGCTCTTTCTGCCCACTCGACCTGGTCTGCACGGCGCAGCGCGTTGTTGACGCGCCGGACGAGGGCGGGGACACTGTTCGCGGCGTAAAGGCTTTGGTCGGGGTAGACATTTTCGGAGAGGTTCGCGTCGGCGGCGACTTGCCAACCCGATATGTAGAGGGCCTTCAGGCCGGCCCTGACCATCCCGACGGCTTGCGACCCCGTGAGGGCGCCGAGAGCGCTGACGAACTCCTCGGTCCGCAACAGCGACCAGAGCCTTTGTGCGCCGAGGCGTGCCAGCGTGCATTCGACTTGGAGCGATCCCCGTAACCGTACGACGTCGTCCGCCGTGTAGTCCCGTTTGACGCCCGACCAACGCGGGTTAGTGGCCCAATCGTCGGCTATTTCTGCGACAGCAGCGTCATAAGAGGTTGGCACGGGATGTTCCGGATGGGCCTTGCCATTAGGGCCGTTGAGGTACCCCCGGTTGAGGGAGCCCTTGAGAGTCGTCATTTGGGAACGTTCCTTTTCGGGTGGGTGTCTTTTCGGGCTGATGTCGCTTCGTGGCGGTACTCCGGCGCGCCGTTCGGGTGCGGGGGTCAATCGAGCAGCTCGTAGGCGGGGATGGTAAGGAAGGGAGGGAAGTCGTCGGAAAGGGCCACCCGCTCGAAGACGGCCCGCGCCTTGGCGAGCAGCACTGGGTCGTACCCCCCCGAGGCCACCAGTCCGGCAACGGTCGACCCCAACAGCGCCTGCACCAGCTCCTTGGTGACGACTGTGCGCTCAGGCCCGGCGAGTGCCACCTGGTGGTGCACCCACTGCCAGACCTGCGCCCGGCTGATCTCCGCTGTGGCGGCGTCTTCCATGAGGTCGTCGATGGCCGCCGCGCCGGTCCCCGAAAGCCACGATGCGAGGTAGCGCAACCCGACCGAGACGTTTGTCCGCAGACCCTCGGGAGTGACCCCTCCGGGCGGGCAGCGGACGCTCAGCAGGCGGGCTGGGCCGACGTGGACATCGGGCCGTTGGCGCTCGAGCTGGTTGGGTCGGTCGCCCAACAGGGCGTCAAACTCGGCGAACGCAGTCGGGACCAGGTCCGGGTGGGCGACCCACGTCCCGTCGAAGCCGTCGGCTGCCTCCCGTCGCTTGTCTTCGGCGACCTTGGCAAGTGCTCGCTCCGTAACCGCGGGCTTACGCCGGTTCGGGATGAACGCAGCCATCCCGCCGATCGCATGAGCGCCCCGCCGGTGGCACGTCTTCACCAGGAGCTCGGTGTAGGCCCTCATAAAGGGGGTCGTCATCGTCACCGACGCCCTGTCGGGCAGTACGAAGCCGGGGTCGTCCCCGAAGCGCTTGGCGACGCTGAAGATGTAATCCCACCGGCCGGCGTTGAGGCCACAGGCGTGGTCCTTTAGTTCGTAGAGGATCTCGTCCATCTCGAAGGCCGCCGTGATGGTCTCGATCAGCACGGTCGCCCGGACGGAGCCGCGGTCGAGCCCCAAGGCATCCTCGGCCGCCCACATGACGTCGTTCCAGAGGCGAGCCTCGAGATGGCTTTCGAGCTTCGGCAAGTAGAAATAGGGGCCGTACCCGCGTGAAAGCGTCTCGCGGCCGTTATGGAACATGTACAGGCCGAAATCGAACAGGCTTGCGGATATGGGCTTGCCGTCGAGGAGCACGTGTTTTTCGGGAAGGTGCCACCCTCGCGGCCTGACCACCAGCGTCGCGGGCGCCTCGCAGAGCCGGTAGGTCTTTTCGGGGGTGACGACCTCGATGGTCTCGCGGACGGCGTCGCGGAGGTTGACCTGGCCCTTGACGACGTTGTCCCAGGTGGGGGAGTTTGCGTCCTCGAAATCGGCCATGAAGACGTTGGCACCCGAGTTGAGGGCGTTGACCATCATCTTGCGCTCGACGGGGCCGGTGATCTCTACGCGCCGGTCGGACAGCGCCTTGGGGGCTTCGGGCACCAACCAAAAGCCGTGGCGTACGTCAGCGGTCGCCGCCAGGAAGTCCGGGCGCTCTCCCTTGTCGAACTGGGCCTGGCGCTCCCGGCGGGTGGTGAGCATCTCCTCGCGCCGGGCACCGAAGGCGTCCTGGAGCGCTGCGACGAAGCCGGCGGCCGCAGGCGTGAGGACGGTGCTCGCGTCCGGGTGGGGGGTGATGCTAAGGGGGGACCTTTTTGGCATGACGAACATTAAGGCGAAGTTTCGCCAACCTTTCTCACAAAAAGTGGACGATCTTGCGTTTAAATGAAAAATTTGGCAAACTTCTTATCTGGTGAGTTCGCCCGAGCCCCTCGACCCGCTTGTCTTCGGCAGTCGCCTGCGCCACATGCGCCGCCAGTCCGGTATGACCCTCGAGGCGCTGAGCAGGGCAGTGGGCCGGCCGTCGTCCTACCTGTCCCAGCTGGAAAACGGCCATCGCGAACCCCGCCTGTCGACGGTCAACCAGCTCGCCGGTGCGCTTGGGTGCACGCCGGGGGAGCTGCTCGCACCGGGCGCCCCCAACCGGAGGGCAGAGCTCGAGGTGCAGCTGAGCCACTTCCAGCAGGACCCCCTCTACCTGGCGCTGCGCTTGCCTTACCTGAGGCCGGGCGCGCGCCTCGATACCACTGCGCTCGAGCACCTCGTGGCACTGTTCGACAAGGTGCGCGAGTTGTCCTCAGGGGGCCGGCGGGAGGTCCCCGACGTTTCTAGCGCTCCGGCCCTGCTTGCGGCACGCGCTGCCAACGCTGCGGTAAGGGAGGAGATGCGCAGCCGGGACAACTACTTCGAGGAAATCGAACAGGTCGCTTCGCGCGCCCTTGCCGCCGCCGGTTACAGCGGCGCGGGCGCTGTCTCCGAACGGAACCTGACCGAAGTGTCCAAGTACTTCGGCTTCGAGGTCGCACGCGTCCAGGACCTGCCGCCTTCGACACGCTCGATCAGCGACGTCCGCCATCGGGTCATCTACGTGCCACAGCGCAACGCTGCGGGCGGCATGCGGCCGTCGCGCTCGGTATTGGCCCAAACTCTCGGCCATTTTGCGCTCGGGCATGGCACGGCAGCGGACTTCGGCAGCTACGTTCGCCAGCGCGTCGAAACGAACTACTTTGCCGGCGCACTGCTATCGCCCGAGGGCTCAGCTGTGAAGGTCCTCGCTGACGC
Source organism: Acidimicrobiales bacterium (assembly GCA_035508795.1). Taxonomy (GTDB): domain Bacteria; phylum Actinomycetota; class Acidimicrobiia; order Acidimicrobiales; family Palsa-688; genus DATJMJ01. Next base: position 21,592 of record DATJMJ010000166.1, read on the forward strand.
GAAGGCACGCGAAGACATTTCGGCCGAGGATCTAAGCGAGATGTTTTACATCTCTTACGAAATGGCGGCGCACAGGCTGACAAACCTCGTCACGCGCCACTTCGGGATCCGCGTCCACTTCCAGCGGTCTGATCCGGAGGGAATCCTCTGGAAGGCCTACGAAAACGACGGTGTCCCTTTGCCCACCAATGCCGAGGGTTGCATAGAAGGTGAGCGCCTTTGCCGCCGGTGGAGCTCACGCCAGGCGTTCGAGGCTGAGGACTCGTACGCGATGCACTATCAGTACACCGAGACGGCTGCGGGCACGTTCTGGTGCGCCACCCACGTCGACCTCGACCGCAACGAGGGCGACGCCGTCACGGTCGGGACTCGGGAGACCTCTGCTCATTGGTTCCGTGGGTCACAGACCGCACGGCGCGCCGTGTCCAGGTGCCCCGACCCGTCGTGCTGCCGCCGTGCCAGTGCCGAATCGACCAGGCAATGGGGCGACGCCGTTTGGCCGTCGGCGCGGGACCATAGCCACTTCATGCACGGCATGCCGGCGGGGACCGTCGTTTTCAACCCTCACATGGGCGTCGAAATGACCGATGTCTACAACTTTTTGGACCGCCACTCGTCCGCATAGGGGCGGTTGGCGGGTTGTGCTCGGGCGAATCGGCGCTCACGTAGCGCGTGCGGGTGCCTCGGCGACCTGCTTCACCCAGGTCGCGATCGTGCTTATCACCTTGGGGTCGACGTGGCCCGCCTTTTCGTACTCGAGCGGTGTGGGAGGCCCGGTGCCGTCGAGGAAGAGATGGTCGGCATAGGGGAACTGCACTACGGTCACGTCTTTTCGGCCTTTCAGGCCGTGGATCCAGACATCGAGGTCGTCCGCCACCGTCACCTGGTAGTCACGGTCCCCTTGAAGCAAGAGCAGGGGTTGCCTGAGGGAAGCCGCCGTGGCGACCTCGTTGTAGCGAAGGGAGCTCAGGTAGTACGCCGGCCCGACCCCTCCGAGAAGGACCGTCCCGGGGCTGTCCTTTTCGAGCTCGGTGACGCTGCCGATCTGAGCCGCTATCTGGGCGACGTAAGGCAACTGAGCCTTGGCTTGTGCCCCGATCGTGCCCGGAAGGGTGGCGAGGTAACGCTCCTGTCGAAGGATCGCGTGTGCGAGGGTTTCGGTAGATGCCGCAAGGAGGATGACCCCCGCCACCTCGGGCGCATCCTTGGCGATCAGAGGCGCATAAGTGCCGCCCTGGGAGTGCCCGAGCACGAAGATCAGGCGAGGGTTTACCGACGGCTGGTGCTGTAGCAGGCGGATCGCTGCCAGGGCGTCAGGCACGTACTCCTCGGTAGGTGTGAACGTCCTCGGGTCGACGCTCTTGGGGTAGTCGAAGGTGCGCTTGTCGTAACGCAAGCTCGCGATGCCACGGGCCGCGAGGCCCAATGCGATGTCCAAGAACGGGTGGTTGGGCCCGATGTCCTCGTCCTGGTCGTTCGGCCCCGACCCGGACACGAGCACGACGGCGGGGAACGGGCCCTTGCCCTTCGGGAGGGCGAGCGTGCCCTTCAGCGGTGGCGACCCCACCCCGACGGGGATTTGCCTGACTCCAGGCACGCCAGGCTTGCTCGCGGTCGTGGCCGGCAAGCGTGGTGCTGCATTAGCCACCCCATTGGCTGCTACGCCGGGTGGGAGGCAGCAGGCCAGCAGGGTGGACACGAGCATGGTCACCCTCCGTGCCCGGTGCCCCCGGTCAACCGCGCCTTTCATCGGTGAGCACCTCCGCCGAAGATCTCATGGCCAACAGTAGCGGCACAGGTGGTCGAGGGACCGACGCCCCGAGAGGGTCAAGCGGGGCTGCGCCGCTGCGCAAGTGAACCGGCGACCGCAAAGGCTGCGAGGAAGAGCGCGGCGATCAGCCAGAGCGCGTTGAGGAGGCCTGCCGCCCCGGCGAGCGAACCGATGGCCGGTGGCCCCGCAAGGTTGGCGAAATAGCCAAGGGAGGCGACCACGCTGACGCGCCCGACGGGGTCGGGCCCGCTCTCCGCCGCGGCCGACATGCCAAGTGGGAAGCCCATGGAGACCCCGACCGCCCAAAGGACCACACCGGCCAGGACAGCCCAGGTGTCCCCGCCGAGGATAAAGAGCACCATGCCCGCCACGCCGAGCGCCGTCGTGCAACGGATCGCCCGGACACGCCCGAGCCGGTCGACGACCGGGCCGCCGAAGATGCGAGCCAGAGCTTCGGTGGTAGCGAAAGCCGTGAAAAACAGGGCGGCGACGGCGGCGGGCTGGCCGTGGTCGTCCTTGACCGCGAGCGTCAGCCAGTTGTTGGCCGATCCCTCGCCGATCTCGACGCCGAACATAACGACCCCGATCAGCAGCAGCCGCCAGTCGAGCCAGCCGCGCAGCCAGTGACGGACCTTCGCCAGACGGGCCCGCGAGGCGTGCTCGTCGGGGACGGGAGCACGGTCGCCGGGAGGGATCGCGGGCGCCATCACGAGGGCTACCGCCGCTATGAGGACGCCTTCCCCGACGAACTGCATGGCCGGTGTGACCCCTAGAGCCGCGCAGCCCGCGCCGATCCCTGAACCGACGGCTGCCCCCACCGACCAGGCGCCGTGCATACGAGGCATCAAGGTGCGGCGGGCGGACCGCTCGATCGCCGTCGCCTCGACGTTTATGAGCACGTCCATCGTGCCGACTCCAAAGCCCACGACGACGAAGCCTGCGCTGAGGAGGGGGAGCGACCTCAGCGATATGGCTGCTCCCATGACTGCCAGCGCCCCTCCGACCGAAAGGAGCGCTGCGGTTACGCCACCTCTGCTCCCGAGCCGGTGGAGGACAGCTGTCGAGGCGACAAGGCCTGCAATAGCCCCGACGGTCACGCCGGCGAGGAGGAGCCCGATAGTGGTGGTGCCGAGGCCAAGCTCCGCTTTCACCGTCGGCAGCCGGGGCCCCCACGCGGCCACGGTGATGCCACCGAGCCCGAAGGCTGCCATGACTGCGTTCCGCCAACGGGCCAGGGTCGGACCGCCGAAAGTGACGGCGTCGTTGGTCGTGTCTTGGGTCATGGCTCTCGGTGCATTCTTTCCTGGAGCCAGGGGCGAACGCCCTTTGATGCTTTGCGTGGCGGGCCCCACTCAGAGCGTGCGAGCGGTCTTCTTGGCGCGACAGCCCCATCGCGCGAGACCGCACTCGCGGGTTGGCTGGCCCCGGGTTGCTCCGTAACCTCCGACTGTGGGGCGCAATGTCTATCGAGCGGGGGCAAGGCGATCTCGCAAGGGTCTCGTTGTGGCGGCTCTCGCGATCGGCGCTGCGCTGCTTGTGGTGGCCTTTGGCCTCGTGTCGTCGCTGGGACAGCGGGGGAAGCCTGCGCCCGACCAGCTCGTGCCGCTCTACACCGGCGCCAATGCCGCCGATTGGGCTACCGCGTGCTCCGAGGTGACCGGCGCCCACGGCGGGTCGTACCTCGTGGCGGACATCGGCCCGAGCGAAGGCCCTGGCATGGCGCCCGTAAAGGCCTGGGCAGGAGTGCTCCGCAGCTGCGCCGGCTACCACAAGGCGTCTGTCCTCGGCTACGTCTGGACCGACTACGGCCATGGCGGCATGGCGAGCGTCCCTGGTATCGAAGCGCAGGTGAGGGACTGGTATTCCTTCTACCCCGGCCTTATCGGGGGCATCTTCTTCGACGGCGCCTCAGATGCAGTCCCGGGTACCGGCGCGAGCAACGTGGCCTTCTACGAGGCGCTCGACTCCTACGTGCACACGTACCAAGGCAATGGCGCCAAGCACAACGAGGTCGTACTGAACTTCGGTGCAAACCCTCGGTCAGGCTGGATGTTCGGCTCCACAACCGCCGAGGACGCCAACATCGTCGTGACATTTGAAGGCTCTTACGACACCCCGGGCCAGAACCCCTACACGTCCTGGGTGCCAGCCAAATGGGAATCCCATTACCCGGCAAGAGATTTCGCGGCGCTCGTCCATGGCGGGGACGGTTCGAGCGACGCTACGGTCCCCCAACTGCTCACGGCGTGCGGCGCGCTGTTGAAGCGCAACCTCGGGTACGTCTATGTAGGGACCTCCTACGGCGAGCTAGCTCCTGACTTCGCCCAAATGGTCGCCGATTGCTGAGGCGGCTTAGTTAGCCCCGCCCGTGAGGGCGGTTTCGAGTAGCAAAGTGTGCGCCGTCGATGTCCCGCTCGCGACCGCTTGCCCTGTCATGCCTACGGCCACGCACGACTGGGCCGTGCATGTCACGTCTTCCAGGCCGCTGTCCGCCGGGAGCCCGCTCGGCAGGGTGGCGGGCGACCAGTGCCCGGAAGCCCCCTGTTCGATCAGCGCCCCTTGAGGGTCCACGATGGCGCCGGCGTCGGTGTTGTTGACCGCAGCGTCCGACACGCTGGACAAGGCGCCCACCCCCACGCACCTCGCGGCCTTGCACCACAAGCCCCAGAGCCCGGCGGATTTGCCAGCCGGATCGGGAGGCAGGCCCGAGACCGCAGCCCATTGCCCCGCTCTGGTTGTGAGGATCGTGGGAGCCGGGCCGCCCAGTTCGCCCGCAGCGACGCACGACATGGGAGCCTGGCATGCGACCGACGTCAGGCCTTCTGCGTAGGCAGGGCCGGACCCGGGGCTGGGCCAAAGTGACCACTGGCCGCCACGGAGCGACGCGACCAGTGTCTTGGTGCCGGTCGCCATGAACTCAACACCGACGGCCACGCACTCACCGGCGACCGGGCAACTAATTCCGCTCAGAAAGCCAGGCAGGTTGGCGAAAAGGGGAGCGGGCGCGGTTACCCACTTGCCGTTGACGAGGCTCGCCGCCCACGGCCTGTCACCCGACTCGGCGCTGTTTGCGTAGGTGTCGCCCACTGCAACGCAGTTGCCGGCCGCCGGGCAGGCGACATCGACGAGGAAGGCGCCCACGGCACCGGCCGGGACCGGCGGGGCCGCCACAACAGACCATTTCCCTGCCGACAGCGTCTCGACGAGAGGACCGCCGGTCGCCGACGAGGACCAATAGCCGACGGCGACGCAGTTGCCGGCCACCGGGCAAGCCACTTTGAACAGAGCTGCTGCTTGGGCAGGACCAGGGAGCGCCAGGGTGGCCTTTTTCCAGCCGGTGGCCGTCGTCGTTTCCACGAGAGCACGCGTAGAACCGTTCGCCATGACCTCGTTACCGACCGCGATGCAGCTGGCTGGCGATGTGCACGTGACGCCGTCGAGAAAACCGGGGACCGCGCCTTCACCCGCTACTTGGACGGCTCTCCAGGACGGGGCTGTCCCCGCACCGGCCGCCGGGAGGCTGTCAGTGGACGCGACCAGTCGAGCGACCGGGAGAGCAGCCGCAACAAGCAACATGCAGGCGCCAACCCGTCCTGGGTGGCAGGCTCGCCGGCCCTGGCGGCTCCGGGGACGCCCACCTCTTTGGGGCCTCGTCATCGGTGCCCGGTCCCGGTCCGCAGTGAAAGACCAGAGAGCCACACCGGCAACATATCTGTCCCGCCTGAGCGGGCGGCTCCAGAGGCGGGTTAAGACCGCAAGAGCCGCTGTTCGAGCTCGCACAAGGCGAGCAGCTCGTGCCGCGACCTCTCGTCGAGAGCACCTCGGGCTGATTGCGCCACAAGGGCCTCAAGTCGCTTTCGCACCATGTAGAGCCGTTCTTGAAGCGTCACGTAAGCCATCTCGGTGATTTGTCGCCGGCACAACAGAGGGCGAAGGTCCCATGACCTCGACGGCTGCGAGCACCCGCGCCAGCTGTTTGGCCACCGCACGTGCGAGCAGGGGCGGGACGGCATTGCCGACCTGGCGGTACTGGGACGTACGAGTGCCGGCGAAAGACGCCCAACCCGGGAAGCTTTGCAGCGCTGCGGCCTCGGCCACCGTGATGCGCCGAGCGCCTGGCACCCGGCCCCGCCGGGGCGTACCTCCCTTCATGAGATGGGCGTGGTACTCGGGGACAACACCGGCCGTGTCTACCCAGGGCGTCTTGTTGCCTCCCATGGAGGCGAGCATCGTGGGCGCTGGTTTGGACAGGTCGATCGGGCGTCCACCTCCGTTGTAAACCTGGCCGTGGTACGGGCCCGGCCGGAGAGATGGGTTGTTGGCGTAGGTGACGATGCTCGGGTTGAGCTCTCCTCGCGGCAGTGCGCTCACGACTTCGCCGGCCGCGACATGGGGCATGCGCCGCCCTTGGCCGTGCGTGGGCCGGGGCCACTCGAAAGCGATGCCGGCCGGTGTGCCTACGACGAACAGCCGTTGGCGGTTTTGCGGCACGCCGAAATCGGCAGCCTGGAGGACCCTCCATGAAACTTCGAAAGAAAGCGTGGCATTTCTTGCCACCTCGTCGCCGAGCAGCACCGAAAGGGGCAATCTGCCACAAAGTACAGACAAGATCCTTTCGAACGCCGGCCGCACCTCGCCTCGGGCCAAGCCGGCAACATTTTCCATGACGAAGGCTCGCGGTGCCGCCTCGTGGAGGGCGCGACCGAACTGTGGGATGCCGTCGCGTGGGTCGGCGTGGCCGCGCCGCAGGCCGCCGAGGCTCCAAGGCTGGCAGGGCGGCCCACCGATGACCACGTCGACCTCGCTTCTGTACTGGGCGAAGTCGACACTGCAGATGTCCTGTTCGTGCACTTTGACAGGGTGTGCCCCGTCCGCCTCCGCCTGAGCGTGGAGCGACCGGTAGGTCGCCGCCGAAGCAGCGTCGGACTCGACTGCGGCAACGACGCGGAAGCCCTGCTCTAGAAATCCCAGTGACAGCCCTCCGGCGCCCGCAAAAAGGTCTAGGGCTCTGGGCTTGGGGACCGGCAACTCGACTGGCCTTTCCGGGACAGGAACACTCGTTTGCCCCAAAGCTACTGGGTACGCGGCTTGCGATCGCGGACCACGGCCGGGCCGGAGCAAGACGAGCGGAGCGGGTGGTCTACAAAAGAACTAGTCAGTAGGTACCTTCGCGATTGCGGGCGACGCGCCTTGCTCTTCGGCGCCCATGCCGAAAATGGTCTCTTTGCCTGGGGATTTTGCCGCCACAGTCCGGCCTTCACACAATCATGACGGTTTTCTCAGCTTGTCTTAAGGGCATCCCAAGGTTTGATGGGCAAAATGTGGGTAACCGCGGTTGGACCGCGTGTGCATCGCGTGTACGAGGGGTGCACTATTCCACAGGGAGGCGACATGTCAGCTAATGCGGCGGAGCATGCTGTGCATGCGGTAAATGAAGCACGACCGGCGGAAAAGCACTGGAGGTTGCCTGAGCGTAAAGCTGTCCGGTCCGTTTTGTGCCTGGCCTTGGCAACCTGCTTGGCGGCGGTCCTCCCATTTGCCGGCACGGCCATTGCCAACGCCGCGCCGGTGACTACGGCTCACCATGGCGGCTCGCCCCATTTCGGTGGGAGAGGCGGTGGGCCGGGAAATGGCGGCAATGCTTACGGCCACCATCGGACGGTCTCTGTCACAGGCTCGGTTGCCACCGCTCCGGCTAGTACCACGCTGAGCGCGACAAGTTTCACGATTACACCTTTGCACGGGACCACCACATGGACGATCGACGTTTCGGGGTCGACGACGTACAGCCAGCCCGGAGTTTCTTCGCCCGGCGTCGGCAACGTCATCGTGGGGGACCAGGTCGTTGTTAGAGGTCACGAGAGCGCGACAGGCACCATCGACGCATCGTCGGTGCGAATACCGGCGGCAGTCGTCACGGGCATCGTGTACACGGCGCCCACTTCTGCCGGTGGCAGCATCGTTTTGACCGGTACACGCTCGACGATCCCTCTTCTCAATGACACATCGGTGACGGCCAACCTGGATGTTCCGCCTACGACGACTACTTTCCACCAGCCCGGCGTGACTTCGCCGATCTATTCCGACGTCCTGGACGGCGAGCAGGTCGTGCTAACAGCTCTGCAGACCGGGACGACGACTGTGGACGCCACATCGGTCCGCATCCCGTCGGTAGTGGTGAAGGGGACCGTAGCGACGACGCCGGCACCGGCGACGACTGGTTTCACCCTTACGAGCACAAGTTCTACGATCGCCGTGCTCAACGACACGACCGTGACGGTCGACGTGACGGGCTCGACTACTTACCGTGAGCGAGGAGTGTCATCACCGAGCGTCCAACCTGGTGACCAGGTAAGTGTCACAGCCGAGCAGAGCGGGACGACCACGGTGGAGGCGTTGTCCGTGGTCATAAGTTCTCCGCCAAAGCCTCACCATCGCGGCGGTTATGGCAATGGCGGCGGCGGTAACGGTCAAGGCGGCGGGGCAGGTGGCTGGGGAAGCGGGAACCCCGGCCACCACGGCCGGCGCTGAGGTCTGACCAGTCCGGCCAACGAGTCACGCGCGTCCACGCTGCAGCGGCTCGAGATCTTGCGGCTCGAGGCCCACGGCGCCCTTGGCGTACAGCGCCCTTGGTCCACGGCGCCCTTGTCGCACGAGCCCTAGGTTTTGTGCCGGCCTTCACGTGCCGCAAGGTCCGTTTCTATCGCCCGGGCGGCGGCAACGAGGTGCGGTAACAGTTTTCGCCGCAGGTCTTCCAGGCTCACCCGCGACGCGTGAGTCGACAGGTTGATGGCGGCGACGACCGTGCCGGTAGCGTCCCTCAGCGGGGCGGCGGCGGAGCGGAGCCCTTCTTCCAGCTCCTGGTCCGTGACCGCGTAACCCTGCGCCTTGACGGTGCGCAGGATTTCGCGGAGACGTGCAGGGTCGGTGATCGTCCGCTTGGTGAGGGCGGGGAAAGGGCCCGTGTTGAGGTACGCCTCCAGCTGGTCCGCCGGTTGGTGCGCGAGCAGGGCCCGGCCCATCGAGGTGGCATAGGCCGGGAAGCGGGTGCCTACCGAAATTGCTGCGGTCATGATCCGCTTTGTCGGTACTCGCAGCACGTAGACGATGTCGGCCCCATCGAGCACGGCCACAGATGACGACTCGTGGGTGAGGGCGACCAGCTCTTCGAGATGAGGCTCGGCCACCTCGTTCATGTTGAAGCCGGCCAGGTAGGCGTAGCCGAGCTCGAGCACCTTGGGCCGCAAGGAAAACACCCGCCCGTCAGTGCGTACATAGCCGAGCTCTGCCAGCGTAAGGAGGAACCTGCGCGCAGCTGCCCGGGTAAGGCCCGTCTGGCGTGCCACCTCGCTCAGTGTCATCCGGGGGTGCTCGGCCCCGAAAGCCTTGACTACGTCGAGCCCTCGTGCCAACGAACGGATGAAATCGGGGCCCGCCGCAGTCCGGTCGGTGCCTTTACTTGGCCGAGCGGCTCCAGCGGAGTTCGGGTTGCGGAGGCTCACGGCGTCGCCACGCCGCGGGTGACCAGCGCAGTTTGCCGCACCCCGGCAAGGATAACTCGCCCGAGGCAGACGAGATCGCCTGGCCTGGGCGGGAGTTGCGCCGGAGCGGCCTCGGTCCCCGATGCCTCCTCGCGAGCGCGAGCATCGCTAGCATCTGTACACGTGGTGAACACAACGTTCGTAAAGCGAACGGCTCCGGCGGGCGGCTCTGCGGGCAGCGAGGGCGGTGCCTTCAGTTCCGACGAGATGATGACGATCGCAGCTTCGCGCGCCCTGAAAGACGGCGCGGTCTGCTTCGTGGGAATAGGCCTACCGAGCACGGCGGCCAACTTGGCCCGAGCAAGCCACGCCCCGGACCTGGTGCTCATCTACGAATCGGGGACGATCGGCGCCAAGCCCGAGCACCTGCCCTTGTCCATCGGCGACGCCGAACTGGCCTTGACGGCGGACACGGTCGTCCCGGTCCCCGAGATATTCAATTACTGGCTCCAGGCCGGGCGCATCGACGTCGGCTTCCTCTCGGCCGCTCAGGTCGACCGTTACGCCAACCTGAACAGCACCGTCATCGGCCCCTACGACCACCCACGCGTGAGGTTGCCCGGAGCCGGTGGGGCGCCCGAGATTGCGGCATCGTGCAAGGAAGTCATAGTCGTCATCCGCCAGTCGCTACGGACCTTTGTCGAGCAACTCGACTTCGTCACCTCGGTGGGTTACCTGCGGGGCCCGGGCGACCGCGAGCGCTGCGGGATGCGAGGGGGCGGCCCGAGCCTCGTGATCACCGACCTTGGCCTGCTCGAGCCCAACCCCGAGACCAAGGAGCTCGAGCTCACCCATGTGCACCCGGGCGTCACGGTCGACCAAGCCCGTGCCGCCACTGGATGGGACCTTGCCGTCTCGGCCAACCTTGCCAGCACCGAGCCTCCTACGGCCCGCGAGCTCGAGGTGCTCCGGCGCCTCAACCGGTCGAAGAGCTGAGCGGGCCGCGCCTCGCCCACAATCCGGCCGTAGGGCCACGACAGGTGACCGGGCAGGTCAAGGTTAGGATCGCCCGGTGCAGCTGAGCCAAGAAGAGGCACGGGTCGTCGGGAGCCTGATCGAAAAGCAGCTGACGACCCCCCAGCAATACCCCCTCACGCTCAACGCTCTCCTGCTTGCCTGTAACCAGTCCTCCAACAGGGAACCCGTGGTCGATTTCGACGAGCGGACCGTGGACAGTGCACTGACGTCGCTCAAGGCGGCGGGCCTCGTGCGCTTCGTCTACCCCTCCCACGGCCGGAGCGTCACCCGTTACGAGCAGCTCCTCGGGGAGCAGCTGGCGATCGGCACCGACCAGCTGGCGCTGGTTGGCGTCTTGATGCTCCGCGGCCCCCAGACTGCCGGTGAGCTGCGGTTGCGCACCGAACGGATGTCCGAGTTCAGTGGCATTGCCGACGTCGAGCTCCAGCTCCGAACTTTGAGCCAACTGCCCGAACCGGTTGTGGCGTTGTTGGCGCGCAGGCCAGGGCAGAAGGAGGAACGCTGGGTGGAGCTCCTATCTGGCACCCCCAGCTCCGCTGCGGGCCACGTTGAGCCTTTGAGCTCCGTTACGACGGGCCACGCAGAGCAGGTGGGAGCACTACGGCACGGCCCCAGCGCGCCCGGCCCTTCGGGCTCGTCCGCCATGTCGGCCATGTCGGCCATGTCGGACCTGTCGGCCATGTCGGACCTGTCGGACCTGTCGGCCCAGGTTTCAGCACTGCGGGCCGAGTTGGCGGAGGTCCGCAGCGAGCTAGAGCGGCTGCGCCGCGAGTTCGGCGAGCAGCGCGAGCGGGAAGAGGCATAGGCCCCGGCCGGGCGCGGCCTAGCGCGTTGCCAGGCGCGATTGCACCTCACCCGCCAGCAAGACCGAGCGGTCGGCAGCGTCGCTGCCAAGCTCGGCCGGCAGCGGTGCCATCGTCCGGATGGCGATGTCGGTGAACCCCAGCTCGGCGAAGACAGTGAGCTGCTCGGCGACGCTGTCGGGGTCCCCGTACGCCACGGCCTCCCGGTCGAACCCCCGGTACCCGGCTGCGACCAGCGCGTCCCCCACCCTCTCGGCTTCGTTCCGGTCCTCAGAAATGAACACGTCCTTGCGGATCGGGACGCGCGACGGCTCTCGCCCATAGCGCTGGCAAGCCTCGCGGTAGATGTCCATGAAGCCGGCCGCTGTCTCTGGGGTGAGGTCGGCGTTGGCGTACCAGCAGTCCCCGAGGCGCGCGGCCCGGTCTATTGCACGGGTTACGCCGCCGCCGAGCCACCACTCGGTGCCTTGGGGCGGCAACGGCGCAACCCTCGCCCCCTCGAGCCCGTACAGTTCGCTTGACACCGTCTCGCCGCTGAGCAGGGCTTGCGCCACACGGACGCCCTCTTCGAAACGGGCGGCCCTTTCCCCGATGTCCGCTCCCATCGCGCGGAACTGCTCCTCGCCTCCGCCGAGCCCCGCCTGGACGATGAAGGGCCCAAAAGCCATCGAGGCGAGGGTGCCTATCTGTTCGGCCATGAGCACCGGGTGCCAGAGCGGTACCAGGAACAAGCAGCCGACAGGCCGGTCCGGCCACTCCGCCAGGATCCTCGCGAGCATCGGCACGTTCTGGACATAACCGCCCGGGCCGGTGGAGTGGTGGTCACCGAGCGTCAAGGGGGCGAGGCCTGCCCGGGCAGCGGCACGCGCCTGGGAGAGCACGAACTGTTGCCCGCCTCGTGCCCCTTGGGGCCCGCCGGTCGAAAAGGCAGTGCCGATCGATATGCCAACTCGAGTCATGAGGCACCCCACGTCCGGGGCGCCGGGCCCCGCTCCAGGTTGGGCATCACCCGCGCCATCACCGTCCCGGCAGCCTAGCCTTGGAGGGTCGGTACGCAAGCGGGAGGAGACGGGAGGACAGCCGTGGCCAATTTTGACTTGCCGGCCCTGGCAGAGCGTCGCCAGGAGCTGCGGGCACGCTACTTGTCAGCGGCCTCGGGGCAGCCCGGTGGCCGTCCAGGGTCATCTGCTCGGGGCCTGCACCACACGGCCTTGATCTGCAGCGACGTCGAACGGACAGTCCTTTTCTACCAAGGGGTGCTCGAGTTCCCCCTCACCGAACTTGTCGAGAACCGCGATTACCCCGGCAGTTCCCATTTCTTCTTCGATATCGGAAATAAAAACCTTCTCGCCTTCTTCGACTTACCCGGGCTCGAGCTCGGCCCGTACGCAGAAGTGCTGGGAGGTTTGCACCACATCGCCATCAGTGTCGAGCCGAGCCGCTGGCAACGCCTGGTCGCCAACCTGAAGGCTGCCGGCATCGAACACGAGGTCCACAGCGGCGTTTCGGTCTATTTTCGCGACCCCGACGGAGCAAGGCTCGAGCTGATCGCCGACCCTCTCGGGGAAATGTACGGCAACCAGGTGCTCTGAACAGCGCCGGCCCATTTTTTCATCGATCACTGTGACGTACGACTTCATCATCGTCGGAGGCGGCTCGGCCGGGTGCTGCCTCGCCAACAGGTTGAGCGCCGACGCCTCGGCCCGGGTGCTCGTACTCGAAGCCGGCAGGCCGGACTATGCCTTCGACCCGTTCATCCATGCACCCGGCGCTCTCACTTTCCCGATCGGCAACCGCTTTTACGACTGGCGTTACAGATCCGAACCCGAGCCGCTCCTCGACGGGCGGCGCATCTACCATGCCAGGGGCAAGGTCCTCGGAGGTTCGAGCTCGATCAACGGGATGATCTTCCAGCGGGGCAACCCGCTCGATTTCGAGCGCTGGGCATCCGACCCGGGGATGGGGGAGTGGGACTACGCACACTGCTTGCCCTATTTCAAGAAAATGGAGACCTGCTTGGCGGGCGGGGACGAGTTCCGTGGGGTGGACGGGCCGTTGGTCCTCGAACGCGGCCCGGCAACCAACCCGTTGTTCGAGGCTTTTCTGGCGGCGGCTGGTCAAGCCGGCCTCGCCCTCACCAGTGACGTAAACGGTTACCGCCAAGAAGGCTTCGCACCTTTCGACCGCAATATCCACCGGGGCAGGCGGCTGAGCGCAGCCCGCGCGTACCTTCACCCGGTCAAGGCCAGGCCCAACCTCGAGGTCAGGACACGCGTGCTCGTGACCAAGGTCCTTTTCGCTCAGGGCCGGGCCACAGGCGTCGAGTACGTAAAAGGCGGGCGGGCAGAGCAGGTGCTCGGGGGAGAAGTCATCTGCTGCGGCGGCGCCATCAATTCACCACAGTTGCTCCAGCTTTCCGGCGTCGGCAATGCCTCGGAGATCTCCGCCCTCGGGATCCGCCCCGTGGCCGACGTGCCGGGAGTCGGTGAAAATCTTCAGGACCATCTGGAGGTTTACATCCAGTACGCCTGCAAGAGACCCGTCTCGGTGGCCCCCGCCCTCAAGTGGCGCAACCGCCCTGTTGTCGCGCTCGAATGGCTCTTGTGGCGAAAAGGCCCGGCAGCTACCAACCATTTCGAGGCGGGCGGTTTTGCGAGGAGCAACGACGACGTCGTCTACCCCAACCTCATGGTCCACTTCCTGCCGATCGCCGTGCGTTACGACGGCTCGGCGCCCGTGGGCGGGCACGGGTACCAGGTCCATATCGGGCCGATGTACTCGGGCGCGCGCGGCTCGGTGAAGGCCCGCTCGGCGGACCCGGCGGCCCACCCCTCGATCAGGTTCAATTACCTCTCGGCGGAGGGCGACCGGCGCGAGTGGGTAGAGGCGGTCCGGTTTGCCCGGCGGTTGTTGAACCAATCGGCGATGGACGAGTTCAACGGGGGAGAGATCGCGCCGGGGCCGGAAGTGGAGAGCGACGAGCAGATCCTGGCTTGGGTGGCTCGCGAGAGCGAGACTGCGCTCCACCCGTCGTGCACTTGCAAGATGGGCACGGGCCAAGATGCGGTGGTGGGCCCGGGCTCTATGAAGGTGCACGGCGTCGAGGGCCTGCGGGTTGTCGACGCCTCGGTCATGCCCTACATCACCAACGGCAACATCTACGCCCCCGTCATGATGACGGCAGAAAAAGCGGCCGACCTCATCCTCGGCAACACCCCGCTCCCGCCTGAGCAGGTTGACTTTTACCGCCGGGACAAACTCGGGGTGGCTGCAGCCGAGGAGCGGGCCGGAGCCGGGCCCGCAGCCCAACCTGGGGTGCGGGCCGGGGCCGAGCCCGCGGTGGCGGACGACGCCGGCGCCGGTGCCAGCGCCAGCGCTAGCGCGGGCTGATCGGCTCTTCCCGGCTCGCGCCGGGCGGGAGCGCAGCCTTTCCTGCGCTACTTCGGCCCGCCTGAGTGATGATGAGCGCCACTCCCGACAGGATGAACACCGCCGACAGGCCGGCGCGCCAGGTGAGCGGCTCGGATAATGCGGCCGCCCCGAGCAGCACAGCCATGAGCGGGTTGACGTAGGCGTATGTCGTAGCGAGCGACATCGCGGCGTGGTCGAGGAGCCATATGTAGGCCGTATAGGCGAGCAGGGACCCGGCAAAAGTCAGGTACGCGACCCCGGCCCAGGCGGACAGGCCGACCTTGGACGGGTGGAAGGTGGCGAGTTCTCCACTGGCCGCACTGGTGACGAGCGCCCCGGCACCGCCGCAGATCATCTCCATCGCCGTTGCAGTCAACGCTCGGCTCGGCAGGGGAGCGCCCCGGCTGTAGACCGAGCCCCCCGCCCAGGACAAGGAGCTCAGGAGCACGATACCCACGCCGGCCGGCTCTACCCGGCCGCTGCCCTGGCCCGCTACAAGGGCCCCGACCCCGACGAGGCCGGTGAGGATGCCGAGCGCTGTGCGAAGGTCGAGCCTCTCTATGCCGAACGTCGCTGCCAGTACCGCAGCCCAAATGGGGACGGTCGCCACGACCAGTGCGGCGGCGCCCGAGGTGATGTGGCGCTCGCCCAAGGACACGAGCCCGGCCCCGCCGACCAAGAGGGTTATCCCGACGACGGCCGTGGATGCCCATTGCCGGGGCCCCAGCGGATCCGGCCGCCCGTCAGGTGAAGGGAGCCTGGCCGTGAAAGCGAACATGACCACGCCGGCCACCACGTAACGGATGCCTGTCAGGAGGAACGGTGGGACAGCGCCGCCGTGGGCCGGGTTGACCGCCAGGCGGATCGCCAGGTAACTCGAGCCCCATACGATGTAGACCGTCAATAACGCTGCCCAAACTTGGGCCGTCCCGCTTGGGCGGGCGCGCCCGGCTGAGCTGGGCTGGGCGCTCACCGTTGCAGAGCATATTGGGTGGACCGCCCTGGACCAAGGCGCAGAGTGGGCTCGGTACGCCCAGATGCACACCGATATTGGCTGGCGACCTACTTGTCCGGCCCACTGTTGGCAACGCGGCAGAATCGATAGCACGAACGGCACATTGCCCGGGGGCACTTTCTGAAAAGACGCCGACTCCGCCACCACAATTCCAAATGCCCCAAGGTTGGATCCGCCGTCCTCAACGGCAGGTTCCACAAGGCACTTGGTCGAAAGACTCCCCATCGGGGGTGAATGGGGTGCCCTCGGACTCGGAAGGCCCGTCCAGGCAGAGCATCGACCTCCGCCGCTAGTCCTGAGCAATGGCCAATGGCCGCGTATAGCCTCCAAGCGGAAGTCACGCCAGTGGGCCTGGCAAAATCGTCGCCCTCGCGTGCGAGCGCCACATCACCGACGCCGTCGGGGGCGGGGTGGGCCTGGCTTGGGGTTCGCAAGTCACTTGACAGTCGGCGAAACCATTTACTATCTTGGAAGGCCTGATCGCTATGCGTAAAACCAGCTTACGTGCCTCCTTGCGCAACGGGGATTCAGTTGTCGCTACTTTCCTAATGTTGCCGAGGCTTGAGGTTGTTGAATTGGCTGCGGCTGCTGGTTTTACGGCGGTTATTATCGACCTAGAACACGGGCCAATTGCACCAAGCGAACTGGCTTCATTTGCGGCTGCAGCACGAGGGTCGAGTATCTACGCAATTGCAAGAGTTGCAAACGCCTCGGCTACAGCAATCGGCCAGGCTTTGGACGCAGGCGTGGATGGCGTGATGGTGCCTCACGTCTGCTCACGCGCGGATGCAGAACGAGTGGTCTCGTTCGGGCGGTATGCAACTCCGGGTGAACGAAGTCTCAATCCTTATACACGCGGCAACGACTACGATCTTGGCAATGGTACAAGTACACGCGATATCGACGAGCGTGTGGCCTTGATCGTGATGCTCGAGGGCGCCAACATTATGGACCGGCTTGAAACGATTTGTACGGTGCCCGAGCTGGATGTCGTTTTCGTGGGGCCCGTTGACCTATCGGCGTCGATGGGTCTTAATGGAGACAGTAATCATCCGAGAGTAATCGCCGCGGTGACAGAAGCTCTCGCGAGAACTCATGCTGCCGAGCGAGCATTCGGCGTTTACGCCTCAAACCCCGAGGCCGGAGGGCGCTGGCTCGGTTTGGGCGCATCACTGGTGGCCGTCTCTGCCGATACAGCAGTGCTTCTGGGTGGCCTGCGCGAATTGCGTAGGTCAGTTGCAGCGGCGACACGTCTCGATGGCGGCCAACCGACACCGAAAGTCCTGGGGTAAAGTTATCCGTAGGCCTAGTGGCCAGATGAGGTATCGCGGGATAAAAGGTTTGGAGGCACAACCCGCGCTGGAGCGTCAATCCAAAGCGTTGCGAGCAAAAATGCCCGCTGGCGCCAGTTCCTGCGGTTGCCGGGGAAGACCGAGGTCAACAAATTCCTTGGAAAGAGCTTGAGCGGAGTTGCAGACTTCTTGGATAAAGGTCCTCTTCTTGGCATGGAAACGGGACCGAGG
Source organism: Acidimicrobiales bacterium (assembly GCA_035508795.1). Taxonomy (GTDB): domain Bacteria; phylum Actinomycetota; class Acidimicrobiia; order Acidimicrobiales; family Palsa-688; genus DATJMJ01. Next base: position 38,634 of record DATJMJ010000166.1, read on the forward strand.
CGTTGCAATGCTCATTGCCGCAATTACCGAACCGTCAGATCCAGAGATCGGCGCAGCTGCACAAAACACATCCGGCAGGTACTCACCCTCGTCAATAGCGTAACCCTTTTCACGGGCAGATCGGATTTCCGCCTTGAACAACGCGTCGGCCGGCGGCGGGGGCAACTCCCGCCGCTTTCTAGCGGCTTTCATGTAGGACAGATAGTCTGCCAAAGCTTCGTCTGGCAGACCCGCGAGAAGCACCTTGCCCAAGGCGGTGCAGTACGCTGGCAAACACGATCCGACGCGAGCTTCGATGCCGAAGGGTTGATCGGAGGTGACCTTGTCAGTGTAGAGAACAGTCGAGCTGCTGAGGATCGCAAGGTTGCAAGTCTCATGAACCACCTGTGCGAGGTTCGCAAGACAGGCATGAGCCATCTCTCTAGCGTCGACGGTCTGACGGCTCCGCTGGGCAAGCACAACGAGCTTGTGACTCGGCCGGTACCTCCTGTTAGCAGCGTTCTGCTCGGCGAATCCCGTGGCAACGAGCGTGGCGACAAGACGGTGAGCTGTCGCAACCGTGACGCCCAAATGGCGGGAAATATCAGATACGCCAGCCTCGTCAACCTCTACGAGGTACTCGAGGACCAGCAGAGCGTTGCTGGCCGAACTGAGCGAATTGCGAGGTGGCCTAGTCGCCGTCACTAGCAAGCTACTATACATCGCCGCTCAGGCGAATGTTAGTGGGAACGGCAGGCTCGACCAGGGCTAGGACTGTTCCAGCATTTGCGGCTGCCTGACCGGGTCGCCCAACATCGTCGTAGAAGGCCACAGACAGTAGCGGAAGAGGTTCGTTGGTGGTCAGCTGGAAGGCCATGGCGAGGAGACGTCCGGCCGAACCGGCGAACCGCCCTATGAACCTTTCGGCGGTCCATAAGGGTCGAAGGGCGGCCTCGGCATCGAAGGGAAACGACAGTGAAGGCATGGCTCTGGGTTTTGGGTGCCATTTGGTTTGAGATCTGGGGCACGTTGGGCCTTCGGGCGTCCCAGGGGCTCTCGCGAGTACTCCCCTGCGTGGTCGTGGCTTTGGGGTACGGAACGAGCTTGCATTTGTATGTCGCAAGCGCTCAAGACACTGCCGGTCGGCTTAATCTACGCCGTCTGGGCGGGCGTCGGGACGCCCCCGTAACAGGCCTAGGGTGGTTCCTTATAAGGGACCGGCTCTCCAGCGGAAGCCTGCGTGGAACGACTTTGACCATCGCCGGGGTAGTCGTGGTCCAGCTTTTCGGGAGCCCGACGCACTAAACAAGTATCGGCACCTCAAGGGTTGGTGCCCGGCAACGGCTATGAGTCGGGCTACTCGGCTCCCGTAGAGGACCCGGTAATAGGTATGTGGCGATCGCGGGGCACGTCCGCCGTCCCGAGACCACGGATGGGTAGTTGAGGGACTTTGCAGGTAGAGCGTAGGAACGTTCGGGACCCCCGGCGTCCATCTCACGACGAGTGGCGATTGCGAGCGGCCGCGGGGGGCTGAAATCAGCCGGGGCACGCCAGCCCAGGGGTCTTGACGCTATCAGGTGGACCGGGGCACGGGGTCCCCGAACCCTTCGTAACAAGGCCCAAAAGGACCTGCAAGGAGTTCCGGGACGCTGTCTTGGAAGGCGGACGGCGGGACCGCTCGAAAGTCCTTTCACGCGCTCTCTCCCCACGGCTTGACGCCGCTCGAGGCGTCGTCTACTGTAACGTATAAGAGAAAGCACTCCCGCATAAAGGAAAGCCGTGCGGATCGTCTCCGTCGAAAGCTTCATAATCCGAGCAGAGATACCACGCTTCGTCACCGATGCTTTTAATGCAACGGCCAACTGGGGCCTCCCGGGGGTCATTCTTCGCGCCGATGATGGATCGACGGGGACGGGGTTTACGAGCACTCTAGGTCACGGCGACCGAGCGATCACGCAGATCATAGACGAGATTTACGCTCCGAAACTGACGGACCGTGACCCGCTGGACATCCAGGCCCTTTG
>DATJMJ010000167.1:0-15758 GCA_035508795.1 Acidimicrobiales bacterium
CCTGGTCGTGCTGGCCACCTTGCAGTTCATGTTGGTGCTCGACGCCACGGTCGTGAACATCGCTTTGCCTTCAATCAAGCGTGATCTTGGCTTCAGCCAGGCCAACCTGGCGTGGGTCGTCGACGCCTACTTGTTGGTTGCCGGCGGCTTCCTCCTGCTCGGAGGAAGGCTGGCCGACCTCTTCGGCAGGCGTCGTGTCTTCCTGGCTGGTGCGGTTGCCTTCGCGTCGGGCTCGCTGGCCAGCGGCTTGGCGCAGGACCAGGGAACGCTGATCGCGGCCCGTGCCGTGCAGGGTATCGGCGAGGCGATGGCCGGGCCGGCGGCGCTCTCGATCATCGCCATCCTTTTCACCGATCCCAAGGAACGGGCCAAGGCACTGGGCATATGGGGAGGACTGGCCGGTCTTGCCGGGGTTGTCGGCGCCGTGCTGTCCGGAGTGATCGTGGACGTTGCCTCATGGCGTTGGATCTTCTGGGTCAACCTTCCCGTGGCGGCCGCGGTGATCATCGTCGCCCCACGGATCCTCCGGCCCGACAAAAGGGCTCGCGATCGCGGGTTCGACCTCATAGGAGCAGCGACGGCAACCGCTGGCATCACTGCACTCGTCTATGCACTCCTCGAAGCCAGTCGAGACGGCTGGTCCTCCGCAACGACCATAGGGCTCCTCGCTGGGGGGGCCACTCTGCTCGGCACCTTCCTTGTCGTCGAGGCACGGGCCCAAAACCCGTTGGTCCCGCTCGGCTTCTTCGCGCTACGGCGCCGCAGCGCGGCCAGCGCGCTAATGGCCCTGACGGCCTCGGCCCTCTACGCGTTCTTTTTCCTCCTCACGCTCTACATGCAACTCGTGCTGCACTGGTCGCCCCTGCGCACGGGGTTCGCGATGCTGCCCTTCGGCTTTGCGATCCTTGTCGGGATCGGCGCTTCGTCGAAACTCGTCCCGCGGGTCGGCGCTCGTCCAATCCTTGTAACCGGGATGTCGATTGCCGCCGGAGGTTTCGGGTTGCTCACCCGCCTGTCGGTCAATGCTCATTACTTCTCGCAGGAGTTCCCCGCGATGGCCTTGGTGGCGCTTGGGATGGGGTTGACCCTTGTCGCGCTCATCGTCTCGGGCGTCTCAGAGGCCGATGAGCACGACGCCGGGCTCGCTTCGGGGACGATCACCACCGCTCAGCAGGTCGGCGGGGCCCTGGGGCTCGCCGTTTTGGTCTCCGTGGCGACGGACCGGGCCACAGGGCTACTCGCTACCGGCCACTCGACGGGCGCGGCTCAACTGGCAGGGAGCCACCTGGCTTTCGGGGTCGGCGCCGGGACCTTGCTCGGAGGGGCCATCCTGTCTGCTCTGCTGATCGGCAAGTTCCGGCCGGCTCCAGCTTCGACAGGGACATCAAACCAAGACCGCCAATCAATAAAACCGTGACGATGTTGAGCGCTGCGAACAGCGCCGGGTCGCGTGGCAGGGCTCTGGGAAAAGCTCTACGGGGCGCCGTTGTCCTGTCTCTTGTTCAGGTGGGTTGGTCGTCGGCGAGCCCGCCCTCCGGAGCGAGCGAGGTACGGGGACAGGCCGTTAGCCAGGGGACCGGCCCGGTGTGGGTGTGCCGGCCAGGACAGGCGGTCGACCCCTGCACTTCGAGCCTTGCCGTCACGGCTGTTACAACGGCTGGCGCCCCGGAGCCGGCAAACTGGCCCGCCTCTACTACGGCTCCGAAGTTCGACTGCTTTTACCTCCACGGGACCGACAGCGTCGCCAAAACGCCGAATGCAGGCTTAGCGGTGACCAAGTTGGACATCGCCTCGGCCAGCGACCAGGCCGCCCCGTTTTCTCGGGTATGTGACGTGTGGGCGCCCGCATACCGCTCCCAGACTTGGCCAACCGTGGAGAAAGGCCTTGCCGGCGACGAGGCGGTCATGGCGTCGAGCTTCAAGGTCGCTTACGACAGCGTGCTCCCGGCCTGGGACTCGTTCCTCGCCGGTACCGGCGACAAGCCTGTTGTACTGGTCGGCGACTCGCAGGGCTCGGCCGTGCTCATCCGCCTCATATCGGCAGCAATCGACCACCAACCGTCGGTCCTCGACCGCCTCCTCGTCGCGGTCCTGGTAGGCGGCAACCTCCAAGTCCCTTCGGGCAAGACGGTTGGCGCCACCTTCACGAAGGTCCCCTTGTGCACCTCGGGCACCGAGACGGGGTGCGCGATCGCCTTTTCGTCTTACCCCTCGGAGCCGCCCGCCCGCTCGGTGTTCGGCAGGCCCGGCCAAGGGGCGAGCCTCCAGTCCGGCCAGGCGGCCAAGGCCGGTCAGCAGGTCGCCTGCGTCAACCCGGCCGCTCTTGGGGGCGGCACCGCCGGCCTCGCTACCTACTTTCTCACGGCGTTCCAGCCCGGGCTCACCGAGCACGTCACCACGCCCTGGGTCACCTACCCCGGGCTCTATTCGGCCCAATGTGAACAGGGCGGCGGGGCCACCTGGCTCCAAGTAACAAGCCTCGCGGGGACGAGCCATACCAGGCCCGTCGTGAACGACGACACGATAGGCGCCCTTGGCGGCACCGGCCCGGGGTGGGGCTACCACGCCTATGAGTACCAGCTCACGCTCGGCAACCTTCTCCAAGACGTTGCCGGCGAGGAGGCCGCTTGGGGCTCGCGCTACAAGTAGACAAGCGGGAGACGATGGCGGACCTGGTGGGCCGGGTAGCGGTGGTGACTGGTCGGCAAGTGGGATCGGGGACCCCGGCCGACCTCATCGGTCCAGTCACCGTCGCTTGGTGATTATTCCGGAAGAAGTGACCGGGGTAGTCCGAAGAACGGGAAAACGCTGTTCTCGAAGCGGGTCATGGCAGAGATCCGATCTTCCGCGATGCTAAGGACGAACAGGCCGGCACCGTGGCTGATGCCGTCGGGGCCGAGCAGGTAAGCCCCGAGCGCCGGCTGGCCGTTCGCTCGCGTCCTTACGAAGCGGAACCGTCGCCCGGACCTGAGGATTGCTCCGAGGAACCGAGAGGCGGCATTGCGGCCCTCGTATTCGAACGGCATGGGGGGCATGGAGATGAACACGTCGTCAGTGAGCATCGCGACGACGGCATCGAGGTCGGCAGCTTCGTACGCGTCGACAAACCGGGCCACGATCGCGTCCTCGGCGACGGTGTTCGCGACACGATGCGGACGGCCGGCGCCAGGTGGCAGTTTCTGTTCGAGCGTCGCACGCGCTCGTTTGAGCGCACTGGTGACCGACTCGGTCGTTGACCCCAGCATCTCGGCGACTTCGGAGGCGTGAAAGCCGAGCACGTCGCGCAGTACGAGCACCGCGACCTGGCGAGGCGGCAGGACCTGGAGAGCTGTCACGAAAGCCAGGGAGATCGACTCGGTCTGCTCGTAGCGGGCTTCCGGGCCTGCCGGCATAGCCAAGGCACCTTCGAGGAGGTGGTCCGGGTACGGTTCGAGCCAGGCGACCTCGCCAAGCCGCGACGGCTCCGGCGGTTCAACCCCAGGCACATCCCACTCCTTGGCGTGACGTCGACCGGTTGAACGGCGAGCGTTGAGACATCGATTGGTGGCGATCCGGTACAGCCAGGTCCGCAACGACGCTCGCTCCTCGAAGCCACCAAGGCCCTGCCAGGCAGCGAGCAACGTCTCTTGGAGCGCGTCCTCGGCGTCCTGGAACGACCCGAGCATCCGGTAGCAGTGGACCCGGAGCTCCCGCCGGTACGGCTCGCTCAGTTGACCGAACGCTTGTTGGTCGCCCGCCCGCGCCCTGGCCATGAGATCGCCTGTAGTCATCGTTGCCGCTCCTTCCCGGGCTCTGTGGCACTGCCATCGCGTATGTAGACACCGGCCGGGGCCCGAACTGGGCGGTCTGAGGGCGCCCAGTTACCCGGCGCCGTGGTGTCTGCATCCTCGAAGGTGACCACACCAAGCAAAGGAGAACAACAATGGGAAAGATCGTCGTGACCACGAACGTGACACTGGACGGGTTCATCACCGACCCCGACGGCCAAGAAGGCGCTCGCCTGGGTGGCTGGTTCGGTCAGTTCGGGGGAAAAGACCTCGAGGAGTGGGCCAACGTCGAGGCCGCTGAGACCCTCAGCGCCGATGCGCTCCTGCTGGGCCGGCGAAGCGACGAGTGGTTCGCCACTCGGTGGCTTTCCCGCACAGGCGAGTGGGCAGACAAGCTGAACAGCATGCCCAAATACGTCGTGTCGAGCACCTTGAGCGACACGAAGTGGCCAAACGGGACCGTCATCAAAGGAGATGTCGCGAGCGAAGTCGCAAAGCTCAAGCGGCAGGTCGGGGGCGAGATCCTCGTCTATGCCAGCTACAAGCTGGTGCACACGCTCATCGAGCACGACCTCGTCGACGAGATCCGTCTCGTTATCTTCCCGGTCGTCCTCGGTGCCGGTGAGCGTCTTTTCGGCGAGACCTCAGGCAAGAAGGCGTTCCGGCTCCTCAAGGCAACCCGCATCGGGGACGGTCTCGCCTTTGTCACCTACGAAGCGGTCCCGGCCGCCTGATGCGGGACCGGCTCGAGGGGGGAGCGGGTGAGCCAGCCAAGCTGCTCGCAAGCGGCTCGGCACTCTGCGAACGCATCGGCGATCCTCCGCACCTGCCCGTCGGGATGGGCGCTCAACCAGCCGGCTGCAGCTTCTGTCGAGGCGAAGAAGTGCCCTTGGTCACAGATGTCGGAGCGGAGGTTGCCGGCTAAGCCTTGGCGGTGCAGCTCGGAGACGACGGCGCCCGCGGGCGTGACCGAGAGCACGGCCTCGGGAGTGAGCTCGGCTCTTATGGGTTCGCCGGTCGCCGGACAGGTGGACTCGGCGACGGTGGGCCGACCGAGGATGACGGTGAAGAACAGCGTGTCGCTGGCGCACCAGGTGTAGAGAGTCTTCCCGTCCACCAAGAAGCGGTAGCCGGTCGGGATCTGGGTAAGGCCGAAGCCGACGAGACGCCCGTCGCTGTCCCACTCGGGCCCGGGTTGGGCGGCCACGACGCGGCCGAGATCAGCGCCTGCCTCACCCGCGACCGCGACCAGCTCGCCGAGGTCGACGGGCTCGCCCCGGGCCAGGAGCCGGAGGAGGTGCGGGAAAGCGGCGATGCCGTCCACGCTCGAAAGAAAGGCGGCGTCGTTGCAGGCATGCGGCTCGGTGTGCGGCTCGGTCATGGGCACTCCCCTTCCACGATGTCGGTGCCGCCTTCCATCGCTTCGAGGAGCGGGCAGTCCCGCTTGTCGGGGCCCCTCTCGCAGGTGGCAACCAGCTGGAGCAGGGAGCCGCGCATGGCTGACAGGCGGGCGATCTTCGCTTCCAGCTCGCCGATCTTCTCGGTGGCGAGCTTTTTGGCCGTGCCGCAGTTGCGCGGCCCTCCAACCGCCAGCTCGAGGAGCGAGCTGATCTCTTCGAGGGAGAAGCCGAGCTGCTGGGCGCCCTTGATGAAGCGGACGGTGCGCACCGCCTGGTCGTCGTAGGAGCGGTACCCCGAGCCCGAGCGTCTGGGCTCAGCGAGGATGCCACGTCGTTCGTAGTAGCGGAGGGTCTGGACGTTGACCCCCGCCCGGGATGCCACCTCCGAACTTCGCATACTTGCAGGGTAAACCCTGTACCTAAGTACCGAGTCAAGCCCTGGAGACGGTCGGCGCCGGCCGGGGCGACAGCCTCGTCCCCGGTCAGTCGTGGTGGGCTTGGACGAGGCGGGTCGCGAGGTCGAACGTGGTGGCGATCTCGGCCGCGTAGCTGTCGACGTCGAGGTTCGGGTCGGCCACAAGCCGCGGGGGTATGGCGGTGATGGCAGCTCCGATGGTCACCGCCATGACCTTGGGATCGAAGTCGGCGCGTAGCTCCCCGGCAGCTTGGAACTTGGCCAGCAACTCGGTGAGTAGCCGCTCGGCCCGGGTCGCCTCGCCGTCGCGGTGGAAGCGGCGCTGCCCGTCGGGGGTGACGGCGTTGCGTGCAATGTCGAGGATGGCGGCCATGTGGTTGCGGTGGTCCCGTATGAACGCGAGGTTCGACTCTATATATGCCCGCACCATCCCTGGACCGGTGGTCTCGGCGCGGATGCGCGGTTGCATATAGGCGAGACCCTCTGCTTGGACGTCACGGATGACCTGGTCGATCAGGTCGTTCTTCCCGGCGAAGTGGTAGCTGATGAGACCCGGGCTGATCCCGGCCTGAGCGGCGATCCGTGCGAGGGACGCCCGGCCGTAGCCGACCTCGGCGATGGTGTCGATCGCGGCCGCCACGATCTGGTTGCGCCTGGCGGTCTCGATAAAGGTCCGTCCGGCCGGCGCTTGACCGGCGCGTCCTGGTGGCACGACCAAGAATTTAGTCCCCTAGTTGTGCAACCAATAATTTGGGGGTACAATCAGGAATCGCATATCCTCGGGACATGGGGCGAGTCCGCTGTGGAGATCGCAGCGCAGCGTGACGCTCCTCGCCCAGACCCTCGAAGTCCAGGGTCGCGAACGCCGTTTCATCCTCGCAGAGCCCTCAGGCGCCCCGTCTGTCGTCGTGCTCAGCCTGCATGGGAGCGGGTCGTCAGCGAAGCGGCAGGCGAGCGTGCACCCGATGGAGAGGTTTTCCTCGTCCGGTGCAATCGTGGCCTTTGCCGAGGGCGAGCTACCTCGCCGTTCCGGTTACGAATGGGACCTCGACGGCGACGTCGAGTACCTCCGGGCACTGGTCGACTGGCTCCTCGCACGCTACCCGGAGGCCAACCGGCGGGTCTGCGTCGCAGGGATGTCCGGAGGTGCCCGGATGGCCAGTCGCTTCGCCTCGCTCCATCCCGAGGCTGTGCGCGTACTTGGTGCGGTCGCCGGCCTCCGCGCTCCCGCGCGGGCGCACCTGGACCACCCCGTGCGGGTCGTCGCCTTCCACGGGACGGCGGACAGGATCAACCCATTTGCCGGCAGTGGCACGGCGCGCTGGGACGAAAGCGTGCCCGACGCAGCCGCCGCCTGGGCTCGAGCGCTCGGGTTGCCGAGCGAGCCAACCCGCACGGAGCTCACCGCTCACCTGACCCGAATGGACTTCGGCGACCCAGCCGGGGCGGCCACGGTCACGTTGTTCGTCTCTTGAGGAGCAGGCCACACATGGCCAGGTTCTCGCCCCCACCTCTTCGCCGCCTTGGCGATGTCACCTCTTTCCCCGCTCTTGTTACGCCTGATGCTCGGGCGTACGTCCAAGGAGATCGACGCCACGGCCGAAATCTGGCGCGCGGCCCAGACAGTTAGTTAGCTATCGAGCTTCGTCGCCCAAATCTGGCGGAGCGGCTCGGGCCGCCAAGCCGACCTCCGGCGTTTGGCCAGGGCCGCGGGTGTCCAAATTGACCTGCTTCCCGTGTGACGTAAAGGTAAATGCGCGTGGACCGCCAGGGCTCAGGTCGGCCGCACGGCTTCAGGGAGGTGGAGCGCCAGTAACTTCGCCGTCACGTTGACCGGCAGCGACGACCGGGTGAGCTTGGAGACGCCCACCATGGTCAGAAAAGCCAGCGGCACACCGAGGATCGCGGGCTCGCCAAGCAGTACCGCCGGCCACCCGCTCTTGCCTGCGCCCAGCATCGTGGCGACGACCGCAAGGGAAGCCACCCCGCCGCCCAGTAGGAGGCCGGCAAGAGCACCTTTCCAGGTCAGGGCCGGCCACCAGATCCCGAGCAGCAACAGCGGGCACAACGAAGAGGCGGCAATGGCAAAAGCCCACCCGACGAGCACGTTGATCGAGTCCCCGGCGACCACCAGGCCGCAGACGGTGGCAACAAGCCCAGACGCCAGCGCCGACGTCCGGAACGCCCTCACCCCTCTGCCCATGAGGTCGTGCGAGAGCGCCCCCGACATGCTGATGAGCAAACCGGACGAGGTCGACAGGAAAGCTGCGAAGGCGCCGCCGGCCGTAAGTGCGGCAAGGGCTGCGCCGAGGGCGCCCGTACCCACCAGGCGGGGCAGCACCAGCACGACCGAATCTGTCTGGCCGGTCGCGTAAAGCTGAGGTGCGTCGAGCCTCCCGAGCGCTGCGAAGATGGCGGGGAAGACGTAAAAACAAGCCAGGAACAACAGCACGACAGTCGTGGTCTTGCGGGCGGCGGCACCGTCGGGGTTGGTATAAAACCGGACGAGGATGTGGGGCAACCCCAACGCCCCGAGGAAAGTGGCCAGCACCACGCCGTACGTCGCGGCCAGCGGGTGGTCGGCAACCCCGTTGATCCGTACCAGGGGCGATTCCCACTCGCTTGAGCTAAGCAGGACGGCAGAAGTCAAAGTCGGCGCTTTCGAGCCAGCCGGGAAGCGCAAGGAGGCTCCGGCACCGACGTTGGTGGAGCCCGCGGCCAGCAGGAGAGGGCCGTGCCGGTGCACGCCGCCGACCACGCCGTACGCTTGCACCGTTACGGGAGCTTGCACATCCACCTGCTCGGCGTCGGGGAACTTCACGGTGGTAGCGGCCGCGAAGGAGGGCGGCGCCTCACCACGCAAAGAACCGAAAGCCGGATGGTGGAAATAAAGGAGGAGGAAAAGTACCGGCACCGCGATCGCGGTGAGTTTCAGCCAAAACTGGAAGGCCTGCACTACCGTGATGCCTTTCATCCCTCCGCTGGCGATGCCGACCGTGACGACAGCGCCAAGGGTAACCACGCCGAGCCAATAGGGCCCACCAAGTGCGGCCTGGAGCGTGATCCCCGCCCCCTTCAGCTGCGGGAGAAGGTAAAACCCGCAAATAACAAGGACCATGACCATCGTGGCGCGCCGTAGCCGGGCCGACTCGAGCCTCCCCTCGGCGAACTCGGGGATCGTGTAGGTCCCGAACCGCCGCAGTGGCGCGGCGATGGTAGCCAGCAGGACCAGGTAGCCGCCGGCATAACCGACGGCGTACCAGAGCGCGCCGAGCCCGTCGAGCATCGCCAGCCCGGCAATACCGAGGAACGAAGCCGCCGAAAGGTACTCGCCGGAGATGGCTGACGCGTTGAGGAACGGCGGCACGCGTCGGGCGGCAACGAGGAAGTCGGCCGGGGTCCGCGCCACCCGTACCCCGCGCGCCCCGATCACACCGGTTACGACGGTGACGGCGACGATAGCTCCGACTGTGGCCGGGTTCGACACCGTCAGTCGCGGTCCCTGAACAGTTCGACGAAGCGTTGTTCCACCCGCTCGGTGCGCCTTACGTACCAAAGGCCGAGGAGCACGATGGGCGGGTAGATCGCGCCGCCCAGGATGACAAGGCTGAGCGGCACCCCCAGTACGTGGTCTGTGCCAAGGGAAGGGGCAAGCACCGCCAAGAGCGGGTACGCGAGCACGATGGCGGCGGCTGGCAGCAGGGTGCTGAGCGTAACGCCCATCTGGGCGCGCATCAGTGAGGCGATCAGGCTGCGGGCATAGGAATCCTGCTTATCAAGGTCGCCGGCTACCGGTGAGGTCGCCACCGGCCGTGCCGCACGCCGCGGTGCCCGGACGACTTCACGCCGCCCGGCTTTGGGGCCCATTTGCCCCTTGGTCCCGGGAGCCGCCTTTTGGGCGGTCGTCCCTTTGGGCCCCGCTGGTGTCATGTAAGGCCCGTCCGGGCATGGCGTACGAGGCGGTCGCGCACGTCCCGGAGGTTGCGCCGGCTTACTGGCAACTCATGGCCGCACACTGTGACCGTCGTCTTGGCTCCCTCGGTGCGGAACTCCTCGATGTCGCGCAGGTTCACGAGCGAGCTCCGGTGGATCCGCGCAAAGCCATGGTCAGACCACTCTTCTTCCAGGACCGAGATCGCTGCCCGCAGGAGATAGCTCGAGCCATCCCTCAGGTGGAGCCGCACGTAGTCACCGGCCGACTCCGCCCAGCAGATATCGGCTCGCGACACGATCTTGGTACGGCCGCCCGACTCCACCGCAAACCCGTCCAAGTGTGCCGGGGCCTCCTCGGACAGCGGGCGCTGCAGGCGGATGAGGAGTTGTTCGAGGCGCTCGCCGTTGATGGGCTTCAACAAGTACCCGGCGGCGCCGACGTCGAACGCCTCGAGCGCGTGAACTTCGTGCGCTGTCACGAAAATTACTGCCGGAGGGGCAGAAAATCGGGCCAGGACCCTCGCCAGGTCCATGCCGTCGAGGCCGGGCATCCTTATGTCGAGCAGGACTACGTCGATCCCTCCCTCCTGGAGGCGCAAAAGCGCCTCGGTCGCGCTCTGGGCCAGGGACAAGCCGCTCACGTAGGGCGAGGCACGCAGGAGGTAGCACAGCTCGTCGAGAGCAGGCTCCTCGTCGTCGACGGCGAGCACGGAAAGACCTCTCACGGCACGCCGACGCGGGCCCGGAACTTCGGCACGCGCAGGGTTACGGTCATCCCCGCACCCAACGCGGTCTCGAGGGTCAGCCCGTACTCTTCGCCGAACACGGCGCGCAATCTCTCGTCGACGTTGTTGAGACCTACGCTGCCCCCGCGTGCCGTCCCGGCCAGCACGCGGCGCATATGGGCCGGATCCGCGCCGACGCCATCGTCCTCGACGACGATCACCGCCTCCGAGTCGGCGTCGCTGATCAGGATCGACAACCGGCCGGGGCCCTCGTTGGGCTCGATCCCGTGCCGTACCGCGTTCTCCACCAGCGGTTGCAGGATGAGCGGTGGGATTTCGACAGGGAGCACCTCGGGGGAGACCCGCAGGGTGACAGCAAGCCGCTCCCCGAAACGCGCCCGCTCGAGGTCCAAGTACGTCTCGACAAGGCGGATCTCTTCGGCTACCGGCACGAACTGCTCGTGGCTCCTGAAGGTGTAGCGCGTAAAGTCGGCGAACCCTATCAGCAGGTCGCGGGCGCGTTCGGGGTCGGTCCTTATGAACGACTCGATCGCGCCCAGCGCGTTGTAGAGGAAGTGCGGTGAGATCTGGGCCCGGAGGAAACTGAGCTCGGCCTGGACGGCCCGGCGCCTCGACCGGTCGAGCTCGGCGAGCTCCAGCTGCGTCGACACGAATTCTGCGACTTCGCCGGTGACCCGGATCGTCCCTGCGGACGGCACCGGCCCGAGGGCGGCAAGCGCCCCCACGACGGCGCCGTCGACCCGGATGGGCACGACTACCCCGCCCTGGAGGGCGCAAGTGGCGGCATCGCCGCACTGGAGCTGGCTCGGCGAAAGGGTTGCGGGCCTGCCCTTGGCCAGGACTTCTGCCAGCGGTTCGGCCAACATGTCCTGGTGAGAAGGATCGACGCCGTCAACCGCCAGCACGCCGCTCGGGTCGGCCAGGACGGCGCCATAGGTCCCGAGCAGGCGGCGTAGGTAAGGCACGGCGCGCTCGGCACTGTGCTCGGTGAGCCCGGCGCGCAGAGCCGGGGCCGCGAGGCTGGCAGTATGGAGGGTCTCGTAGGTCGCTCGCTCGGCGGGCGTGCCCAAATGGCGCCGCCCCCGCAGCGCGTACCAGCCGACGCCGCCTATCAGCACGGCCAGTACGAACAGGGCGGCCCAAAGCGTCTCCCTCACGAACCCCCTGTCTCACCAAGCCCCGCTTCGCCGTCGCTGAGCAGCCGGCGCGGGGTACCCGGGCTTCCTACCGGCCCAATCCTCCCACAGGGCCCCGCCGCTCGACAAGAGGTCCCGGGGCCGCGCCGCTCGTCGCAAATTGGCGACCGCCTGGCGACGCTTTGCGCCGTCCATCGATACGAACGGCAAAGCGGTTGACCCCCTGACGCCTTGTCGGCAGGATGCGACCCTGTACGCAGGGAGACAACCAGTTGCAACAAACCCGTTAAACGGGACGAAAGGGGAGCCACAAGATGTCGACAATGGGGAGCACGAGCACGTCCACCGTGCAGAAGACAGAGATCGTCTCGCTACCACCAGTTGCAGACCCGGCGCCGCTCGGCCTGGGAGCTTTCGCTCTGACAACCTTCCTTTTTTCAGCCCTGAACGCCCACCTGACCAAGGGCACGACCGCCTGGCTCGGCTATGCCTTCGCGTACGGGGGGCTCGCCCAGCTCCTCGCCGGCATGTGGGAGTTCCGGAACCGCAATGTCTTCGGCGCCACGGCATTTTCGACATATGGGGCGTTCTGGATCGGTGCCGGCCTCTACATAGAGCTAGTGGTGCCGGCCGCCAAGCCCACTGCCGCCCAGCTCGGCAACGACCTGGCTTGGATCACGCTCGCCTTTTTGATATTCAACACGTATATGTTGATCTTCAGCCTCTACGTGAACAAGGCTGTGTTCACCGTATTTTTGACCCTCGAGCTTACGGAGCTGATATTGATCATCGGTAACTTCAGCAGCAGCACCAGTGCGATCAAGGTCGGTGGTGTCGTCGGCATCATCACCGCCGCTGCGGCCTGGTACACCTCAGCCGCCGGCGTGCTCAATGGGTTGGCCGGCAGGCACATCATCCCTGTTGGCAAGCCGATGCCCCTCCCCTCTGCGAGCTGACCGACGTGAGCGCAGAAGAGCACGAGGCTCTGTCGGCACTGCTGCACGAGGACCGGCGGTTCCCGCCGCCTCCTGAGTTTGCCGCAGCAGCCAATGCCCAGCCGGGGATCTACGACGAGGCCAACAAAGACCCCATCGCCTTCTGGGAGCGCCAGGCTCGCCGGTTGACCTGGGCAGAGCCCTGGGTCACTGCGCTCGAGTGGGAGCTCCCCTTCGCCAAGTGGTTCGTCGGCGGCAAGCTCAACGTGGCCGTCAACTGTGTCGACCGCCATGTGGCCGCTGGCCGGGGTGACCGCGTGGCCTTCTATTGGGAGGGCGAGCCCGGCGACACACGGACCATCACGTACTCCGACCTGAAGGACGGCGTCTGCCAAGCAGCCAATGCGCTGACCGAGCTCGGGGTGTCGGCGGGCGACAAAGTCGCCATCTACATGCCGATGATCCCTGAGACGGTCATGGCGATGCTGGCTTGCGCCCGCCTCGGCGCACCACACACGGTGGTCTTTGGCGGCTTTTCCGCGGAAGCTCTCTCGGGGCGCATCCTCGACTGCGACGCTCACTACGTGATCACCGCCGACGGGGGCAACCGCCGGGGAGCGCCGAGCGCCTTGAAGCCGGCTGTCGACGAAGCGCTCAAGAGCTGCCCCGATGTCAAGACCGTCCTCGTCGTCCGCCGGACCGGGCAGGCAGTCGACTGGGTGGAGGGCCGGGACCATTGGTGGCACGACGTTGTCGAGCGCCAGAGCACGGCTCACGAAGCACAGGTCTTCGACTCCGAACACCCCTTGTACATCATGTACACGAGCGGCACGACGGCGAAGCCCAAAGGGATCTTCCACACGTCGGGCGGTTACCTGACCCACGTTTCCGCCACGCATTACTACATTTTTGACTTGAAGGCCGAGACGGACATCTATTGGACAGCCGCCGACATCGGTTGGGTGACCGGCCACAGCTATATCGTCTATGGCCCGCTCGCCAACGGCGCTACCTCGGTCATGTACGAGGGTACGCCGGACACTCCCACCCGCGACCGCTGGTGGCAGATCGTCGAGAAGTACAAGGTCACGATCCTCTACACGGCACCTACCACCATCAGGACGTTCATGAAGTGGGGAGCCGAGCTCCCGGCCGCGCACGACCTGTCCAGCCTCCGCCTCCTCGGGTCGGTCGGCGAGCCGATCAACCCCGAGGCATGGATGTGGTACCGGGCGAATATCGGCCGCGACCACTGCCCCATTGTCGACACCTGGTGGCAGACCGAGACAGGCGGGATCCTCGTAACCCCTCTACCCGGGATAACGGCCACCAAGCCAGGTGCTGCGATGGTGCCGTTCCCGGGCGTGGCGGCCGACGTGGTGGACGATGCGGGGAGGTCGGTCGGCAACGGGGAGGGCGGTTACCTCGTGATCACCGCACCCTGGCCAGGGATGTTGCGAGGGATATGGGGAGACCCGGCGCGGTACAAGAGCACTTATTGGTCGCGCTTCGAGGGGCGCTACTTCGCCGGTGACGGTGCAAAGCGAGACGACGACGGCGACATCTGGCTGCTCGGCAGAGTAGACGACGTCATGAACGTCTCGGGCCATCGCATCTCGACGACCGAGGTCGAGCATGCCCTCGTGGGCCACCCGTCGGTCGCCGAGGCGGCTGTCGTCGGGGCTTCAGACCCGACGACCGGGCAGGGGATCGTTGCTTTCGTCACCGTCAAAGGCGATATTTCCGGTGGCCAGGAGCTCATCGCCGAGCTGCGCGATACCGTGTCGAGATCCATCGGGCCGATCGCAAAACCCCGCGAGATACTCCTCACCCCCGAACTGCCGAAGACCAGGAGCGGCAAGATCATGCGCCGCCTGCTGCGCGACGTTGCCGACCACCGCGAGCTCGGCGATGTCACGACCCTGCTGGACCCGACGGTGGTAAACGCCATCCGTGACAGGATGAATATCGCGAGTGCCGGCGAAGACGAACCCTGAGCGAACGGACACGCACGGTCGGGGCTGAGGGCGAACCAGGCGGCACCGAACAAGATCGGCGCCAAGGGCCGGAGCCCGGACCGGGCCTTGGTGCCGGCCCGGGACAACGAGACGCGGCCGGCAACGCTGACCCGACCGGTCAACCCAGCCCTGAGGCGCCGGCGCAGCTCGACGCGTTCATCTCCTACCCTCGGCGTCCCGGCGTCACCGAGTTCGTCGACCGTTTGCAAATCGAACTGTCGAGGCGGGGCAAATCGGTCTGGGTCGACCGGCATAACATCGAGGCGGCGGCGGCATGGCGCTCCCGCATCGAGCTTGGCATCGAACGAGCCAAGGCCTTCATTTTCGTCCTGACGCCCGACTCGGCGCAGTCGGCCGAGTGCTTGAAGGAACTCGCTGTCGCCATCGCCGCCAACAAGCGCCTCATCCCGGTCGTCTTCCGAGACGTCGACCCTGCTCTGCTCGACCCCGCGCTCACCGAGCCCAACTGGGTCTATTTCCGCCAGACCGATGACCCTGAGGTTGCCATCGGCAAAGTGGTAGAAGCCTTGGAGTCGGACTATGCCTGGCGGGACGCGCATACACGTCTGGGTACCCGGGCCAGAGAGTGGCTAGGTGCCAACCGAGACGCCAGCTTTCTTCTCCGGGGCACGGACCTGCGCCGGGCCGAAGCGTGGTATTCAGACCGGGCCAACCATAAAGAACAGCCCACCCAGATCCAGCTCGAGTACATAGCGGCCGGCCGGAGCGCAGCCGGCCAGAGGCAGTTGCGCCTGTTCGGGGCGGTCGCTCTGGCGCTGGTGGTAGCCATCGTCCTTGGCATCCTTGCGCTCGTCAGCCGCGACGAGGCAGTGGCGGCCTCCCAACGGTCCGAATCGGTGGCCCTTTCCGACGAAGCGCAGAGCGCGCTCCAAAACGACAACGTCCCTTTGGGCATTATGCTCAGCCTCGAGGCACGTAAGTGGGCGGCAACGCCACAGGCCATGAGTGCTATGGCAAATTCTGCCGCCCAACCATTGGCGTTCGCGGCTGAACCACGCACCTCTTTGAACGGCGTCGCTTTCAGCCCCGCCGGCAAGGAACTAGCAGCCGCGGCGCAGGACGGCGACGTCTTGCTCTACCAGCTGAGCACGGGGGCGGTGACCGTGCTCCATGACAAGAGCCCCGTCAACGCGGTGGCCTTCAACCGCAGCGGGTCCGTACTTGCCAGCGGGGTACAAGACGGCGACGTTTTTGTGTACAACCTCGGCACGAACCAGACCACGCGGCTGGATGACGGGAGCGCGGTCACTAGCCTCGCCTTCGGGCCTGACGACTACATCCTGGCGAGTGGGGACGCCAGTGGGTACGTCAACCTCCACAGCCTGGCTGGTGGCTCCGGGAGCTTTGGCGGGTTAGACACCAAATGGCAGACAGGGAGCGCGATCTC
>DATJMJ010000168.1:0-9293 GCA_035508795.1 Acidimicrobiales bacterium
AGCTCCCCAGCTCCCCAGCTCCCCAGCTCCCCAGCTCCCCAGCTCCCCAGCTCCCCAGCTCCCCAGCTCCCCAGCTCCCCGGCTCCCCAGCTCCCCAGCTCCCCAGCTCACGACGCTCATGAGGCCGGCCCCACCAGGCCAAGAGCCCAGGGCATATAAGCGCGGCGGGGCACGCCACGGACCGGCTCGCGGGCCAACCGGGCCGGGCCAACCGGGCCGGGCCAACCGGGGGCCGGGCCAACAGCCGAGCCCGGAGCCGCCTCAGGACCTGAAGCGCCGTCGCAGCAATTCGACGATCGTCGACGTGCCGCGGACCGGCTGAAATTGCTCGGCAGCAGCGGTCAGGCGCGAGTGCTCGTCCTCTGAAAGGTCCAGGTCAGCAGCCGCAGCATTGAGCTCCAGCTGTTCCACGCTGCTCGCACCCGGGATGGCGACGACATTGGGCCAACGGGTCACCCACGCCAGCGCCACCTGCGCAGGGGTGGCGTCGTGTGCAGAAGCAATATCCCGCAGCGTGGTCAGGAGCCCCTCGGCGCGGGCCAGGTTCTCGGGCAGAAAAAGCGGGTTGAGCGCCCGTACTCCTCGGCGCGGTGCATTCCCGGCGTCGTAACGCGCCGACAGCAAGCCCTGGGCGAGCGGGCTGTAAGCGATGATCAGCCGGTCGTGAGCGGCAGCCCAGGGCACTAGGTGCTCGAGCGGGCGCCGCTCGGCAAGGCTGAAGCTGACCTGATTCGAAACGACCGGGCGCCCAAACGCGAGCTCCGCGGCCTGCCAGCGTGAAAGAGAAAAGTTGCTAACCCCTACATGGCCGACGAGGCCCGCAGCCACCAGCCTGCGCATGCCCTCCATCTGGCTGGAGAGCGGGACGACCGGATTGGGCTGGTGAATCTGGTACAGGTCAATCGTCGCCACCCCAAGCCTGCGAGCGCTCGCTCTGCCGCGCCGGACGACAACGGGCGCAACCGGCAGGACAGGGAAAATCTTGCTAGCGACGAAAACCTCTTTCCGCCGGACGGCGATGGCCCGCCCGACTATACGTTCGGACCGGCCGAAAGCATACGCCTCAGCCGTATCTACAAGGTTTATGCCGAGGTCGAGCGCGCGCTGCACGATCCGGCCAGCCTCTACTTGTGCGTAACTTTCCCCGTAGCCCCAGTCGCGCGAGCCGAACTGCCAAGCACCGACACCGATCACCGATATGCGGGCTCCAGAGCCGGCGAGGTGCACGTAACGCACCCAGCCAGCGTACGCTCGGGCGTGCCGGGGCAGTGGCGATCGCGCGCACCTCCGGGTTGCACCCCGCTCGAGGTGGTGGTCGGCCGTTCAGCTCCGGTGCTTGCCCGGCACCAACTCTGCGGGCTCATTGCGGGCGACAGTCAGGAGCTTGGCTGGTCGGCTCGGCGATTGCGAGAAGGCCTCCGCCGGGCAGAGCCACCAGCGCGCCCGGCCACGGAGCCGGCACAGTCACGCCGCCGGCCATGGGCTGCCGGAACCTTCTCGCCGGGCAAGAGGGTTCACCCATCAGTGGGCCAACAGCGCCTCAGCATCTTCGTAGCAAGCCTGTCGGTCGCCGCGGCCCTTGCACCCTTTCCCGCGCTTCATTCACCCACGCGGCTGCCACCCCCAGCGCGACGGTCACGGCCGGCACTACTGAGGCCGGCACTACCGAGGCCGCCAAAACCCCAAGCGCCGCCGACGCCCCCGAAATCTCACTGGCTAACGCACCTTCTTTTCCCAGGGCAGTTCAGCGGGTTAGTTGCGGCGGATGCCAGCTTGTACTCGAGCGAGTACACCAGCCGAGGCGGGCCGTCGCTCGCCACTCTCGTCCGGCTCGACCCTACAAACGGTCGCGTGCTTGCGCGCTCCCATCGCCTTAGCAACTTTGGGGGCTTCGCTGTCATCGGCGGCGAAGTGTGGGCTATTTCGGGTGCCGGGGACAGCGGCATCCACGGCGCCAGTACCGTCAACCTGGTCGGCTTCGGCCTCTTGTCGCTGCGGCAAAACCAACTGCTCCCGTTGACCCTTGGCCCCGGAGGACCTCCCGACGGCTCGACATATGGCCCAATAGCCGTCCCCAGCGGCCCTCACGCTCCAGGTGGGCCAGGTGGAGCGGGTCGGCCAGGTGCGGCGGGTCGGCCAGGTGCGGCGGGTCGGCCAGGTGTGGCGGGTGGCAAAGCCTGGGCCATGTTTGGCTGCGACCTCGTTCAGGTCGACCTCGGGACAGGTCGCATCGCGCACTCGATTTCCGTGGCGGCGCAGCCCTGGTGTGGCGCTTCGTTCACAATTGGAGGCGGCAGCCTGTACGTCGCCGGGCCGCAAGAACCCGACGGGAGCCTCCGCCTCGAGCGACGCTCAGTGTCGAGCGGCAAATTGACCGCGGTCGGCAGCATCCCGTCCGCGCCGGTCGCCGTGAGCTTGGCCGTGTCCGGGCAGTACATATGGGCCGCAGGCGGCGACCCGGGGGCCAACGGCTTTGCGTACGTGTTCTCGACGTCTTCGCTCAAGCTCGTTGCCCAAAGCCGGTCGCCCGACGGCAATTCCCGGCGGCCGGGTGGCGCCGGGACCCATAATTTGCCCTTGTTTGGCCAGTTCCCTTCGGTCGACGTCTCGGGCCCTGCCCCGACGGTCTGGGTCGGCAGCGACGGTGAGGCGGCGTGCTTCGGCGCTCGTTCCGCAAAATTGGGTTCGATCGGCATCCCGGAGCCGGACCTTGTCACCGGCGACGTCGTTGTTACCAGTCAGGGCACATTTGGAGTCGATAATTGGGCCGGAGGTGGCATCGTCAAGATCCAAGCCCCGCCGGGTTGTGGAGCGAGCCGCTAGTCGAGCCGCTTGGACAAGTAGCCACCGCCAGGCTCACCACGCTTTCCTGGTCGGGCTGAGTTAGCGCTTCGTGATGGTCCGGGCTGGTCGGGCCGAGGGACCACTCGAGGACGTTGCGTTCAATGACAATGGCCCCGGGGATCTCGCCACACTTGGCTCGCTGTGCCTCCGGCCGGGTATAGACGAGCAGGCCGCCGGACGCCCCGAGTTGGGCCGTTTCGTGAGGGCCGGCACGGCGGTAATTCTCCCGCGCCGCCTCGAGCATTTCGTCCACTCGGCTCCGCCCAACGAGCAGGCCCGAAAACCGGGACGGGGAGGGGCCATGCCGGGCCGCGGCCGGGCCCAAACGCCGGGCCCAAACGCCGGGGCCGGGGCCGGTCGCGGGTTACCACTGTTCGTAGTCCTGAGCTCGCTCGAGGAGGGCATACGATCGGCGAGCGACGACCGGCTCAGGAAGCTCTGCGAGCGGCCCAAGTTGGCTGGCCGGCCTTTGACCAAGGCAAGAAGTCCCTCGGGCGACAACCGCCCGCCGCCGATAGGCCTTCGTGAAAATGGGGACCGAGCAACTGCGCCATAGCTTTCTGGAACAAGCTGCTGGAAGCACCGAGTCAAGTATTCCCATCATTGTGACCGCAACAATAGAAGTAAGCAACTTTCGCTTCCTGAGTAAAACCATGCGAGAGCCCGCCAACACGTGACACCCCCCGGCTCGCGAGCGGCAGCGAGGAGGACGGGGCTCCGCCTTCGGTTCACAGGCTCTCACCTGGCTCAAAGAGCCCGTTGCCACCCCGGCCTAGCAGCGGTTAAATGAGGCCATCGCCAGGGAGCCCAGAGCCGAGCCGAGCCAAGCCGCCGCACCCGCGCCCGCGCCCGCGCCCGAAAAGGCCTGCGCGCGCGCTGACCCCGGCAACCCTGTCTAGGAAGGATGGCGATGGTCGTTCACCTGAGCATTGACTTCCACCGGCAGAAGTTCGTCGCGACCTATGTCGTGCCGGCACGGCTCGGGCGCGACTTGCGCCGGCGTTGCCCGGCCGGCACCTCACTCGTGCCAGCGAAGAAGGCGCTGCGCCAGTGGTTGCGCCTCCACGTGCTCGCTCCCGAAGATCTCGAGGTACCGTCCCTGGGGGTCTCGCTTCTCTGGCGTGAGTTCACTTCGGCTCCCGAGTTCGAACACTTCAGCGCGCACGCCTACGGGCATTTGGCCAACCGCAAACCCAGCAGCCAAGTGCTCGCGCGGCGACCCGACTTCAAGAACGTCAACGGTCTGGCCCTGACATTCGCTATGGCGTGCGTGGACCAAGGTCTCGACACGCCCCACCCCGCGGAGCTGCCGGCGCTGTTCGTGGTCGACGGCGCCCTCAACATCGACCAGGTTGACGGCGGCCAGCACTGGATCCTGAACTGCGGGAGATCCGATTGCCGGGTCGAGAAAGGCAGCCGTTGCGCCTACCACGAGCTCGGGCCGCTCGTGCCAACAAGCCTCCCCAAGGAGATCCGCTTCGACGTCCCCGACCCGTTCCCCCTCGACGGCTCCTCCCACCGGCTGATGGGGCCGCTTTATTAAGGTCGTGCCTGCGAAGTGATGCTGGGTGCCCTTCAGGTCAAGACGACATGGAAGGTTTGGACGCGCGGCCTGTTCGGGCGAGCGAGGACCGCAACAAGACCGAGCTAACCTTCCTTCGGTTCCCGGACCGGATGAAGAGGGCCGATGAAGAGGGCCGGATGCAAGCTCAGCCGCCGTCTTCCTTTTTGTGAAGCGTACGGCTGCGGCAAGCTCGGCCTCCAGCAGCAACTTGAGCATGGTCGCCAATAAACTCCGATGCTGCCAGTGGGCCTCGGCCAAAACGAAGGAGCTCTGCCGCTTTTTGAAGTGGGCTCTTGCCCGTCCAGCGTCAATTGCGCAAGTCACTACGACGCGCTAGTCAGGACAATTGGCCCGCCAATTGCCCAAGTAAAACCCAGTCCTTTGCAAGATAATAGCCTTGGTGCAAATCGCTCGAACCCAAGTACCCCATGCCGCAAACTTTAGACTTGGCCGTGATCACCCGCCTGTAAAAGTCCGAGCCAAGAACGCCCGCGACAAGCGCCCCGCGACAAGCGCCCCGCGAAAGCCGCTGACACAGGCCAGCCGCGCCGGCCGCCCGCGACAAGCCGGCTGCCACAAGCCGGCTGCCACAAGCCAGCCGTACGAGCCGGCTGGCACCAGGCCCGCCGACACCAGGCCGGCTGGCACCAGGCCGGCTGGCACAGGCCGGCCGGGCCCCCTGGTAGCTTGGCTCGGGTACCCTCCAACTCTCGAGGTCCGCCAATGCACCCCGCTCATCTGATCCCCCTTGGTCGCCTTCGCCAAAGCCACGTGACCGGCGCGGGGCGGAAAGCCTTGGTCGCCCGCAGCGAGCGCAACGCCCAAAGCGCTCGCAGCCCCCTGGGGACCGCCAGCGCCGTTGCCCTTGCGGCCTTATCCGTGCTGTTTATTCCGGGTCAGACCGCCCTCGCCGCGGACGCGCCAGCGGCGGCGACTGCCGGGGGCGCCGAGATTAGCTGCAGCAATACCGACTCCATCCTGGGGCCGCTCCATTCGGCCGTGACCCTCGCCGCCGGGACGACTGGGTCTGTCTTGCTAGGCGGTCTCAACGGCGGAAAGGGCAGCTATATCGGTAATTGCACGCTCAATGGCACTATCCCTGCCGGTTGGACAGTAACCGAGGCCTCGTGGATCTCCATGAGCGCCACTACCGGTTCGGGCAATGCGGGCCGATTTGTCCTTGAGACGCCCAATAGCACCTTCACCGACAGCGGGACGTTCATCAATTCAGGGACCTTCGAAGACAGCTCCCAGGGCCTCCTGCAAATGATCGACGTGACAGAGTTTATTAACACCGGGACGGTGCTCGCTGCGGGCGGCGGCTTCGGCACGGCGGGCCAAGCTTTCAACCCGCCTTGCCCGAAATGCACTTTTGTCGACAAGGGCACCCTCGTTGTAAACCCCAAACAAGGCTTTTCCTCGGGCAGCACCTTTGTGCTCGCTCTTGGGGGCACCATCGTCAACCACGGCACCTTCGGCCTGGCCAACGAGTCAGCCTTCGATGTTGAGGGCGGGTCGGTAACTAAAGGGGAGCTTGTCTCTACCCAGTACCTGGGCCTCAGCCCCCCCACAGTCGAGTTCGCCCCCAACCTACCGCCGGCTTCTCACGGCACGATCGAAATCACCAACTCTGCTTTCCTTGACGGCGTCATCGCCAAGCACTGGGAGCTCGACGTGACCGGCGGGTCGATCGCGGCCGCAAACCAGGCCGGCAACGCCGGGACTTTCTTCTGGGACCACGACAATAATGCCACGTTCACCGATGCGACCACCTTTACCAACTCCGGCACCTTCACCGATACGACCACCGGTTGGCTGCAGCAAATCGAGGTATCCCGTTTTGTCAACACCGGGACTGTTACCTCGGACGCCCCCGGTTTTGGGATGAGCACTGCAAGCGGGATAAGTGGCCCGGTCTTCGTCAACGAGGGGGACCTCCTGATCGAGCCAAAAGCCTCGTTCGGGGTCGCCGGCACCTTCGAGCTGGCGGGAGGCACCGTCATCAACCATGGCGGTTTCGGCATAGACAAGAGCATCCTGGAGGTCACGGCGGGTTCGCTCCGGGGCAACCCGGCGAGCGTCAACTACTACCTGGGAGCAGGCCCGGCGACGGTGACTTTTGGGCCGTCCGTACAGGCAAGTTCGACGGGGACTGTCGATTTTGGCATCGGGTTGACGATCAACGGCGTCATCCCCAAGGGCTGGGTGATCGACAATATCGGCGGCATCGGGCCGGCGTTGACTGTGAGCCACTCGGGCAACGACGGCACCATCATCTGGGGCGCGAGGGCTCAGGTAACGGCCACGGGCACATTCACCAATGCCGGCACCATCGATGCGACAGGCGGCCCGGTTGACCTTGCCGGCGCCAATTTCGTCAATGCCGCCTCGGGCAAGGTCGCCCTCACCGACGACGGGGCGTTCTCGAGCTCGGGGAGCTTCCGAAATGAAGGGTCGTTGACCCTCGGCCCTGGCAATGGGGTATCCGTTGGCGGCAACTTTTCGCAAGTAGCCGGGGCGAGCCTGGTCGTCGGGGCCGGTGGCAATTTCAGCCTCGGCGGCATTTCCGTTACTGGCACGGCTTACCTCGGGGGCGCGCTCACGATCGCCAAGATGGCCGGGCTCAAGGTGGCGAGCGGCGATACAGCCAACATCGTGTCCGCTCATACCATTTCCGGCCGGTTCCGCCCTGTCGTCGGGTTGGGCCGGCCTGGCCCCGCCCTGGTGCTCACCTACAACCCGACCGCCGCTACGGTAGCCCCGCCGGCAGCTCATTGAACTAGGGACCGCCGTCCGGGACCATTTACGACCGTCCACGCCGCGCGACTGGGCCGCCCACGCCCGCCTGACGGGGCCGTCCACGACCGACGGGGCGAACTATCCGCTGGCGCCAAGCCTTCTTGGCATTGGCAGCGTCTTCTTTTAGCTGGGCGAGGTCCTAGCGGCTGAGCAACGCTGTGTTAAACGAGGAACCCGTGCAAGACGAGGTCTGCCACGTCCCGGGCAAAAGCCTCTGCCTGGTCCTCGTCGTCGAGGTCTATCCCGAACAGGCGCTTCAGCCCTTCTCCCGAACTGGCCACCGAGCTCAGCCCAAGCCCAAGAAGGGCCATAAGCGCGCCCGGGTCAACAGGACGAGCTACCCCGGTGGCTATCGCCCTTTCCAACCCCGCACGGGCGCGCGCAAAAAGCGGGCGGGCTTGCTCGGAGAGATAGTCGAGCCTCTCTTTCCCGCCCGGTTCGGCGTCGTTGAGTACTGCGGCCGTGATGCTGGGCACGGCTCTCGAGCGGGCGACGACGTGGCGGACATAGCGCGCCAGCCCTTCGCCAGGCACGCTGGTGCCAACCTCGTCAGAGTCGGGCAAAGCCCGCAAAGCGTCGGCCAGTACAGAGTCCACGCACGCACGCCACAGGTCGTCTTTGGTGGCGAAATGGCGTTGGACGGTCGGCAGGGACACGCCTAGCCGTCGTGCCACCTCCCTGAGGGAGAGCCCGGCCGTGCCACTGCGTTGGAGCGTGGTCCGGGCGGCGGCGAGGATGGCCTCGGCGGTTACCGCCGGGCCCTCGGAGCGCTGAGGCCGCCCGGGGCGCCGGCGCGACGAGCCGGGGCCATCGGAGCGCTGAGGCCGCCCAGCCCGGCGGCGCGACGAGCCGGGGGATTCCTCGCCGCCGCCCGGCTTCCCCGATGATGATGAGGCTCCTCCCGGCATGGGCCGACATTACCAATCCCTAACTTGTCAGGTGACCTATTTCTGTATAAGGTGCGCTTCGTGGACGAAGTCAGGCTTTCCTCACCCCGGCCGGGCTTCCTCGAGCGGGCCGGCACGAGCTGCGCACGGCACCCTTTGGTGGTCTTCGCCACGTGGGTCATCGTTCTTATTGCAGTGGTGGCAGGCAGTAAGGCGGCCGACGGTACCTACAGCGACAACGTCAACCTGAGCGGCACCGAGTCGCATACGGGCCTCGAACTGCTGCGCTTACACGACCCGGACGCGGGTGGCTACAGCGGCCTCGTGGTCATGGCCTCGGGCGCCGGCCCGCTGGCGGCCCACAGTGCGCCCATTGCCGAGGCGGTGGCCAACCTGTCCAAGCTCCACGACGTCCTGTCGGTGACCAACCCGCTGAGTACCACCCCGCCCACAGTGTCAGCCGACGGCGAAATTGCCTACATCACTGTCCACTTGAGCGTGCTGCCGAAAACGCTCGGCGCGACTTACCAGACTGCCCTGCGCACTGCCGACCGGCCCCTGGCACAGGCAGGGCTCGACGTGCAGTACGGGGGCCAGTTCGACGCGCTATTTCAACCCAAAGCCAGCGACGCCGCATCGGAGCTAATCGGCTTCGCCGTCGCCCTCGTCGTGCTCCTGGTCGGTTTCGGCAGCGTAGCCGCAGGCATACTGCCCCTCGTAACTGCCTTGCTGGCCATGCTGGTCGGCCTGAACATCTTGGGCATCGTCTCCGCCGCCCTTACTTTCGGCACCGCCTCCCCGACGCTGGCCACAATGATCGGCCTCGGTGTAGGTATCGACTACGCCGTCTTCCTCACCACGAGGCACCGCCAGAGCGTCATCGACGGCCGTGACCCGGTCGAAGCTGCGGCACTGGCCGCTTCCACCAGTGGCCGAGCCGTGCTGGTGGCCGCAACCACCGTGTCGATCGCCCTTCTCGGGTTGTTCGCCTCGGGCATCGCCTTCCTCGGTTATCTCGGCCTAGCGGCTGTGTTCGGCGTCTTAGCCGCAGCTCTGGGCGCCATCACCCTCGTTCCTGCCGCACTTGGCCTGCTCGGCCACCAGGTCGACCGCCTTCGGGTCAAGAAGTCCCCCGTGGCCGAGACCGGGAAAGAAAACGACTGGTGGCACGACTACGCCACGTCAGTTGGAAAACGTCC
>DATJMJ010000169.1:0-53604 GCA_035508795.1 Acidimicrobiales bacterium
GCGATCTCGAGCATTGCGTTCAGTTCCGACGGTAATTCGTTGGTGACCGGCAATTCGGGCTACGTCGTGCTGTACGACCTCGAGTCGAGCACTGCGCAAAAAATCCAAGCCACAAGCGACATAAGTGCGGTAGCTTTCAGCCCAGACGACCGCAGCCTCGCCCTCGGGACCTCTGGCGACGGTCAAGTTGTCGTATACAACCTGGCTACGAGCAAGCGACAGGTTTTCAACGAACAGTCCACCGTGACCAGTGTCGCGTTCAGTCACGACAGCTCCAGCTTGGTGGCCGGCACCGACAGCGGGGACATCGATATCCGCAACCTCTTGACGGGAGCTGCCAGCAACTTGAACGCAGGCGACCCTGTGTACGGCGTCGCGTTCGACCCCACCGGCGCGTCGGTGGCGGTAGCTGACGAAGATGGGCAACTTCTCGTGTACCGGCTTTCGGCCGTGCCCGCCACAGACGGGAGCGCGGTGAGCAGCGTCGCAGTCGCAGCCAACGGCAGCTTGGTCGTGAGCGGCACCGAAGACGGTCAGGTCGTGGTCGACAACACCGGTACTGGCGATCTCACGACGCTCAACGACGGGTCTGCTGTACTTAGCGTGGCTGTGGCTCCTGATGGCCAGCAAGTAGCAAGCGGGGATGCGGATGGGCAAGTCTTGGTTTATTCCTTGGCCACCCACAAGACTATTACTCTCGCCGCCGGCGGCTCGGTGAACCGCGTCGCCTTCAACCCACAAGCCACTGATATCGCCAGCGGGAATGATGCCGGGGACGTGGACATTTTCAGCTTGGCCTCGGGGCACAAGACAACCTTCAACGATGGCAGCGAGGTGTTCAACCTGGCCTATTCCCCGAGCGGCAAAGAGCTCGCGACCGGTGACGAGGCTGGCCAAGTGGTCGTGTACAACCTGGCGACCCGTCAACCCGCAAAATTTGCGCAAGGATCGCCCGTTTACAGTCTCGCCTACAGCCCCGACGGGAGTACGCTTGCGAGCGGCAACAGCGACGGCCAAGTGACCTTGTACGACCTGGCCAGCGGGCGCCGGACTACCCTCGACGATGGGACGGATGTGTTCAGCCTCGGGTACAGCCCGAGTGGCAAGTACCTTGCGAGTGGCGACGGCGCGGGGGACGTCAATGTCTACGACCTGTCCTCCGGCACCCGCACGACTCTCGTAGACGGTACGCCTGTATTTGGCTTGACATTCAACGCGAAGACAGGGGGGCTGGTGACCGGGGATAGTGCTGGGGACCTCGTGGTGTTCCCGTCGTCCACGTGGGAGGCGGGATACCAGGCACTCAAGTCTCGGCTATGTCGGGAACTAGGCAACGCCAACATGACCCCTGAGCAGTGGGAGCAGTACGTCCCCGACGAGCCGTACGGGCGCACGTGCCCTTAGGCGCTCAGCTCACCATCGGTGGTCAACGCCATCCGGGACCGGATGGCACCGCCAGCACCGGGGATGACGGGCCCTAGAGGGCCACTGGATCTGCCGGAGCGTTCGGCATAAGGTTCGCTGAGTACTCCGGCGGCGCTTGAACAGCGTGGCGGTTGCCTAGAAAGGGAGCCTTCGTCGTGATCTGGTCCCAGAGATGATCGGTCCTGGTTTCGCTGACGGAGGTTACGTAGCGAGAAGGGGGACAAGCGCAACAGGAGTCCTTTTTGGCTCCACGATGGGCCTCGTCGCGGTCACGACAGGCTTCTTCGCTCTTGGGGCGTACGTCGGGCGGGACCTGTCCCCGGGTTGGGGGTTGGTGTTCTTCGTTATTGCCTTTGCAATCCTCATTTCCTTACGTTTTACGGTTCGAGCCGAGAGCATGGTTTCGGCAGCCCTGCTCTTCGTCTTCGGTACCGCCATCGGGGTGGCGACCGGGCCGACCGTTGCCTACTACGCCAGCCTGAACGTCGCAATGGTGTGGGAAGCAGGGGGCGCGACGGCCCTTTTCATGGCGGGCTTGGGGACGATCGGCTACAGCACCCGTCGGGACCTGTCCTCTTTGGGCCGGTTGGCTTTTTGGGCCTTGCTCGCGCTGATCGCCTTCGGCATCGTCCTGATCTTCGTGCAGATCCCGAACGGCTCGCTGATATATTCCATACTCGGGCTCGTTATTTTCGCCGCATTGACTGTCTTCGACTTCCAGCGCCTCCGCCTGTCAGGGCGCACCCGTTCGGCGCCGCTGATCGCAGCGTCGATCTTCCTCGACGCCCTCAACGTGTTCCTCTTCTTCTTGAACATCTTCGGACGGCGCGCCTGAGCTTCGGCGATCGTCCGGGCTTGTCGGGGACCTCATTCGGCCCATCCCGGCCGGACCAGCCCGGATTCGTACGCAAAGACAACGAGTTGGCTACGGTCCCGAGCACCGAGCTTGGTCATCGCCCGGGTCGCGTGCGTCTTGGCCGTCGACACGCTCATGTAGAGCTTGTCGGCGATCTCCTCGTTTGACAGCCCTGCCGCGATAAGCATCACGACCTCGCGCTCACGGGCAGTAAGGGCTATGGTCGCAGGTGAGCGGCGCGTAGCTCGGCTGCGTGTGGCGAACTCGGCGATCAGGCGACGGGTGATGGTCGGGGACAGGAGCGATTCGCCAGCCGCGACAACCCTGACGGCACGGATCAGCTCGGCGGCGTCGGTGTCTTTTACCAAGAAGCCGGCGGCGCCGGCTCGGAGCCCTTCAAAGACATATTCGTCGAGCTCGAAGGTCGTCAGGATGACTACGTGCACCGCAGCCAGTGCCGGGTCGGCCGCGATCTGCCTCGTTGCCCCGATACCGTCCAGGCGAGGCATACGGATGTCCATGAGCACGACGTCGGGCCGGGCCCGCCGGGCCAGGCGGACTGCCTCTTCGCCGTCGGCGGCTTCACCGACCACCTCGATGTCGTCCTCAGCTTCGAGCAAGGCCACGAAACCGGCTCTCACGAGCGCCTGGTCATCGACCAGTGCCACCCGGATCAACGGGGCCCCCCGTTGATGGGGAGCCGCGCCTGGACGCTGAACCCACCACCCGGGCGAGGCCCAGCCTTGAGCTCCCCGCCAATGGCTTCGGCCCGCTCGGTCATGCCTGTAATGCCTTTCCCGGTGCTGCTGCTGCGGCTGGCTCGTAGACCAGGGCCATCGTCAGTTACTTCTACCAGGAGGTCATTGTCGCCGTAGGAGAGACGGACGGTCGCCCGGTCTCCGCCCGAGTGGCGAGTGCTGTTGGTGAGGGACTCCTGCACGATCCGGTAGGCGGTGAGCTGTACATCGCTGGGGAGCCTGTGCGGCTCACCTTCCTCGAGTACTTGGACCGTCAAGCCACCAGCCCTGGTGCGCTCGAGAAGGGCGCCGAGATCGGTAAGCCCCGGCGCCGGGGCCCGGGGCGCTTCTCCCTCCAGGTCGCGCAGCACCCCGAGGACCGAGCGCAGCTCGACCAGGGCCTGTTTGCTCACGTCGTGGATGGTGCTGAGCGCCTCGCGGGCCCGCTCAGGCTGGCGGTCCATGAGGTGGAGAGCGGAGTTGGCCTGGACGTTGATCACCGAGATGTTGTGCGCAACGATGTCGTGCAGGTCGCGGGCGATGCGCAAGCGTTCTTCGCTCGCCTCACGGCGCGCCTCTTCCCTGCGCCCCTGGGCAAGCGCCAAGGACCGTTGGCGTCGCAGCCGGACCAGTTCGGAGCCACCGAGGAGGACTCCAAGCCCGGCCCCCAGGCTCACGGCGAAAACGGCAGACGGGGCGCGGCCCTCTCCCAGCACAACGGGCCCCCAGAGCGACACGGCATAGCAGGCGACCAAAAAAACGAGGGCGGCGAGGCGCCGCCGGAGGTAAACCGCCGTCACGAACGCCACGACGACCGCCAGCCAGGCGGGGCCGCCGCGGTCCCCGAATTGCACGGCAGCCTGAAAGGACAACGCGAGGCCGTAGGTCGCCACCATCACTCCCGCAGGGAACCGCCGCCGACCGGCCAGGACCAGGCCCTGCGCGGCGAGGAGCAGGATCTCTCCGGGGCCAACGGCGTACCCACGATGAGCAGCCTGGGCAAAGGCCAACCCCACCTCGGCCGACGCCACTGCGATGGCGACAATCCCGTCTATCGGCCACAGCCGGCCCTTCGAGCGCTCACCGAGGGCTTCGACCTGGGCAAATTTGGCGCTCACCACCTTCGACGGTACGCCCGGACAGCCTTGAGCGCATCGTCATCAGGTCGATCAGGACCTACCTCCCCCGTGGTAGTCGTGCTCGCCTCGCGTACCACCGGGGACTACCTGTCGCCGGCCCCGCTTCGCCCCGGCGCCTAGGGCAGGTTCGCCTCTCCGCTGACGACGCGACAGCGCCCTTCGCCGACCATTGCTCCAGGCAACAATCCCCGCGACCCCGCAATGGAGAAGGAGACCGGCGATGGCAGCAATCGAAGTCCACGACCTCACCAAGCGGTTCGGGCCGGTCACGGCCGTCGACCACCTCGGCTTCGAGGTCGGTGCCGGGACGGTAACTGGCTTCCTCGGCCCCAACGGGGCCGGCAAGACCACAACCCTGCGAATGCTGCTCGGGCTCGTCGAGCCGACGGAAGGGTCGGCCCTCATAGGTGGCCGCCCCTACCGCGACTTGCCCGAACCGCTCCACCGCGTGGGTGCGGTGCTCGAGGCGTCCGGCGCCTACCCCGGGCGCACGGCACGCAACCACTTACGGGCCCAGGCTCTCCTGGGGCGCGTGCCCCCCGCCAGGGTCGACGAAGTCCTCGACCTCGTCAGTCTCACCGGCGCCGCTGACCGCCGGGTGGGTGGCTTTTCCTTAGGCATGCGCCAGCGGCTCGGGCTCGCCACCGCGCTCCTCTGCGACCCGGAGGTCCTGGTCCTCGACGAGCCGGCCAACGGGCTCGACCCCGAGGGCGTGCGCTGGTTGCGAGACCTCCTCCGTCGCCTGGGAGGCGAGGGCCGCACCGTGCTCGTCTCGAGCCACATCCTGGCTGAGGTCGCCCAGAGCGTCGACAGCGTGGTCATCTTGGACCGCGGCCACCTGGTTGCTCACTCCGACCTGGCCGAGCTGACCGCGCGGGCTCAGGGCAAGTTACGGATCCGTACGCCGATGGCAGAGAAACTCCAAGCGCTGCTCACGGCTCACGGCGCCACGGCCGTCCTGGTTGGGCCGAACTGGGTCGAGGTAACCGGTGGCACGGCTGAGGAGGTAGGCCTGCTGGCAGCCGAGCAAGCAATACCGATCTTCGAGGCCAGTACCGAGGGCCTTGGCCTCGAAGAGGTCTTTTTCCAGCTCACTGACGCCGCAGCCGCTAAGGAGAGCACACGATGACCCGTTTGGCCCGGGCCGAGTGGTTCAAGCTGCGCACCATGCGCACCGGGTACGGGCTGCTCGCCACGTCGGCCGTGCTGACGGCGCTGTTCGCCTCGCTCGAAGCGTCGCGAGCCGGTGGCCGTACGAGCGGTGTCGCCCCCCTCTTCACCGCCTCGGGCTTGCAGACCGTGACAACTGTGACCGGCTGGTCGATGATGTTCGCAGCCGTAGTGGGGGTGGTCCTTGCCAGCGGCGAGTTCCGCCACTACACCGCCACGCTCACCTACCTGGCCACGCCGGACCGGGGCCGGGTGCTCGTCGCCAAGACTGTGGCGTCGGCTTTGGCCGGCGGCGTCTTCGGGCTCGTCTCCGCCCTGGTTGCCACGGGGGTAGGGCTCGTGTTCGTAGCAGGTCACGGCTACCACGTAGCTCTCGGCACAGGCGCCCTCGTCGCCCACATCGCCGGTGCTGCTGTCGGCGCGGCCCTCTTCGGCGCAGTCGGGACCGGGCTCGGCTCGTTGCTCCGCTCACAGCTTGCGGGCGTCATAACCGTCTTCGTTTGGGCTCTGGTCGTCGAGTCGCTCATCGGTGGGCTCTTCACATCGGTCCGCCCTTACTTGCCGTACACCGCGGCTACGACGTTGGCCGGGATCAAGCTCGGCGGCGCCGCCTTCGGTCCGGCCCACGGTCTTTCAGGAGGCAGCCCACTTCCTTTCGCCGCCGCAGCGGCACTCGTACTCGGGCTGGTAGTACTTCTCGACGCAATCGCCATCGGCACGACGCTGCACCGAGACGTCACGTAACCGTCGTGGACGGGTCAGGCTCTGGGCTCCCAGCTGAACCGCCTCACCGCGATCAGGAGGCCCGCCGCTCCCCAGGCGGCAACGATACCGACGTCGACCCAGTCGAAACTCGTGCCGAGGAAACCCGATTGCATGCCGAGCGCGAAGTGGCGGACCGGAAAAATCCGTGCCACCCACGTGATCCAGCTCGGGGCATTGGATCCGAGCGGGATGAAAATGCCCGACAGGAAGAGCAAGGGCAGGATGGTGGCGTTGACGATCGCCGGCGACGCATCGGCATTTGGTATGACCGTCGTAATTGCGAAGGCCAGAGCGCTGAAACTGCCTGCGCCCACGACGAGCATGACAATGAAGCGCGCAAGCGTGGCGCCGCTCGGGACGGATGCTTGGTATGCGAGCTTGCCAAATGCCGCGGTGATAGCGACGAGCAAGATGGCGATGAAGAGAGCGTGGAGCACCTTGGCAGCGAAGTAGACGCCCGCCGGCAGCGGCGTCCCGTTTATCCGCTTCAAGACGCCGGCGTCGCGCTGGAACGTCATGGTCATCGCGACATTCGTGTACGAGGCGCTTATCACGGCGAAGGCGGCCATCGCCGCCACGTAGTAAGTCGACTCCTTGACGGCGCGCCCGGCGAGGTGCACGGTGCCCGAGCCGAGCAAAGCGGTGAAGATCACGAGGAACATGAGAGGGAACGCGAAGGTGAAGAACGCGGAAGCGGGGTTGCGCCAGAAGGCTTTGTTGACATACCTGACCTGGCGGGCAGTCAGCGCCACGGTGCTCACTCGGGGCCACCGCCGTTGGCCCCGGCCGAAGTCCTCGCAGCGCTGTCGGTGAGCTCGAGGTAGATGTCCTCGAGAGTTGGCCGCAGGACGCTCAGTTCGTCGAGCTCTATCCCGAGCTCGACCGCCCAGCTCGTCAAGCGGTAAAGGGTCGCCGTCACGTTGTCGGCGACCACCTCCAAGCGCCCGTCGGTGGTGGCATCGTGGTCTATCTCCGGAGGAGCCGTGCCCGCAGGGAGCCGGAAACTGACCCGGGTCCGCGCGTGGTCACGTCCGCCGATGGTCGAGGGCGGGCCTTCGGCGACGATCCGGCCCGCAGAGATGACTGCCACCCGGTTGGCAAGGAACTGCGCCTCGTCCATGTAGTGCGTCGTGAGGAGCACGGTCTTGCCGAGCGCTGCGAGATTTTTTACGACCTGCCAGGCCTCCCGGCGTGCGCTTGGGTCGAAACCAGTCGTCGGTTCGTCCAGGAAAAGGAGGTCCGGGTTGCCGATGAGCGCCACGGCGACGTCGAGGCGGCGTTGCTGGCCACCCGACAGCGTGGTAACCCGTGCGTCGCGCTTTTCTGCCAGGCCGACGAGGTCGATCACTTCCGCAGGCGACCTCGGGTGAGGGTAGTAGCCGGCGTACATGGCGAGCGTCTCGGCCACAGTCAGGTAGCGGTCGACACCCGTCGACTGGAGCACGATGCCTATCCGTGGCTTCAGCGCGGCGCGTTCTCGCCCCGGGTCGAAACCGAGGACGGTCACTTGACCGTCGTCGCGGTCGCGGTAACCCTCCAGGATCTCGACGGTCGTCGTCTTGCCCGCGCCGTTAGGGCCGAGCAACGCGAAGACTTCGCCCCGAGCGATCTCCATGTCGACTCCGTCGACAGCTCTGAGGGCACCGTAAGACTTGTGCAGGCCGCGCACCAGCACGGCGGTTTCGTCGGCCATCGTGTTGCCTCCCAGGACATCATGCCCGTTGGCGAGCCAGGCCGCCCGTAGCCCCGCTCCTCCGGGACCGGTTCATTTGCTAGCGTCACGCCCGTGGGCGCCACGCCCCCGCCGACAGGACAGGGCGCTCCGGTTACCCAGCAGCGGGAGTTCTGGGTGCTCATGGTGTACGCCGTTGCCTTAGGGGTGTTCGGCGCCTTCGCCGGCCTGGTAACCATCGGTTTGGTCAAGCTGGGCTCGAGATGGGCCACATATTCTCGTCCCGGCTGGTACGGCGGGCACTGGTGGTGGGTGGCCGTCACAGCGGCGGCCGGCGTCGTGGTGGGCCTGCTGCGGCGGCTGACCCGCCTCCCCGAGGACGTCCCGGGCTTGTTCGACGACCTGAAAAGCGAGCAACTCGACCTGAGCCTCGTGCCCGGGACCTTGGCCGTGTCCCTTGTGTCGCTGATGGGCGGCGCGAGCGTCGGCCCGGAAAAGTTGCTGGCCTCTATTGGAGGCGGTGCCGGCGGTTGGATGGCGCAGCGGCGAAAGCTCCCCAAAGAGGATTCGGGGGTCAACATGCTCGCCGGCATTGCAGGCATGTTCGGCGGCCTGTTCTCCAGCCCTGTGATCGCGGTGATGCTAATCCTCGAGGTTGCCCGTCCCGGCGGGCGCAGGCTCAGCAAGACTCTGGCGACGGACATCGCTGCAGCGAGCGTCTCTTTCGGGATCTACTTCGCCATCGCCGGCGCTGTGTTCCTCGGCACCTACCAGGTCCCGTCGTACAATTTCGCCGCCTGGCAACTACTTGCCGGCATACCCCTTGGGTTGTTCGGGGCAATGGTGACCGCCCTGCTGGCTGGGTTGGTCGCACTGATGTCCCGAGCGTTCAGGCAGCTCAAGATCCCAACCATCGCGAAATCGACGTTGGGCGGGGCGATTTTCGGCGTCGTAGGCGTCGTACTCCCGCTGACCATGTTCTCGGGCGGGGACCAGCTCGCTCCCCTACTGAGAGGTGCACGGGCCCTCGGGCTGGGCCTGTGCGTGGCGGTCCTGGTCGCCAAGATGTTCACGTACGCTGCCAGCCAGGGCAGCGGGTTCGTGGGTGGGCCCATCTTCCCGGCGCTGTTTATCGGGGGGGCTGCGGGCGTCGTCGTCCACCAAGCGGTCCCCGCCGTCCCGCTCGGGCTGGCGTTCAGCTGCCTCCTCCCAGCCGTCCTCGGGTCGCTCGCTGCGGCACCGTTTTCCATGGTGCTGACGGCCGCGATCCTGACGCGCGTCGGACCACTCCAAACCGCACCCGTCCTGATCGCCGTTGTCACGACCTTCCTGGGCGTGGAAGGCCTGAAATATCTTGTGGCCAGCCGAGCCCAGGTCAAGACGTCACGGGCGCAAGGTGGCTAGTGGTCCCTCCGGAGTAGGATCGACGCCCCTAGCGGACCTGTCCTCATCCAGACGGTGCTCATCCAGACAGCGCTCATCCAGACAGTGCTCATCCAGACAGTGCTAGGTGTGGGGTGCCGGCTAGCCGAGGTCAACAAGGACGTGGAGGCAGTTGAAACCTGAAGGGCCCGGGACCTTGTTACGTCGCGGCCTGGCACTCGAGTACGCCACGCTCGCCTGGAACGTCGTTGGCGTGGCTGTGCTCACGTGGTCCGCATTAGCGGCTCGCTCCGTTGCTCTCGCCGGGTTCGGCCTCGACAGCCTCATCGAGATAGCTGCATCTGCAGTAGTGGTCTGGGAGCTGACCGGGAAGCACCGGCGACGCCAGCGGAGGGCTCTCCGGCTGATCGGTACCGCTTTCGCATTGCTGGCGGCCTACCTGCTCGCTCAGGGGACAGTCGTCCTTGTGGTAGGGCACCGGGCAGGCCACAGCCCCGTCGGCATCGTGTGGACGGCGCTGACCTCAGTTTGCATGTTCAGCCTCGCCTGGGGGAAGGCGCGGACGGGAGAGGCTCTCGCCAACCCGGTGCTTCGGGCCGAGGGGCGGGTGACTCTTGTCGACGGCTTGCTTGCCACCTCGGTCCTCGTTGGATTGGTCCTCAATGCCGCATTCGGTTGGTGGTGGGCCGACCCCGCCGCCGGCTTCGTGCTCGTCTACTACGCCGGGAAGGAGTGCTTGAGCAGCCTCAGCCAACGAGCAGCCTGAGCTCGCCCAAAAATGACTTTGGGCCCTGGCGGGTATAGACAAGTGCCGCTGGCCATAGATACCCCCAGGGGTATATGGTCAAGAAGAGACATATGAGGACAGTTATCGTCGGAGGCGTGGCGGGCGGGATGTCGGTCGCAACGCGTTTGCGGCGCCTCGACCGCGACCAAGACATTGTCGTCCTCGAACGCGGCCCGTACGTTTCCTACGCCAATTGCGGCCTTCCTTACTACATCGGGGGTGCCATCAAGGACCGCCGCTCCCTCATCCTCAACACTGCCGAGGGCCTGGCGGCCCGCTTTGCGCTCGACGTGCGTACAGGCACCCAAGTCGTCTCGGTCGACCGAGAACGTCAGGTCGTCGTAGCGCAAGAGCTGGCCACCGGTAGGCGCTACGAGATGGGTTGGGACCGCTTGGTGCTGAGCCCGGGAGCGAGCCCCGTCGTACCCGATCTCCCTGGGATCGAGCGCGCCCTCCCGTTGAGGACTGTTGAGGACATGGACGAGATAGCTATTGCGGTCCGCGAAGGGGGCGCTGCCACCGCCGTTGTTGTCGGCGCTGGGTTCATCGGCTTGGAAGTGGCCGAAAACCTCTCTCACGCCGGCCTGGCCGTCTCTGTTGTAGAGCTCGCCGACCAGGTGCTGGCACCCCTCGACCCCGAATTGGCCCAGTTGGTGGCCGATGAACTGACCAGCCACGACGTCGGCCTCGTCCTGGGTGCAGCACTGGCCAAGGTGCTCCCTGACGCAGTCGAGCTGAGCGACGGCCGGGAGCTGCCCGCAGACATCGTGGTCCTGGCGATCGGTGTACGCCCCGAGGTCGGGCTTGCGAGGTCCGCGGGCCTCACCATCGGCCCGCGAGGCGGGATCAGCGTCGACGAGCGGCAGAGGACTTCTGACCCTCGTATCTACGCAGTAGGCGACGCGGCCGAAAAAACGGACGTGCTGACAAGGGAACCCGTCCTAGTGCCGCTGGCGAACATTGCCAACCACCAGGGACGGCTGGCGGCCGACGACATCGCCGACGAGCCCCATCCGTTCGGCCCGGTCCAAGGCACCGCCATAATCAGGGTGTTCGGGAAGGTGGCAGCCGTCACCGGGTGGAACGAGAAAAGGCTCAAGGCAGCAGGCCGCCCTTATCTCGCCATCCATACCCACCCTGGCTCACACGCCGGGTATTACCCCGGTGCGGAGGCCATGGCGCTAAAGCTGCTGGTCGAACCGGCGTCGGGGTGCATCCTCGGCGCGGGAGCAGTTGGCGGCGAGGGCACTGACAAGAGGATCGACGTCCTTGCGACAGCCATGCGGGCCGGGTTGCGCGCCCCCGCGCTCGCCGACCTCGAGCTCTCTTACGCGCCCCCCTTCGGCTCGGCGAAAGACCCGGTCAACATGCTCGGCTACGTTGCCGAGAACCGCCTCAACGGCAACGAGCGCTCGGTGCAGTGGCACGAGCTGGCCGAACGCACCGCCAAAGGCGCAGTGCTGGTCGACGCCCGCACCGCGGCGGAACATGCCGCCGGCCACATCCCCGGCGCGTTGAGCATGCCTCTCGATGAGCTCTACGCCAGGCGCGACGAGTTGGCGCAGTTCGTTGCCCCGGGAGCCGAGCTGATCGTGTACTGCCAAGTCGGCCAGCGAGCCCACACCGCAACGCGGCTGCTGGTCCAATGGGGCTACGTCGCAGCCAACCTCGACGGCGGGTACCTCACCTGGTCGGCCGCCACCCGGGCGCAGCGAGCGGCCGCGCGGACGAGCAAGTCATAAACGAGCGGCGGCCCCGTCGCCGCCGACAGTGAGCGGCATGCAACCGCCTCAGCCGCGCCCAACGAAGGGCATGGCCGTGGCCATCACTGTCAGGGACAAGACGTTGGCCTCGAGCGGGAGGCCGGCCATGTAGGAGACCGCTTGAGCGACATGCTCCACGTCGAACCTCGGCTCGGTCGCCGAAGAGCCGTCGGCTTGCCCGGTACCACCAGCAGCCGAGGCCGACATCTCGCTGACGGCGTTGCCGATATCGATCTGCCCGCAGGCGATCTTGTAGCGCCTGCCTTCAAGGGCGGCGGCGCGCGTCAGGCCGGTGATCCCGTGCTTGGACGCGGTATAGGGCGCAGCGTTGGGCCGTGGCACGTGAGCGGCGAGAGATCCGTTGTTGATTATCCTCCCGCCCTGTGGCACTTGGTTTTTCATTATCCGAAAGGCCTGCTGGGTACACAGGAACGCT
Organism: Acidimicrobiales bacterium; assembly: GCA_035508795.1. GTDB lineage: Bacteria > Actinomycetota > Acidimicrobiia > Acidimicrobiales > Palsa-688 > DATJMJ01. The sequence goes on from DATJMJ010000169.1 coordinate 12,134, forward strand.
CCGGTCAGGTTGGTACCGACGACGCTCGACCATTGGTCGTAAGTCAGCTCCTCGAGGCCGAGCGGCGGAGCACCTGTGCCTGCGTTATTGAACAGAAGGTCGAGACGCCCGAAGCGCGCTTCGATTTCAGAAAAGACCGAGTTGACTTGCTCGGGGTCCGAAACGTCTCCAACGAGAATCCCGAGCCGAAGGCCTTTGCGAGCGCCCTCTGCCGCCGCCTCCTCGAGCACGGCACGCCGTCGCCCGACGACCACGACCTCGAACCCGTCGCGGGCCAGTGCAAACGCGCAAGCCTTGCCGATGCCGCTACCCCCGCCAGTTACCGCGGCAACCTTTTTGGAGCTGATATCAGCCACAGGCCATAAGTCCTACCAAGCGTGCGCCGCAGCTGACAAGACCTGCCGGTAACGTTGTTGCGAGTGCCCGCGGGCCTCCACTAGGTACCCGGCGGCGCTTAGGGTGGTCACAACGCGGCGCGCAATGCACTCGCTACCCGACGCACCGCCGAAATGCGGGCCGAGCCGGAGGACCAGGTGACATGACCGACCACACTGCTGAAGCTGCCGGCGCCCCACTTGCCGACGGGCGCAGCGTCCCCGATTGGATCGTGCTGGCCATTGCTTGCGTGGCCCAGTTCATGGTGGTCCTCGACGTCTCGATCGTCAACGTGGCGCTCCCGTCGATAGGGCGTGACCTCCACTACAGCCCGACCGGCCTCCAGTGGGTCGTCAACGCCTATGTGCTCACCTTCGCCGGGTTCCTCCTGCTCGGCGGGCGAGCCGCCGACCTTTTCGGCCGCCGCCGGATTTACCTGCTCGGCCTGTTCATCTTCACCGCCGCCAGCCTCCTCGGCGGCTTGGCCCAGGACTCCGCCTGGCTCACTGCCGCCCGGGCCCTTCAGGGCATCGGCGGGGCGATCCTGTCACCCGCCACCCTCACCATCATCGTGACCACGTTCAAGGGCTCGAGGCTCCCAAGGGCCCTCGGACTTTGGAGCGCGGTGGCGGGAGCCGGCGGCGCGGCCGGTGCCATCCTCGGAGGGGTGCTGACCGCCGAGCTGTCGTGGCGCTGGGTGCTGTTCGTCAACATCCCGATCGGCGTAGTTGCCATGGCCGCTGCCGTGATGTACCTCGTCGAGGTGCGCCGCGGCGACCAGCAACAGGCACGTTCGCTCGACTTCGGAGGCGCTATCACGGTGACAGCGGGGCTCGGCGTTTTCATATACGCCATCGTCGGCACCGGTACTCATGCCTGGCTCTCGGGTTACACCCTGTCGTTGTTGGCCGTCGCGGCGGTCTTGCTGGTCGCGTTCGTGTACCTCCAGTTGAAGGTTGTGGCGCGCCCGCTCGTGCCTTTCCGGCTGTTCCGGTCCCGTTCGGTGACCGGTGCCAACATCGTCATGCTCCTGATCGGAGCGGCCTTTTTCTCGATGTGGTACTTCCTGTCGCTCTACATGCAAAACGTGCTGGGTTACAGTGCTCTCCGGGCGGGGCTCGCCTTCTTGCCGATGGCGCTCGCCATCGTCGTCGGCGCCCAGACGGCGTCGCGCATCCTCCCCAAGAGCGGGGTCCGGCCGCTGCTGTTCGTCGGTGCCGCCCTCGCCACCGCCGGGTTCGCCTGGCTGACGCAGGTCCAGGCGCACAGCTCCTACCTGGCTCACATCTTCGGCCCGGGCTGCATCATTTCCCTAGCGATCGGCCTGCTCTTCCCGGCGCTCGCATCGGCGGCGACGGCCGGCGTGAGCTACAGCGAAGCAGGTCTCGCCTCCGGCGTGCTCAACACATCGCGCCAGGTGGGCGGTTCAGTCGGGCTGGCCGCCTTGGCGACGATCGCCACCGAGCGGACCCACGATCTGCTGGAAACCGGCAAGGGCACGGTCAGTAGCTCGGCAGCGCTAACAGATGGCTACGGGCGCGCTTTCGAAGGAGCCGTCGTGCTGACGCTGGTGGCATTCGTGAGCTCCATCGTGGTGCCGTCCATACGCGCGCGGCGCGGGACAAGCACCAAGGAGGAAATGCCCGCGCGCTCGCCCGCACACGACGGGCCCGACAAGCTCGTGTTGGGCCCGGACCTCGCCTGAGCGCCCGCAGGCGCGTGCGGAGGTTCCCAAGCCGTGATCCTGCAGGAGCCGCCCGGGATACTCCCGGGTGCGATCGTGTGGGAGCGACGCGATAATCGAGCGCGAAACGCCATACGGGAGGTATGTCAGCACGGTGCACGAGGGCTGTCGTAGATGAGCGATTTCGATGTGATCGTGCTCGGAGGCGGCGCGCCCGGCGAGCATTGCGCCGGCGCCATCGCAGCGCGGGGCCTTCGCGTTGCCGTCGTCGAGCGTGAACTGGTCGGTGGTGAGTGCTCCTACTGGGCGTGCATCCCGTCCAAGGCGTTGTTGCGCCCGGGGGAAGCCGTGCAGGGCGCCCGCGACGTCGGTTCCGTCGCGGAGCTAAACGTGCAGGCCGCACTCGACTGGCGCGACTACATGGTCTCCAATTACTCCGACGCCGGGCAGCAACGTTGGCTGGCTGACAGGGGTATCGCGCTCATCCGCGGGGTGGGCCGCCTCGCCGGGCCCGGCGTGGTCGAAGTAGACGGCACCCGGCACACTGCTGAGCACGTCGTCGTGGCCACAGGTGCCGATCCCGTCGTGCCCCCCGTGCCCGGGCTCCAGGGTCTCGAAGGTGTATGGGGCACGAGGGAAGCGACAAGCATGAAAGCCGTCCCCCGTCGCCTGATCGTGCTCGGTGGCGGGTCGGCAGGCGTCGAGATCGCTCAGGTTGTGCGACGTTTCGGCGGTGAGGTCGTCCTTGTGGAGGGGGCCGACCGGGTCATCCCCCGGGAACCCGCCCCGCTGGGCGAAGCGCTCGCCGAATCCCTCCGGCGGGAGGGGATAGAGCTACGCCTCGGTGCCAACGCGGCCGAGGCTTCGCGGGATGGGGACGACTACGTCCTGAAGCTCTCGGACGGGAGCGAAGTGCGGGGTGAGCGACTGCTCGTGGCCACCGGACGGCGCCCGAGGGTAAACGGGATCGGGCTCGAGACAGTCGGGATCGAAGCCAACCCGCACGGGATACAGGTTGACGAATACCTCCGCGCCGGCGAACGGACCTGGGCCATCGGTGACGTCAACGGGATCTGGCCGCTCACCCACGTCGGCGAGTACGAAGGCGATGTTGTGGCAGCCAATATCGCCGGAGAAAAACACCCGACCAACTATGAGGCCGTGCCGCGCGTAACCTACACCGACCCCCAGGCTGCGGCGGTGGGCGCCCCGGGCGCGCGCTACAGCACGACGACGCTGCTGTCGGGTGTGTCCAAGACGGCGACGTACACCCACGAGTACGCCGAAGTGAACTGGTTCTTGACCTTGCTCAGTGACGGCACCCGCTTGACCGGTGCGTACGCGCTCGGAGCCGAGGCCGGTGAGTGGCTCCAGCAGGCGACACTCGCCATACGCGCCCGCGTACCTCTGGAGGTGCTGAGCGACACCATCCAGCCTTTCCCAAGCTTCTCGACCGTTTTTGACGCTGCTTTCAAGGCGCTCCGAGCGAAGGTCGCCAACACACCACCAACGCACACCGCTGCCGCAACCGGGCAATAACGCCAAACACAATGGAGGGCCCCATATGACCGAACTTCCAGCAGCGCCAGAAGGAATTGTACTTGCCCACTTCATCGTCTCGGACGATGTCGAGCGCTCCCGGCGCTTCTACACCGAGGTGCTCGGCGGGAGGGTCGCCTTCTCCGGCCCCGGCGGCCTCACCTACGTCGCACTGTCCAATAGCTGGGTCATCATAAACGTCGGCGGAGGGCCGACCGACGACAAGCCTGCGGTCACCTTGGAAACGCCACGCGACCCCGACAGCGTCAGCAGCTTCCTCAATATCCGGGTCAAAGACATTCATGCCGTCTACGCCGAATGGAGCGCCAGGGGTGCCAATTTCCTCACCCCGCCCAAGCAGCACCAGTACGAGATCCGTTGCTATATCCGCGACCCCGACGGCCATCTCATCGAAGTCGGGCAAACAACCGACCCCGGGGGGGACTGGACGCCCGCCCACTGGCCGGAGGCCTAAAGGGGGTGCGCCCTGACATCAAACCGGGCGGTGTTTTCCCCGATTACTCGTTGCCTGACCACACAGGGACGGTCCGCACACTGAGCAGCCTCCAGGGCCGCGACCCGTTGGTCCTCACCCTGGCGCGGGGCCACTACTGCCCGAAGGAGCACCAGCAACACCTCGAGATCGCAGCCAACTACCCCAAGATCGCGGTTGCGTACACTCAGGTTGCCACCATCTCCACCGACGACCACCACACGCTTCAGGAGTTCCGCGCGTCCTTAGGCGCCGAATGGACCTTCCTTTCCGACCCCGGCCGGACCGTCCAAAAGGACTTGGACATCCAGGAGTACACCGACCCCGAGCACAACCCCATGATCCCGCACACGCTGGTGCTGAAGCCCGGGCTCGTCATTCACAGTGTCTACAACGGTTACTGGTTCTGGGGGCGCCCTTCGTTTTACGACCTGTGGCGTGACCTGCGTGCCGTCTCGAGCGAGATCCGCCCCGACTGGGATCTGAGCGCCCCGGGCCTCCGCTCCGCCTGGGAGGCCGGCGACTTTTCTCATTTTCATGGTTGGGACCGGCGATCCCCTGCCTCATTGCCGTCGTCCTATGAGTGACCGGCGCGCGGCCGTGCGCACGCCGGTATGCGAAAAACTGGGCATTGAAAAGCCGATCGTCCAAGCACCGATGGCCGCTGTCCCAGGCCTGGCGGCGGCCGTCTCCAACGCGGGGGCGCTCGGCATGGTGACGCTCACCTGGTCGGACGACGCCGGAGCCGTTGTCCGTGCCACAGCTGCGCTCACCGAGCGCCCCTTCGGCGGCAACCTTGTCCTCACAGAGGACCACCACCGGCGGCTCGATCAGGCCCTCGAAGCCGGCTTGCGGATCGTGTCGTTTATGTGGGGGGACCCGAGCAGTTACATCGGTCCCGTCCACGACGCCGGCGGCATCGTCATGCTTACCGTCGCCAGCGCTGAACAGGCGCGGCGCGCCACCGGCTCGGGCGTCGACATTGTCGTCGCCCAGGGCTGGGAGGCGGGTGGGCACGTCTGGGGTACTGTCGCGACTCTGCCCTTGGTGCCTGCGGTCGTGGACGCGGTCGCACCGGTGCCGGTGATCGCCGCAGGCGGGATCGGTGACGCTCGTGGGGTCGCAGCAGTGCTCGCCTTGGGCGCCCAGGCAGCGTGGCTCGGCACGCGGTTCCTGATGGCAGAGGAAATGCCGGTGCACGAAGATTACCGGCGGCGGCTGATAAGCGCGGCCGAAACCGACCCGGAATGGTTCGCCAACCTCTACGAGGTCGGGTGGCCGGCGTCCCCGCACCGCGCGCTCCGCAATTCGACGTCGAGAGCTTGGGAAGCTGCCGGGTGCCCGCCGCCCGGCCACCGCCCGGGAGAAGGCGACGTAATTGCCCACTTCGCCTCCGGCGAGGCGATCGTACGTTACGAGCCCGCGCCGCCGATGGTCGGGACGACCGGCGACATCGAGGCGATGTCGATGTGGGCCGGGCAGAGCGTTGCCCTCGCCAGGCGTTCCCAGACGGCGGCGGAGATCGTGGACGAGCTCGTATCGGCCCTGTAATGCCCTATGGGTGGACCGCTTTTGGGTCACCCGCAGGGGCGCAAACTCATAGGAGGTCGGACATGACAACCGCGATCATCGGGACCGGGGGCATTGGGTCGGCTATCGCCCGGGCGCTCGCTTCGGGTGGCGAAACCCTGCGGCTATCGAGCGCCGACGCCGAGTCGGCACGGGCGCTTGCCGCAAAGATCGGCCAGTCCGCCGATGTTGCCGCCGACAACCGTGATGCCTTGAAGGGTGCCGATGCCGTCGTCCTGGCACTCCGCTTCGTCGCGCTGAAGGGCGTAATCGACGAGATCTCCGGCTCACTGACTGGCAAGCTCGTAGTAGTCCCGAGCAACCCGGTCACCGCCGATGCACAAGGCAACCTCTCACGCGTCCTGCCCGAGGGGCAATCCTCCGGCGAGGCCTTGGCCGAGTGGGTGCCTGCGGGAACGCTCCTGGCGTTGGCGTTCGGGTCGATGCCCGCCCAAACCTTCGAGTCGGCGAGGAACAGATCCCCCGAGATGGCGGTCCTTTTTTACGCGACCGACGACACCCGCGCCGGACAGCGAGCCGAGGGGCTGATCAGGACGGCCGGCTTCGAACCGGTGGAAGTCGGTGGGCTCTCACAATCGGGCCGGCTCGAAGTCGGAGGCGACCTTCACGGTCTCGTGGTCGGTGTCGCGGAAGCTCGCTCGCTCGTCGGCCGGACCTGAGTACCTATTGCGACGCGGCTCCGGCGACCAGCGGTGCGCCAGGTACAGGGACGATCGCAGGCCCGGTGACCGGCCAACCATCCGATGCCCAGTACAAGCGGCGTACCTGCACCCAGGGGTCTCCGAGGTCCCACGCGTCGTAGTAGTGGTAAACGACAAGGTCACCTCCGGGGCCTACATAGACCGAAGGCGCACCCGGGCCGATCATGCCCTCGGAACTACCGAGCAGCTCCATGCCCCCTCCGCCGGTCATCGGGGCCCCGTCGGGCCCGAGGTAAGGCCCCGTGATGGACTGCGACCGCCCGACAATCACCTCGTAGGTGCTAGCGATGCCTTTGCAGCAGTACCCTTCCGAGACGAACAAATAGTAATAACCCCCGTGGGAGATCAGGTAGGAACCTTCTTCTGGGTCGGGCGCCGGCGCGGACGAAAGCGAGTAAAGGTGCGGATGGGGGCTTTGCGGCTTGCCCGTGGCCGGGTCGATCGCCACCAGCTTGATACCGCTCCAAAACGACCCGAATACAAGCCACTTCGAGCCGTTGGCGCCCGTGGCCAATGCCGGGTCGATCGCGTTGAAATCGTCCGCCGTGCTCGACGAGAACACTTCCCGGTCGTCTTCCCAGTGGTACTCGGGGCTTTTGGGGTCGAGCGTCCGGTTGGTCGCCAAGGCAATTATCGAAGTGTTGCCCCCGAAATTAGATGCCGCGTAGTAAAGGTGCCAAAGGCCGTCGAAGTAGGAGATGTCCGGTGCCCACAAGTTGGTCGGCGGCACCGCGAGGTCGTCGTTTATCCAGGACGGGATCTGCTGGAAGACAGTCCCGATCAGTTTCCACGAGATCAAGTTCGCCGATTCACGTACCTGGACGTTGCCGTGGTTGACCAAGCCATTGGGGTCACCGGTGGAAAAGAGGTACCAGGTGCCACCTTCATTTGCCATGCTCGGGTCGTGGACGTACACGTAGCTCGGGACCGGCACGGTACGCACCGGCGGCGCAGCTGACGTCGCTGACGTCGCTGCCGTCATCGCGCTCGCGGGCACCACGCCAACACAAACTGAACAGATCCCCCCGAGAACTAATGCGCCGAGGCGCCTCGGCCCTCTCCCATGCCGCGTTGCTCGCACGAACCGTTTTTTACCCATTGCATCCTTGGTACTTGTCGGTCCCAGATTGTAGGCGCCTTGGCCCGCCGGGAGGCTCAACGGCATCTGTCCCGGCTGTAGGCGGCGCGTGCGCCGGTGATACCTCCTACGCTTGGGGCCGTGGACGACAGGCGTGCTATACGGGTCGTGGTATGCGATGACCACCTTCTCGTCCAAGAAGGGGTCGCACACGTCCTTCGCGAAGCCGGGCTCGACGTGGTGGGCACTGCCTCGGACGCCGACGAGCTCATGCGCGTCACCGAGAGCCTCAGGCCGGATGTCGTGGTCACCGACATCAGGATGCCACCCACCTCCACCGGTGACGGTCTCGAAGCAGCCAAGTTGATCCGCTCTGCCTGGCCCGGGACAGGCGTCGTCGTGTTGAGCCAGTACTACGAAGCTGAGTACGCGCTGGCCCTCCTCCGCCACGGGACAGACAGGGTCGGGTACCTACTGAAGGACCGCGTGGGAGACCGTGCCGCCTTCGCCGACGCGGTACGGCGGGTAGCACTCGGGGGCTCGGCGATCGACCCCGAAGTCGTCAGGCGGATGATCGACCGTCCCAGGCTGGACAGCCCGATTGACACCCTCACCGATAGGGAGCGCCTGGTCCTCAAGCTGATGGCCGAAGGCCTCTCCAACCAGGGCATCGCCGACGAGCTCGTGGTCAGCGTGGCCGCGGTCGAGCACCATGTGACCAATATTTTCCTGAAGCTCGGCCTCGCCCCGACGACCAGTGACCACCGCCGTGTCCTGGCGGTACTCGAGTACGTCCGTCACGGCTAGCCGTTGCGGGGCCCGGGCTGCAGGTACGCCCGGAGATCTGCCGTCGCCAGCTCTTCTTTAGGCACGAACCCGACAGCACCCGACTCGAGCGCGAGCGAGTTGCTCACAGCTTCGGAGTTGGAGGAGGTGAGCAGCACCGGGCCGGACCAGCCCCTCGCCTTCAATTTCTTCAGCGTGTCCAAACCGCCCGGGCCCGGCAGGGAGATGTCCAGCAGTACGGCGTCCGGGCCGGAGGTCGAGACAAACTCCAAGGTCTCGTCCTGGTCGCTTGCAAAGCCCGAGACAGCGAACCCCCTGAGCCGCAGCAATGTCGCGACCGTAACCCTGAAGGACGGGTCGTCGTCGACCACTAGGACGTTGATCGGCACGCCTCCAAGGGTGACGGGCCGCCAGCCCCAGGTCAATGAGGAAAACCCTCATCTCTTCCCGAGGATGCCCGCCTGGGGGGCGGCGGAGTGCCCGAAGCGTAAACGAGGGCAGGCTCCATTGCCCCTCAAAGCCCCAGAGCGGATACTGGCCAAAGGGCCAGGGCCAACGAGGCAATGGGCGAGATGGAGGTGACAGGTCGTGCTTGACGTACTTGACAGTTCCCCGCAGCCGCAACCGTCAGCCGTGCCAAGTCCCGGCAAGCTTGTCGGCCGGCGTGACCAACGTCGCGCCCTCGAGCGCTTGATCACGAGCGCCGCCGCCGGCCGCGGACAGGTCCTCGTAGTGAGAGGAGAGCCAGGGGTGGGCAAGACGGCACTCGTGGAGCACGTACTGGCGCAGTCGGAGGGGGTTAGGGCCCTGCGAGCGGCCGGTGCCGAGCCCGAGAGGGAGCTGCCTTTTGCCGGGCTCCAGCAATTGTGCTCGCCCGTGATGAGCCACGCCCAAGGCTTGCCCGCCCTCCAGCGCGAGGCGCTCGAAATAGTGTCCGGCCTGACTAACGGGGAGGCACCGGATCGGTTCTTGGTCGGGCTGGCGGTGCTTGGCCTGCTGTCGGGTCTCGGCTCGGAGCAACCACTTGTCTGTTTCGTCGACGACGCCCAATGGTTGGACCGGGCTTCGGCAGAGACGCTGGCCTTTGTCGCCAGGCGCTTGCTCTCCGGCCGGGTAGCCATGATCTTCGCCTCCTCCAAAGAGTGCAGGGCACTTACCGGTCTTCCCGAGCTGGTATTGGAGGGCCTTTCGGATGACGAGGCGCGTGCCTTGCTCTGCTCGGTCACCCCGTTCGCTTTGGATTGGGAAGTGGAGGACAGGATCATCGCCGAGGCAAGAGGCAACCCATCGTCTCTGCTGGAACTTCCTCGTAGCCTCTCACCGGGCCAGGTCGCAGGTGGCTACGCACTGCCCAGGTCCGTGGCAGTCACGCGCCACGTGGAGGATTGCTTTCGTCACCGCCTGCAGCAGTTGCCCGCCGACACCCGGGGGCTTCTCATCGTTGCGGCCGCTGAGCCCCTCGGGAACCCGGCTGTTGTCCTGCGAGCAGCGGAGACGCTCGGCTTCGGAGCGGCCGCCGCCGCGCCCCAAGAGTGGGACGGCTTGCTCAAGATCGGCGCAAAGGTCGTGTTCCGGCACCCGTTCGTGCGCTCGTCGGTTTATCACGCGGCCTCGATGGCTGAGCGCCGCCGGGCGCACTCGGCGCTCGCCGCCGCTACCGATGCCGTTTCGGACCCCGACCGGCGCGCCTGGCACCTGTCGGAGGCGTCGACGGGGCCCGACGAACGAGTGGCTTCCGAACTGGAGCGCTCGGCAGGCCGGGCACAATCGCGCGGCGGCGTCGCGGCGGCGGCCGCCTTCCTGGAACGGGCTGCCCTAATGACGGCCGACCCGGTACCGCGCGCCCAGCGGGCCCTGGCCGCCGCACGGGCGAAGCACCTGTCAGGCGAGCACGGAACAGCACTCGGGATGACGTCGGTGGCCGAGGCCGGCCCGCTCGACGAGCTCCAGCGAGCACAGGTGGACCTGCTACGCGCCCAAGTGGCCGAGACCCAGCGCCGGAGCAGCGACGCGGCGGGACTGTTGCTGCGCGCAGCCCGGCGGCTCGAGCCGTTGGATCTACGCCTGGCGCGGGACACCTACCTGGAAGCTCTGTCCGGCGGCCTGTTCGCGTGGCACCCTTCGCTTGCCGGAAGCGATCTCGAGACCGCACAAGCGGCCCTGTGCGCGCCGCAGTTGCCCGGGCCGCCTACCGTTGCCGACCTCCTCCTCGACGCGCTGGCGACCGCCCGGGTGGACGGGTACCTGGCCGCCGTACCCACCCTGAAGCGAGCGGTGGCGGAGGCCGTGGCCTCGGCCGTCCCCGGGCACGAACAACTGCCTTGGCTAGGGGCAGCCGCCCAGGCTGCGATGCTCGTTTGGGATTTGAGCTCCTGCGACGTGCTGTCCAGCCGGCACTTGGAGATCAGCCGAAGCACGGGGATGCTCGCCGCCCTTCCGAGCGCTTTTTGTTCACGGGCTGTGGCATGTGCCCTCACGGGCCAGCTCAGCGCTGCCGCTCATTTGGCCGATCGCCAAAGAGCGCTCGCCGAGGCGATAGGTGCCAGCGCGCCCGACGAGTGGCCCTCGTTGGTCTCAGCGTTGCAGGGGACGGCGACCGGAGAGCCCTGGGCGGCCGGCGTAGCGGTGCCCGAAGTCACCCCTCGGTACGAGGCAGGAGCGGCTGCGGTCGCCGCCTACGCTCGGGCGGTGAGGGACAACGGCCTCGGCCGTTACGAGGAAGCGTTGCATTCGGCCAGTGCGATCAGTGCACCCGGGGCGGACGGCTCGGTCGTGGCCGGCTGGGGCCTGCTCGAGCTGATAGAAGCCGCCTCGAGGACGTCTGCTCACGAGCGTGCCCGCAACGCCCTGGCGCGGCTGACCGACGTGGCACGAGCTTCGGGCACCGAGTGGGCGCTCGGGGCCGAAGCTATCTCGCGAGCATTGTTGAGCCCGGACAGCTCAGCCGAAACGGCTTACCGAGAAGCTGTCCAACATCTCAGCCAGGCTCCCGCTCGACCACACCTGGCGAGAGCGCACCTGTTGTTCGGCGAATGGCTGCGACGCCAGAGCCGCCGCGCCGACGCTCGCCGCGAGTTGCGCACTGCGCTTGAAATGCTTGGCGGGATGGGCCTGGAGGCTTTTGCGGCCCGTGCCCGCCGAGAACTGCTCGCAACGGGTGAGAACGTGCGCAAGCGTAACGTCGGGACTTGTAGGGAGCTGACCCCTCAGGAGGCGCACATCGCCCGTCTCGCCTTGGCCGGTGGTACCAATGCCGAGATCGGTGCGCAGCTGTTCCTGAGCGCTCGCACCGTCGAGTGGCACCTCCGGAAAGTGTTCACCAAACTGGGGCTTACCTCCAGGAGGCAGCTCCCGGCGGCAATGGGCCAAATGGAACTAGGTGCCACAACCCGCTACATGGCTCTATGATCCTCACATTTACGATGGAAGTGGTCATATAGACCCCGAAGGGGCGCTCGAGGCGAGGCTGTCCGCAGTCAACTCGCTCCTTGACCTGTTCCTCGTGCTCCCTCGAGCTTCTTCGCCCGGGCAGGTCGTGCAGCTTGCCACCGGCGCGGTCCCGGCGGTCGCCCCTGGTCAGCAAGCCATGGCCTGGCACCCGAGCAACTCGGGGGCCTACTACCAGCAGGCCCCCGACGACGCCAGGGGAGCCCTCACCGGCCTGAGGGTACCAACCCGTCTCCACGTTGGCGGTTTCCCATCGTGCTGGGCGTTCCCGTTTACTTGTTCGCCTGAGCTGGAGCAGGCCGCCATGGTCGTCGTCGGCGACGCCAACCCGTCCGACTACGAGAGGCTCCTTCTCAGCGTGCTCGCCCAGTTTTGCGGCACTGCGGTAACCAACTTGGAACTGAGCGAGGGCGCACTGGCTATCCGCGAGCGGGATATCGCCCAAGCGAGAGCTGCCGAACTGGCCTCGAGCGAAGCTCGACAGCGTGCCATCCTCGAGGCCGCTCTCGACGCTGTTGTCAGCATGGACAGTAATGCCCGCGTCACTTATGTCAACAGTGCCTTCGAGCAAATCTTCGGGTACCGCGCCGAGGACGTGATCGGGCGGGAACTCGCCGAGGTGATCGTGCCACCCTCGCTGCGAGACGCTCACCGACGGGGCCTTGCGCGCTACCTTTCCAGCGGTGAGGCGACGATCCTCGACCAAAGGATGGAGCTGGCCGGGATGCGCTCTGACGGGAGCGAGTTCCCTGCCGAAGTCACAGTGACACGTACCGGGCCTCGTGACCAGCCGTCATTTACCGGGTACGTGCGGGACATCACCGAGCGCCGGCGCGCCGAGCAAGAGCTCGCGGCGTCGCGAGCCCGCCTGGTGGCCGCCTCCGACGCAGCACGTCAGCGGGTCACGCGCGACCTGCACGACGGCGCTCAGCAACGGCTTGTCACCACGCTCCTCAATCTCCAACTGGCCGAGGAGTACTGGCAATCCGCGCCCGAGCGAGCGAAGGAACTGCTCGGCTCAGCCATCCACGATGCAAGGCGCGGCATCGAAGATCTACGCGAGATCGTTGCGGGGATCCACCCGGCCGTCCTCACTCAGCACGGTCTGGCGGCAGCCATAGACGCGCTCGCGGCGCGTTTGCCGGTCCCGGTCCGTCTCGACGTCGCCGACGGCAGGCTCCAGGCACCGGTCGAGGCGAGCGTGTACTTCTTCTGCTCAGAAGCGCTCACAAACCTTGTCAAACACGCCAACGCTACGTCCGCATGGGTGAGAGTGCAGCTCCTCGACGACATATGCGAGGTCGAGGTCGGCGACGACGGGATCGGTGGAGCCGAGCCGCAGCCGGGAGGCGGGGGGCTGACAGGACTGCGCGACCGAGTCGGCGCGCTCAACGGGACGATCGACATCGCCAGCCCACCGGGCGGCGGGACGGTGCTCAGAGCCAGCATCCCGATGCCGCAGGAGGGCGCTGGCGGGCCGCTCCTAGCTCGCCCAAGCCTCGGGCACCAGACTAGGGGGATGTACGGGCGCGACTCGCAACGCAAAACGCCAGCGTGAGGTGATCCCACCAATAAGCCGACCCGAGAAAGATAGGCCAGCCAACAGCCAAGTTGGGCTAACCCAGGGCCCCGGCGAGCCCGTGGGGGAACTTCTGTCAGTCAACGTCGGGCTCCCCAAGGAGGTGCCCTGGCAAGGAAGGGCCGTCTTCACCGGGGTGTTCAAGGACGCGGTGAGCGGGCCACGCCGGGTCGGCCGTCTCAACGTCGAAGGCGATGGCCAGGGCGACCTGGCGGGGCATGGGGGTGAGCAGCGCGCAGTTTTCGTCTACCAGATGGGCTCCTACCGTTACTGGGAGAAGCAACTCGGGCGCCACGACTTCGTCTACGGCCAGTTCGGCGAAAACTTCACAGTCGAGGGGTTGGACGACGACGAGGTGTGCGTCGGCGACCAATACCGGATCGGGAGCGCTGTCTTTGAGGTTTCCCAACCCCGTGTCACCTGCTATCGAGTCGGGATCCGTATGAACGACCCACAGATCCCGGCGTTACTCGTCTCTCACCATCGGCCGGGATTTTACTTCCGGGTGCTCCAAGAGGGCGAGGTACAAGCCGGTGACAAAGTCATCAAGCTCTCCTCGGGGCCCGGACAGATGACTGTCGCCGATATCGACGGCCTTCTCTACCTTCCGGGGCACCCGCGCGAAGGGCTTCTCCGAGCCCTCCAGATCCCAGCTTTGAGCCCCGGTTGGCAGGCCTCGTTCCGGGCCCTGCTCGGCGAGCGGGCGGGGGACGGCAACGCGGGCCTCGTGACAGCCAGCCCCCCTCCTGCGTGGGCCGGCTTTCGCCAGCTGTTGGTCAAAGTGATCACACGGGAAAGCAGCTCGGCGATCTCGATAGTCCTCGAGGACCCGAGCGGTGCCCCGTTGCCTGCAGCGCGCCCAGGTCAATACCTCACGCTTCAAGTCCAGCCCGACAAGGACAAGCGAGCGTTGTTGCGCAACTATTCGCTCTCCGGGCCGCCCGGGGCGGGGTACTACCGGGTGACCGTCAAACGCGAACCCGGCGGCGTCGTGAGCGGTTACCTCCATACTCGCCTCGCCGTCGGCGACCACCTCGGTGTGGGCGCACCGCGCGGCACTTTCATCCTCGACCAGACGGATCTGCCCGTGCTCCTGATCAGCGCCGGGATCGGGGCCACCCCGGTGCTCGCCATGCTCCAGGCGCTGGCGGAGGAGCACTCGGACCGGGAGATCTGGTGGCTGCACGCGGCACGCAACGGCAGCGAGGACTCGTTCGCTGCCGAGGCTCATGCGCTAGTCGCCTCGGTGCAGAACGCACGCGCCTGCCTTTACTACAGCCGCCCAGGGCCCGACGATGTCGAGGGCCGCGACTTCGACCATGCGGGGCGCCTAACTGCCGCAGCGCTCGCTGACCTAGGACCACCGACCGGTTCGGAGGCCTACCTGTGCGGGCCGACAGGTTTCATGGACGATATCTCGGCCGCGCTCGCAGCATTGGGGCTCGACGCCTCGAGGGTGCACACAGAAGTGTTCGGGCCCGCCGCCGGTATGACGCCGGGGATCGCAACCAAGGCCGCTCGGACGCCTCACCCGCCGCCCGGAGACCCCGGCACGGGCCCGACGGTCACGTTTGCCCGTAGCGACCTGGCGGTCCCCTGGAGCAGTCGTTACGGCTCGCTGCTCCAATTGGCCGAGTCTTGCGACGTCCCGGTCCGGTGGTCGTGCCGCACCGGTGTATGCCAGACGTGCGAGACGACCCTCATCGCGGGCAACGTCGGCTACAACCCTGAGCCGGTCGAGCCAGCGGCTCGGGGTAGCGTTTTCCTCTGCTGCTCGCAGCCTTGCGAAGACACGGTCCTCGACCTGTAACGGGGCATGTGCAACACCGCCGTACCCGTAAACCCCTAACCCGCCCCGCCCGTACGCCAATTCTCAGGCGTCAAGAGATCTTTATTTTCCAGGGCGTTACCCGGGCCCGGTCCGACTGCCGAGGCGCGATCCTTGGTCAGTAGCGATCGGGACAGGAGACCGGGGTCACGATGTCGGAGGAATTTCTTATGCGGACCGAGATCGAAAACTTGTTGGTCAGGCGGCCTCAACGGTGCGCTCCAGGCCACGGGGCGTGGGCTCCGGCAGGGCCCGAGGCGGCCTGGGCAGGTGCCGCCTCCGAGGACGTCGTGTGCGACGCGCTCATCTTGAGCCTTTCAGTCCTGCGCTTGCACCTTGAATGGCATGCCGGCGTCCTCGACGCCGATGGCGCGATGGCTGCCCTCGACGAGGCACTAGACGACGTTTCTGCTCGCCGCCGCCGGCGGAGGCTTGGCCGCGCGCTACCGCACTAGTTGCGCGTCGGCAGTACGAAGCGGCGAACGGCGGCAGCGAAACCGTTGTCCTCGTTGCTCCCCGTGACACGGCGGGCACTGCGCTGCACCTGAGGGTCGGCATTGCCCATCGCGATGCTCAGGCCCGAGTGGGCAAACATGAGGACATCGTTCGGCTGGTCGCCGATGGTGGCGATCTCGTCGGTGGACAGGTGGTAATGCTCCGCCAGGTACTGCACCACCTTGCCTTTGTTCGCGTCGGGATGGGTTACGTCAAGGTAGTAGGGCTGGGAAGGTGCCGCCGTGACGTGGTCCCCAAACTGGTCGTGAGCGGCCGCCGAAGCCCGGGACACGGCATCGTGATCGTCGCTCACACCGACCATCTTGGCGACGTCGCCCGTCAGGCCATCGAACCCGGACATGAGAGTGGGCTGGAACTTGACCGTCCAAGCTTCGCGGGCTACATGCGGGCCATTGAGGTCGGGCACGTACCACTCGGTCCCGCGGTAGAGCCACACAGACAGCTTGAAAGAAGTCATCAGCTGCGCGATCGGCAGGACCAACGGTTCGGGCAGGGTCCTGCGCTCCACAACGGTCATATCAGGGTTGACGATCAGCCCCCCATTGAAGGCTGCGACGGGCGTCTGTAGCCCGAGCGGCTCAACGAGCATCTCCATGCCCCGAGGCGGCCGTCCGCTTGTGATGGCAAAGAGGATGCCCGCTTCGCCCAGCTGGTGCACCGCCTCGATTGCGTCGTCGGTGAGAACCTTGTCCTGAGTTACGAGAGTGCCGTCGACGTCTGCGAGAAAGAGGCGGATGGGCGCCTCAGTTGCGGGGGTGCTCTCCTGCGAAGTTGTCATGGTTGCCCCAAGCCCTCCGCCGCGGCGGCGTCAGCCAATATCACCGACTGCCTGGCCCGGACGCGTCCCGCGGGGACCGACGGGTCGGCGGCCAAAAGCTTCGCCAACGCCTCTCGCTTGTCCTGACCTGAGATCAACCACAGGATCTCCTCAGCCCGTCCCAGCGCGGGGTAGGTAAGTGTCATGCGACGGTGGCCCTGGTAGGGGTTGGTGACCGCGACGAGCCGGTCTGTCACATCGAGGACGGGGTCGGACGGTACCAGCGAAGCAGTGTGCCCATCGGGCCCGAGCCCAAGGTGGACCAAGTCGAAAACTTCTGGAAGTACCGAGGCATACCGGGCCGCCGCTCGGTCCAGGTCCTCGTCGGTCACCGGCATGGGCACCACCTCGGCAGGGGCGCCCCCAAGAGCCTGGCGGAGGTGCGTGAGGTTACGGTCGGGGTCGCCGTCCGGGGCGACCCGCTCGTCCACTTGAAAGATCTGGACAACTCGCCAGGGCAGGTCATCGGTGACCAAGTTGGCGAACATGGCCCAGGGGGTGTGGCCTCCGCTCACTGCGAAGGTGAACCTCCCCCGCTGCGAAATGGACGACCTGGCACGCGCGGCTACCAACTGTGCAGCCTGTGCCGAAAGCGCCTCGGCATCGGGCGCGATCACCAATCCGTGCCGCACTAGCCCTCCTCAAAGCTCGACCTACGGCATGTTACCCACCCTCGTTGTAGGGTTGGGCAGTGGGGACAAATGAGCAAGAAGCCTCCCTTGTGCTCGTGGTCGGGTACGAAGGGTCGGATCCCGCTCGCCGCGCACTGGCAGCCGCGGGGCGAATTCTTCGGGGAAGGCAAGGCTGGGTCGAGGTGGTCTACGTGAAGCAGACCGCTGGCGACGACCAAGATTTCTCCCAACCCGCGGCAGACGTGACCGACAGCCTGGGACCCGCTGAGACGGACCTCCATTACGAGGTGCGCTCAGTG
Source organism: Acidimicrobiales bacterium (assembly GCA_035508795.1). GTDB lineage: Bacteria > Actinomycetota > Acidimicrobiia > Acidimicrobiales > Palsa-688 > DATJMJ01. The sequence continues at coordinate 29,498 of DATJMJ010000169.1, forward strand.
TTCGAGGCCGACAAACAACCATGGAAGTTGCGGAGCACGAGCGGGGCGGTAGCCGAACAACTCATTGAGGCAGCACGCGCCATCGCACACGAAGGCGGCCCTTTGCGCACAGTTGCGATCGTCGTCGGCAGCGACCACCGACTGGCGTTCACCGTACCGGTGACGCTCGCCAAGAGGTCGGGCTTCCCCGTGGTCATCGTGCCCTAACGATCCTGCTTTCGAGCCGATCGACGAACCGCCCTCTGCGCGAGGCGAGCCGGCAGCTCGAAGCTCTCGGGCCGCTAAACGGCGTGCTCGGGAGAGATGAGGACCGGACGGTGCGTGTGCGACGCCAGCGCGTGCGAGACGCTGCCCAGCAACGCCGCCCGGACCGGGCCCCGGCCGCGCTGGCCGCAAACGATGAGACGAGCCGAGATCTCGTCCGCGACGTCGAGGATCGTCGGGGCTATGCCCTTTGTCGAAATGTCGGTCCTTGCCACCGCCTTGAACCCGTGCCCTGCAGCTCGCTGCGCTCCGTCGTCTGCCGCTTTTCTGGCGAGGGACGCCTCTTGGTCGTCGATCTCCGCTTCGGATGGGATCGCGGCCGTAGCAAAGGTGCCGGCAAGCGCCAATCGGACTGCTACCGGCTCCCAGACGGTGAGGACGACCACCTCGACAGCGGGCTCGATCAAATTGGCCGCTGCCCTCATTGCCCCGCGGGACCCTTCGGACCCGTCGTAGCAAAAAAGCACGGGGCCGCTGGGATTGCCTTGTATCATGCCGTTCTCCTTATGGTGGTGCCATGGCACCTCTTATGAGGTCAAAGCTATCGGCCCGGGACGCCGTACGGCTCGGGCACATGGACCGCGTCCGGGTGCTAACCGCTTCGAACGGGTACCAGGGCGATGCACTGGCGCCATGGCCGTGCTCCGAGCGCCACGCTCACACCCGTGGCGCGTTGCCTGGCGTTCGGTCACGGTAGGCAACTTCACTCGCGTCGGCTGGTGCCGAGGCACGTGGCGCCGCAAAGTTCGCCTAGGTTTTCGAAGTAATCATCCCCTAGCTCGGATCGAGGAGGTCCCGAATGAGCACGTCCGAGGAGAGCACCCCGGGCTCGAATGTGGCACCGGAAGCCAACAGCCTCGACATGAAGCTTGAGGTAGTAGTCATCCCGGTTTCAGATGTCGACCGGGCGAAGGAGTTTTACCGCGGGCTCGGTTGGCGCCTCGACGCCGACATAGTCGCCGGCAACGTCCGCTTGGTCCAGTTGACACCCCCAGGCTCGGCCTGCTCGGTCCAGTTCGGCACCAACCTCGTGCCCGCGCCACCCGGCTCGGCACAGGCCACCTACCTGGTGGTGCCCGACATCACCGCAGCGCGGGACGACCTGGCCAGGCGTGGTGCCGAGGTAACCGAGGTGTACCACTGCCCGAGCGGTTTCGCGTGCCGGTTCGACGAGTGGGCAGGCGACCGTGCCGACGGAGCCGCCGGCGAGCGCGCCAGCTACGGCTCGTTTGCCTCGTTCAAGGACCCCGACGGCAACGGGTGGCTCCTCCAGGAGGTGACGACGCGGCTTCCGGGACGGGTGAGCACGTCCGAGGTCTCGTTCAGAACTGCCGGCGAGCTCGCTGAAGCACTGCGCAGAGCGAGGGCCGCCCACGGTGAGCACGAGAGGCGCATCGGCGAGGCCGACGCCAGCTGGCCGGACTGGTACGCGGCATACCTAGTCGCAGAGCAGTCGGGCGCCCAACTACCCAGGTGACCAAGCTCTCGCCTCGAGGTTGCGCCCGCGGACTTCCGCGCCGCCAACGGGCGCACCAGTGTGGGGCCAGGGCCTCCCGGGGTAACCCGGGGTCACAACCAGTTGGACCACGGGTGCGACGATGCCTAGTTATCCGTAAGAGTTGACTGAGGCAGCGAGGAGGGCACCGGGATGGATGGGGTTCGCGAAGCAGACGGTCGCTTGGCATGGTTGGACAGTGGTACCCGCCGTTACGAGGAGGCACTTGCGGTTGCCGAGCAAGGGCCGGAGTACCCCGACGACATCGGGCTTGCAACTTGGTCCGTGGTAGAGCTGATCGAGGCTGCCGTCCGGTCCGGCCAGACGGAGAAGGCAAGAGCCGCTATCGCGCGCCTGTCCGTAGAGAGGTTGGGAAGTGAGACCGATTGGGCCGAGGGCATAATGGCGCGTTGCCGGGCAATGGTGTGCGACGGCGAAGCGGCCGACCTCCTGTACCGCAGGTCTATCGAGCTGCTCGGCCGCACCCGCGCCCGTGTGGAGCTGGGACGGGCCAGGCTCCTTTATGGCGAGTGGTTGCGCCGTGCAGGACGCAGGGTCGACGCCAGGTCGGAGCTGCGGGTGGCTTGCGAGATGTTCGAGGCCATGGGCCTGGAAGGCCTTGCGGAGCGTGCGCTTCGTGAGCTCATGGCGACTGCCGAGACTGTGACCAAACGGGACATCGACAGCTTCGACAAGCTCACTCCCCAAGAGGACCTGATCTCCAGGCTCGCCGGGTCCGGTTACACGAACCCCGAGATCGGCCAGAAGCTGTTCCTCAGCGAACGTACCGTTGAATGGCATCTTCGCAAGGTGTTCGTGAAGCTCGGCATCCGTTCGAGGCGCCAGCTGCGCAATGTGCTGCCGGCACCGCAAGCCTTACCGGCATAGGGGCCCACTTTCGCGGAACGGTTAGCTCCTTGCTATCGTGAGCGCGTGGTGAAGACTGTCGTCGTCGCAGTGGACGGTACGCCGGCGGCGACGCGTGCGGCAGAGGTGGGCGTCGCGTTGGCAGCCAGTACCGGCGCCCGCGTGCTGTTCGTCCACTACTCACCGCTGGCCGAAGAGCTGTTCAAAAAGGACCCGGATAACGGGCCGTCGCAAGAGGCGATCAAAGAGGCGGACGCCGTCCTGCGCGAGGCCGCCGAGGTCGCCCGGGAGCGTGGGGTGACTGCCGAGCTCATGGTCCAGGACGAGCCCAAGGGGATGATCGCTGCCGACCTGGCCGGCTTGGCAGAGGGTGTCGACGCCGAACTGGTCGTTGTGGGCAACCGTGGCCGCGGCGAAGTAGCCGACGTCGTGCTCGGGAGCGTTTCCCATGAGCTGCTGCGCATGTCGAGCGCACCCGTTGTGGTCGTGCATGCCGGCAAGCAAAAAGACGAGGCTTAGCAAGGCACTCGCGCAACAGCACTCGCGCAACAGCACTCCCGCAACAGCACCGTGCCGGCCGGCGGGCAACCGCCTTACCTTGTGGGTCCAACCAGGGTATTCAACAGGCTCGAACGGAGAGCAAAAGAGCGACCATAAATGTCGTTAGCGGGCAAAGGCTGACAGCTTGGGGGAAGGTGCCCGAGCCGGGCGGCATTTGCCGTCACGGACTACTGATCCGGAAAGGTGAGCCAAAATGGCGATCGCTGGACCCGCCGCGTCGTTACACCCCGTCGGGCAGCCTGGTCCGGGCTCGCCTCCCCGACCGGCTCTGGACGGTTCGCCGGCACTGTCGTCACGCAACGAGCTCAAAGCTCGCACCTTGGGCCTCACCTCGGCGAGCGGGCTCGTCGTCGGCAGCATCGTAGGCACCGGGGTGTTCACGATGCCGGCCGTGCTTGCCGGCGCCGGCACGATGTCACTGCTCGTGCTCGGTGCCATCGCTGTGGGCGCCCTGCTCCTCGGCGTGTTGTTCGGCCAGCTCACCAGGCGCGTACCCAACAGCGACGGCGGGCTGTACGCCTACGCGCGCCATGAGTTCGGCGACTTCCCCGGCTACCTCGTAGGCTGGTCCTACTGGATCTCGTCGTGGGCGGGCAACGCCGCCATCGTCGCGTCCTGGGTGTTCTACGTCGACTCCCTCTTCAGCTTCAAGCACGTAAGCGGCATGGAGAACTGGGGCATTGCCCTGTTCGGGCTATGGGTCCCGGCGATCATCAACCTCGTCGGCGTACGCCAAATGGCGTGGTTCCAGAATGTCACCGTAGTGCTCAAGTTCCTCCCGCTCCTGTTCATCGGGGTCGTGGGGTGGTTCTTCGTCCGCGCGGCCAACTTCGGTAAGTTCAACGCTTCCGGGGGAAGCTTTTACAGCGGCATCGGGATCGCTGCCGGAGTGGCCCTTTTCTCGTTCATCGGCGTCGAGGCGGCGGCGGTCACCGCGAAGCGCGTAAGGGACGCACGCAAAAACGTCGGGCGGGCTTCGGTGTTCGGGACCGCTGCGAGCGCCCTGCTCTACGTACTCGTCACCGCCGCAGTGTTCGGCCTGGTGCCGCACCACGCCCTGCTCAACAACGGGGCCCCGTTTGTGAACGCGTTCCAGACCATCTTCCCCCATGGCAGTTGGCCCGGGACTTTCGTTGCCGCTCTTGCCGTCGTCTCGGGGCTCGGTGCGCTAAACGGCTGGACGCTCATCGTGACGGAAACGTCCCGTGCGATCGCCAACGATGATCTCTTCCCCAAACCTTTCGCCTGGGCTGACCGCAACGACACTGCCTGGTTCGGCATCGTCGTAGGGACGGTCCTGCCCTCGGTCCTCATGCTGTGGCGTTACGAGTCGAGCTCAGGGCTCACGATCTTCACCTACCTGGTCGACCTCACCGTCGTGACCGTGGCCATACCATATTTCTACTCGGCCCTGGCGCAGCTCACTTACCTTGTCTCCGGGCGGCGCCACGTCCACGGCTGGTTGTTGGCACGCGACCTTTTGGTCGCTGGGACCGGCGTGTTGTTTTCCATGTGGGTTGCCTTTGCGTCCGGGTACCAAGTCGTCTACCAGGCTTTGGTGGTAATTCTCGCCGGGCTCATCCTCTACGCCTTCTTGAACGCCCACCGGGAGCGGGTCGGCGAGATACCTCAACCGGTCGACAACCCCGAAGACGCGTCCGCCATCGACCTGTCCACAGCCTCCTAACCGCCCGCTCAACCACAACGAGGAAAGACCATGACATTCAAAGTAGGATCCGAGGTCGGCAGGCTCCGCCAGGCCATCGTCCACCGGCCCGGCCTGGAGTTATCCCGGCTGACTCCCGACAACATCGAATCGCTTCTTTTTGACGACGTTTTATGGGCTTCCAAAGCCAAAGAGGAGCACGACGCCTTCGCCGAAGCGTTGCGCGACAAAGGTGTCGTCGTCTATTACTACGCCCAACTGCTGGCCGAGGCCCTTGCCCTTCCTGCCGGGCGGGCCTTCGTGCTCGACCGGTTGTGCACACCGCAAAACCTCGGGCCGTCGCTTGTAGATCCCGTGCGGAGCCTTTTCGAGGAGCAGGACGCCAATGCGTTGGCCGGAGCCCTTATCGGCGGGGTGCTCAAAGCGGACCTGCACCCGATGCACGCCCGCAGCCTGAAGTGGGACATGTTGAGAGCCGACGACTTCGTCGTCCCTCCGCTGCCCAATCACCTTTTCCAGCGAGATAATTCCTGCTGGATCTACGGCGGTGTGACCGTCAACCCGATGGCCAAACCTGCCCGCCAACGCGAGTCGCTCCATACGGCCGCCATCTACCGGTACCATCCCCTCTTCGCCGGCGCAGACTTCATCACCTACTACGGGGGCGACGACATCAATTACCAACCGGCCAGCATCGAAGGCGGCGACGTCCACGTCCTCGGGCACGGGGCTGTCCTGATCGGCATGGGAGAGCGCACGACGCCGATGGCGGTCGAAGCCGTTGCGCGCGCCCTTTTCGAAAGTGGCCAAGCGACCAAGGTCGTCGCGATGGAAATGCCGCACAGCCACGCTTTCATGCACCTCGACACCATCATGACGATGGTCGATACGGCGACGTTCATCCTCTACCCCTATTTCGATCGCCACTTCCGCAGCTGGACGATCACCCCGGCCAACGCCGAGGGCGAACTGTCCATCGTGCGGGACCACGACTTTTGGGACACCCTCGCCGTTATCCTCGAGGTGCCCGAGGTCACGGTGCTTACTACCGACGAAGACGTCCGGGCGGCCGAACGTGAACAATGGGACGATGCGACAAACTTCCTCGCCGTCGCACCGGGTGTGGTGATGGGCTACGAACGCAACATCGCCACCAACACGATGCTCCGCAAGCACGGCATCGAGGTCATCGACATCCTCGGCAGCGAACTTGGCCGCGGCCGGGGCGGCCCCCGCTGCATGACCTGCCCGGTAGAAAGGGACGCGGCATGACCAGTCCGACACGCACGGGCTCTCTATCGCCCGTCTCTTCCTTGCACGGCCGGAACCTCCTGAAGGAGGTCGACCTGACCAAAGAAGAGTTCTTGTCCCTCCTCGACTTGGCCGCAGTGCTCCGTCATGAGAAACGGACCGGGACGGAACAACAACGGATGGCGGGCCGCAACATCGCCCTCATATTCGAAAAAGAGTCGACGCGCACTCGCTCCGCCTTCGAGGTCGGTGCCTACGACCAGGGAGCCCACGTCACCTACTTCGGTCCCCAAGGCAGCCACATAGGGACGAGCGAGACGATCAAAGACACGGCCCGGGTCCTCGGCAGGATGTTCGACGGCATCGAGTTCCGGGGTTTCGCCCAGGAATCCGTGGAGACCCTCGCCGAGTTCAGTGGCGTGCCGGTGTGGAACGGGCTGACGGACAAGTGGCACCCCACCCAGATGCTGGCCGACATCCTGACGATGCGCGACCACTCGACCAAACCGCTCGAGCAAGTCGCTTACTGCTACCTCGGTGACGCCCGCAACAACACCGCCAACTCATTGCTTGTCACAGGCGCGCTCCTCGGCATGGACGTGCGCATCGCTGCGCCCAAGGTCCTCTGGCCCTCCGACGAGGTCCAAAAAATCGCGTCGGGCTTGGCGGCGCGGTCGGGTGCTCGGCTCCACATCGGCGACGAGGTCGCCGGCAGTGTCAAAGGAGCAGATTTCCTCTACACAGACGTCTGGGTCTCCATGGGCGAACCCGGCTCGGAATGGAAGGACCGGATCGAAGAGCTCCTCCCGTACCAGGTCAACTCGGCAGTCCTGAAAGAGACGGGTACCCCCGACGTCAAGTTCATGCACTGCCTGCCGGCGCTCCACAACACCGGCACCGAGATCGGCCAGATGATCAGCGCCGAATACCATCTCGACGCATTGGAGGTCACCGAAGAGGTATTCGAGTCACCTGCCTCTATCGTGTTCGACGAAGCGGAAAACCGGCTCCACACGATCAAGGCGGTCATGGTCGCCACGATCGGGGACTGAGGTGCGCCTGGTTGTGGCCGTAGGTGGCAACGCGCTCCTCGAGCGTGGTGAGGTCCCGCTTGCCGGCACCCAGGAGAAGCATGTCGAGGCGGCCGTCGCCGCCCTCGCCCCGCTGGCGCGCGACCACCAAATAGTCGTGACCCACGGCAACGGGCCGCAGGTCGGGCTGTTGGCCAACGAGAGCGCCACCGACCCGGCGCTGCCGCACCCGTACCCTCTCGACGTGCTCGACGCGCAGACCCAGGGGATGATCGGCTATTTCCTGCTCCAGGCCTTCCAAAACGCTCTTCCCGGCCGCCAGGTCGTCAGCTTGATCGGCCAAACCGAAGTCGCGCCGCACGACCCGGCCTTCGACCACCCCACCAAGTTCGTCGGCCCGCAGTACAGCTACGACGAAGGTCACCGGGTGGCTGCGTTACGCGGTTGGCAGCTGCGCCTCGACGGGGCCTCGTGGCGGCGCGTCGTTGCGTCACCCCAACCTCTGGCAGTCGTCGAGCTCCCGACGATCACGGCGCTCGTGGGTTCGGGCGCGATCGTCATCTGTTGCGGCGGGGGCGGCATCCCCGTCACCCGGGGCGACGACGGGCTGTTGCACGGGGCAGAAGCCGTCATCGACAAGGACTTGACCGCGGCCCTCCTCGCCCGCGATCTCGGTGCAGATGCCCTCATGATCCTTACCGACGTTGCCAACGTCGAGGTTGGCTTCGGTACCCCGGCGGCCCGGCCGATCGGGCGCACGACACCCGAAGCCCTGCGCGCCGAAAGTTTCCCGCCCGGCTCGATGGGGCCGAAGGTCGAGGCCGCCTGCCGGTTCGTGGAAGGCACCGGCAAACCGGCCATGATCGGCAGTCTCGACGAGGCCGGCGACCTGCTGAGCGGGGCCCGGGGGACGACCGTGGAGCCCTCGGCTCCTCCTGGTCGGGCACCGGCGGCGCCCGTACTCGAGCCGCGCACAGCGCTCCAGCCTGGGGCAGCGGCCCAACCCAAACAAAGGAGTGTGACGTGACTGGAACTGCAGAGGCGCCTTACGCTGAGAGCGTGCCTACGACTGGACAACTGGACCGCTTCGGGACAGGGCAGGGGTTTGTAGCTGCCCTCGACCAAAGTGGCGGCAGCACCCCGAGGATGCTGGCGGCATACGGCATCGAGCCGAGCGCCTACTCCAACGACATCGAGATGTTCGACCTCGTGCACGCCATGCGGGTACGGATCATGACAAGCCCCCGTTTCGACTCGGCCAGGGTGCTTGGCACCATCCTGTTCCAGGACACCCTCGACAGGACGGTCGAGGGCAAAGAGACGGCCCAATACCTGTGGCGGGAAAAGGGGATCGTACCCATCCTCAAGGTGGACAAGGGCCTCGAACCCGAGGCTGATGGCGCCCAGGTGATGAAGCCGATGCCGGGGCTCGACGCAGTGCTCGAGAGCGCCATCGCGGTGGAGGTCTTCGGTACCAAGATGCGCTCGTTCATCAAGGACGCGAACCCGGTGGGCATCGATGCCGTCGTTGCCCAGAACTTCCAACTCGCCGGTCACATCCTGGCCACCGGGTTGGTACCGATCCTCGAGCCCGAAATCGACATCCACAGCCCCCGCAAAGCCCAAGCGGAGCAACTACTGCGGGCCGGGCTCCTCGACCACCTGGACGACCTCGACCCTCACCACCAAGTGATCATTAAGCTCAGCTTGCCCGACGAGGCCGACTTCTACTCCGACCTCGTCCACCACCCCCGCGTACTGCGGGTGCTTGCTCTTTCAGGTGGGTACGACCGCAAGGAGGCCGTGGAGCTGCTCGCTCGTAACCACGGGGTGATCGCCAGCTTCTCCCGGGCGTTCCTCGAGGGCTTGAGCGTCAACCAGAGCCCTGCGGACTTCGACGCCACACTCGACCAATCGATCGAGGCCATTTACCAGGCGTCGCTCACCTGAACCAAAAATGCTCCGGGCTCGGGCCGAGCGCGCCGGGCGCGCTCGGCTCCCGCTCAACGGTTACCCGAGCTTCTCCTCCGAGACAAACTCGGCAGCGACCGTGCCTGCATCGACGTGGTCGTTAACAACAGCTCCGACCAGCTGGACCAAGTCGTCGGTGGTGAGCGCTCCCGAAACAGCGTTCAGCGTCTTGACGATCGTGGGGGTCGCAACCTTCTTGTTGATGATGGGGATCACATTTTCGGCCGGGAACAGGTGGAGCGGGTCCGTCAAGGCGACGAAGTGGTACTTGGCGACTGCCGGGTCAGTTGTAAAGATGTCCGCCGCCTGGATAGTCCCGTCATTGAGCGCAGCGATGTCGAGCGGGCCCGACTGGTCGAGCACCTTGAACTTCACTGTGACCCCGTAAAGCTCTTTCAGGCCGATCAGCCCCTGCTCGCGGGTGGCGAACTGCGGCGCCGCGCCGAGCGTGACCTGGCTCTCGATGGGCTTCAGGTCCTCGATCGTCTTGAGGTGGTGTGCCGCAGCGTAAGCAGCGGTGACTGTGATGCTGTCGCTGTCCTGCGCCGGCGATGGCTGAAGGGCTTCCAAATCGCCCGGCAACGCCGCTTCGAGCGCCTTGGTGACAGCTCCCGTCGACGATGCGGTGGACTTGGGGCGGAGGTAGTCGAGAAGGGCGCCGTTGTACTCGGGGAACACGTTCAGGGCGCCGTTTTCCAGCTCTTCGAAATAGATTTCCCGGGTCCCGATATCGAGCTTCGTGCTTACTTTGGCCCCGGCCTTGCTGAGTGCGTCGGCGTATATGTCGGCGAGCACGTCGCTCTCGGGGAAGTTTGCCGACCCTATCGTGATTCCCGGGACTGCAGCGGGGTGGCCGTTGGCCGCCGGCGCTGCTGTCGACACCGGCCTCGGGGATGAAGAGCCGTGAGCGCCGATTGTCAGCAGAGCTGCGGCTGTGGCGACGACTGGGCCTACGCGGTGCATATGAGCTCCTTTGTCTCTCGGTGCATGGTTATTTGTAAGGGCTGTCGCGCCGGCGTGCGCGTCGTCAGGCGGTCGAGGTCCGGGCGCGCAGCCCGGGCGAAACGACGAGTGTCTGGGCGAGCCGGAACGTGAGGTCGGTAACAATTGCGAAGCTGGCGACAGCCACCGCTCCCGCGCCGAGCTCGGCGAAATTGCCGCTGCCCTGACCGTCGATGATGTAGCGGCCGAGGCCACCCAGCCCTACGTAGGCCGCAATGGTGGCCGTCGACACCACCTGGAGAGCGGCTGTGCGGAGCCCCAGGACGATCAAAGGGAGCGCCATGGGGATCTCGACGTGCCACAGCACCTGGAGGGGGGTCATGCCGACCGCGTAGGCGGCGTCCACCGATGTTGGGTTGACGTTCCTGACGCCCACGTCGGTATTGACCAGGATCGCCGGCACAGCTAGCAGCAGCAGGGGGATGATGGCGGCGTCGATGCCCACACCGATAGTTACGGCGAAGATAGTCAGTAAGCCGAGCGTCGGAAGGGCACGGCTCGCATTGCCGGCGATCGTCAGAAGGTTGCCGCCCCGGCGGGTATGACCGGTAAGAAGGCCCAGGGGGACGGAGATGCATGCCGCTATCAGGAGAGTCACACCCGAGTAGCCGACGTGTTGCAGCAGGCGGTGGAGAAACCCCGAGGGGCCGCTCCAGTTGGCTGCGGTGGTCAGGTAGGAAAAGATCCCTCCTATGGAGGCGCTCGAGGCGACGATCACTATGACCGCCTGGCCCAGGGTGCCAGCAGGTAGCCGCCGAAGGTCAAAAGCCCGTCGCACAGCACCCCCAATGCAGCTACGATCACGATGCCGGCGAGGATCTCAGTGATGAAGTCACTGTTTTCGCCCGCGATGAACAGCTGGCCGAGGCCGCCGATACCGATCAGGGAGCCGACCGTCACGAGGCTGATGCTGGCGACCGTCGCGACCCGCAGCCCGGCAATTATTACGGGCATCGCCGCCGGCAACTCTACGCTCCAAAGCTGGCGAAGAGGGCGGTAGCCCATCGCTGTGGCCGCCGTCCGGACGTCGTCCGGTACACCGGTGAGCCCGTCGGCGACGCTCCTCACCAATATCGCCAGTGCGTACACGGCAAGGGGCAGTATCACCGTCGTGTCGGTCAGTCCCGTGACCCCGACCAAGAAGGCGAACACGGCCAACGACGGGAGCGAATAAAGGACTGTGGTTATTGACAGGACCCCCGTATAGGTCCGGGGGGCACGCACGGCGAGAGCCCCGAGCGGCAGCGCTATCACGAACCCGATGGCCACAGAGGTCAACGCCAGGTACAAATGGGTAATCGACAACGACCAGAAGAGGGACATGTGGTTTAAGACCCATTGCCAGTCGCTGACCTTGTGGTAAGTAAAGGTAAAGGTTTGGGTGAGGAGGAGCATTTCAACTCCGGCCTGCGAGGTCGCGGATCGCGCTATCGATGTCATCCTCCGAGACGGCCCCGAGGAGCGAGCCGTCGTTGTCGGCGGCCACGGCGAGCCCCGAGGGCGACAGGACCATCGCGTCGAGGGCGGCCCGGAGCGACTCGGTCGCCGGGGCAAAAGTGTGCCCGATCGGCCGCACTTGCGCCGGGTCGAGCGCTCCGTCCCCGTCGCCGTCCAAGGTACTCGCGTCGACCCATCCGACCGGCCGGCGCTTGGGATCGAGCATGAGCACCCAATTCGTCCCAGCCGCCGAGGAAGCGGCTTTGACGTCGGCCGGCCCGCCAGCCGGCCCAACCGTCGGCGGGTCCCGGAGGACGAGCGATTTGGCAGGGAACAACGACAACCATCTGATACCCCTGTCAAACCCGAGGAAGTTGGCGACGAACCCGTTCGCAGGATGAGCGAGTACCTGCTCGGGTGTGCCAAACTGGGACAACTTCCCGCCGGTTTGCATCACTGCGATCCGGTCCCCGATCTTCACCGCTTCGTCGATGTCGTGGGTCACGAACACGATCGTCTTGCGCACCTGCGATTGCAGCTGCAACAAGTCCTTTTGCAAGTCGGCGCGCACGACAGGGTCGAGCGCGCTGAATGCCTCGTCCATGAGCAGCACAGGCGGATCCCCGGCGAGAGCCCGGGCCACCCCCACCCTCTGCTGCTGGCCGCCCGACAGCTGGTGCGGGTAGCGCGCGGCCATTTGCTCGGGCAAGCCCACCAGGGCCAGCAGCGCTGCCGCCCGCTCCCGAGCCTTGGCGCGCGAGGCTCCAAGCAAGCGCGGGACCGTTGCGATGTTGTCCATGACTGTGCGATGAGGGAACAGCCCTCCCTGCTGGATGACGTAACCGATGGAGCGCCGCAACAGTGCCGGGTCCGACGCGCGGACATCCTTGCCATCTACGCTGATGACCCCTGAGGTGGGCTCGACGAGGCGGTTGATCATCCGCAGCGAGGTGGTTTTCCCACAGCCCGACGGGCCGACGATGACCGTGATCTCACCGTCGGCGCACGACAGTGAGAGATCTTCGACGGCCAGAGCCTCATGGCCATAGCGCTTACTTACGTGGTCGAACGTGATCATCAGGGCCCTTCATTTGTGGTGACGACCAAACGTGCTCAACTGTGAGTGTGCTCGCTACGCCCGTAAATCACACCAGTAAGCTTCCCTGGTCACTCCCGCGAGCCCGGTCGCGTCGCGAGCTGTGGGCAGGAGTCTCCCGCTGTCCTGTCGGGCCTGGTGGTGAACCAGACCAGGGGCTCCCACGGGTTCGACAAGGTCCACCTTGCGCGACCTTGAGTGCGATGTCGCGAACTTGGTGGCGGCTTCGGCCCAACCCGCCGGCGGCCACACGAGGAGCCCGGAAAGGCTCCTGCTCCATGGAGGCAAGGTAGCCCGCTAATGAACGCGAACGCTCAGAAGGTAGTCGTCGTCACCGGGGGTTCCCAGGGGATCGGCGCAGGGATAGTGGCCGGCTATAGGGCTTTAGGGTGGGCCGTGGTCGCCAATGCCCGCTCAATGGAGCAGCCGGACGATCCCGGAGTCGTCGTCGTAGAAGGCGACATAACGCGGCCGGCAACAGCTGACCGGATCGTGAAGGCTGCTCGCGACCACTTTGGAGGGCTGCACACGCTCGTCAACAATGCCGGCGTGTTTTTGTCGAAGCCTTTCGCCGAGTACACCGCCAAGGATTACGAGCTAGTTGTGGGGGTCAACTTAACCGGCTTCTTCTTCATGACACAACGTGCGATCAGCGAGATGTTGGCCCATGGCGGCGGCCATGTCGTCAACCTAACGGCAACTGTCGCCGAGTACGCCAACTCCAAGGAAGTGTCGGTGCTGGCAGCGCTGACCAAGGGAGGGGTCGCGTCCGCAACGAGATCTCTCGCGATCGAGTACGCCGAGAGGGGGATCAGGGTCAATGCGGTTTCGCCCGCGCCGACTCAGACACCTTCGAACGCCCCGGAGACCTATTCCGGCCTGATCGGCTCCATCCCGCTCAAACGCCTCGGGCAAATAAGTGACATTGTCAATGCCATCCTCTTCCTGGAGGCGTCGGACTTCATCACAGGCGAGACCCTGCATGTCGACGGCGGCCAGAGCGCAGGCCGCTGAGATCCAGGCCCTCGGGGTCAACCCCCCACTTGCTTTGGCCCCACCGCCCGCATTTGTCGAGAGGGCTCCTGGGCGCCGTTAGCCTGTCGAAGGTGACCGCAAAGACTCGTACAGTCGATGTCGGCGGCTGGGACGGCCCATGGGATGCCGACGACCCCGACGCCAATTTCAAGGCCGACATTGCGCTCTTCTCGCATGTCGACCCGATGACGACGATCGGGCGGCTTGCCGGCGCAATGAAGTTGCCCGAAGGTGCGATCGTCCACTACGTGCTTGCGAAGTGGGCATCGGGCGGCAGCGGTGGCCTGCTCGAGCTCGGCCCGTCGATGGTGCACCGGCTCTGGGCTGTGGTCGAGGGTGCCGAAGAGGCCGGCACCGACGCGGCTCGGGTCAAGGCGTATGAACAACTCCGCCAGATGCTGGCCTGGCTCCGCCTCCCCCTCGTCGAGGAAGGACCATCCTCCGGTTATTGAGCGCGACGATCGGTCTGCGGCCGTTCTCTAGCCGCTGGGAGCGGCCGTTCCCTACCCGCTGGGAGAGCCGCCTCGCTGTCGGCTATCAGCCTTTGACTAGCGACCTCGCAGCCTCGACTATGTGGTCGGCCGATATCCCTGCATTGTCCATGAGCTCCTTGGCGGTACCGGAACCGGGCATGTTACGGACGGCCAGATGGGCAATTCGCACGGGATGGCCTTGATCGTTGAAAGCCGCGAGGACAGCGCTGCCGATGCCGCCCTCTGGGTGATGGTCTTCGACGACCACGACCCGGTCCCCCGTCGCGCTTGCAGCCGACACGAGCGTGGCGCCGTCAACCGGTTTCAGCGAGTAAAGGTCCACGACCCGCGCCCCAATGCCGTCATTGCTCAACTGGTCGGCCGCCGCCAGGCAATTGTGCAACGTTACGCCGGCACCCACCAACGTCACCTGGTCGTCCGGGCCGGAACGAACGACCTTTGCCCCTCCGATCGGGAACGTCTCGTCCGTCCCGTACAGCACGGGGTAGGCGCCCCGGGTGGTGCGCATGTAGACGACGCCCGGCTGGCTGGCCATTTCCTGCACAAGGGCTGCCGTGCTCGTGGCGTCGCTCGGGTAGAGGACCGTTGAGCCGTGCACCGCCCGCATCATGGCCAGGTCCTCCAAGGCCATCTGCGAGGGGCCGTCGGCACCTATCTCGACCCCGGCGTGCGAGCCACAAAGCCTGATGTTCGCCTCCGAGATGGCTGCCATCCGGACGAAGTCGTATGCGCGAGTAAAAAATGCCCCGAAAGTGGCCGCAAACGGTATGTAGCCCCGGACCGACATACCCACTGCTGCGGCAACCATTTGCTGCTCGGCGATGAACATCTCGAAGGCGCGCTCGGGGTACACCTTGGAAAACTCCTCGGTGTGAGTCGAGTTACCCACCTCGCCGTCCAGGACGACGACCCTCGGGTCAGCCCCGACGGCGCGGAGAGCCTGGCCGAAAGCCAAGCGCGTAGGGACTTTCTCACCGGTCGTATAGCTGGGCATCTTCACCTCGCCCTGCGGCCGTTCCCGTGGGGATCCTTTCTCCGGCTGCGGCCCACGGACGGTGAGGTGGCGTTCGCCACCGAGCTCTACGATCGCCCGCTCGGCCATCTCGGCCGGAAGGGGCACACCGTGCCATCCTTCCCGGTCTTCGACCTCGGAGAAGCCGCGGCCTTTGCGGGTGCGGGCCACGACCACCGTGGGCACCCCCTCGGGTGACCGACCGGCCACCTCGGTGAGCGCCCTGTCGATCTCGGCGAGATCGTGGCCGTCGACCGAGATTGCCCGGCACCCGAACGCCTCGGCCCTCCTGACATAGGCGTCGACGTCCCAGCCGAGCTCGGTTGGCCCGCGCTGGCCGAGGCGGTTGACATCTACGATCGCCGTCAAGTTCCCCAGCCGGTAATGGGCTGCCTTACCCAGCGCTTCCCAGATGGACCCCTCCGCCATCTCGCTGTCGCCGCATAGCACCCAGACACGGAAGGGGAGCTCGTCCAGGTACCGGCCAGCGAGAGCTACACCTACCCCGTCAGGCAACCCCTGACCGAGAGAACCGGTCGCCACGTCGACCCACGGCAGGACCGGGGTCGGGTGGCCCTCGAGCCGTGACCCCACCCGGCGGTACCCGGTCATGAGCTCGTCGTCCGAGATGACGCCGGCCGCCTTGAACATCGCATAGAGCAGAGGTGAGGCGTGCCCTTTGGAGAAGATCAGGTGGTCGTTGTTGGGGTTGTCCGGCTCCTCCCAGTCGTAGCGGAAATGGCGGGCCATCAACACGGCCATCACGTCGGCGGCCGACATGCTCGAGGTCGGGTGCCCGGACCCCGCCGAAGTGCTACAACGGACGGAATCGACCCGCAGCTGTTGAGCAAGTTCGCGAACATCGTCCAGGGCTTGAGTAGCCGAAGTCATGACTGTCTCCTTAGTTGCCAGCCTCACGGCCGGGTCGTAGCACTGGCGCCGTGCTGTCAGCCAAACGACGAGGACGCCGGGTTTGCCGGGATGTGTAAGGTCATTATCCCCCGGATCCTTCCCAATTCGCGACCCGAGCTGATTGAGGGTAGTTCCGAGGCACCGAAAGGAGGCACGACATGTCCACAATGGGCACCACCCCGCAGCCACCCGTTGACGGCATCACCACCAAGCTGAGCCCCTGGTCCGTCGAAGAGACCGTATCCCGTCTCTCCGGAGTTGTCTTGGCTCGAGGCCTCAAGGTCTTTGCTGTGATCGACCACAGCGGAGAGGCGGCGGCGGTCAACCTGTCCCTCCGGGAAACGAAGGTAGTCATCTTCGGCAGCCCCCAGGCCGGCACCCCCGTGATGGACGCCGTACCGCTCGCCGCGCTCGACCTCCCTCTAAAGGCCCTGGTATGGGCCGACGGGCCTCAGACAAAAGTCAGCTATACGAGCCCCGGCGCCCTGGCGGCCCGGTACGGCCTGAGCCCCGACTTGGCCGCCAGGCTTGCCGGTATCGATGCCTTGACAGAAGCAGCTGTCCAGCAGTAAAGGCCGCAGCAACCCTAGGAGCTGACCGTGCGCCTCGGCTCCTCCTCGAGCACCGACTAGGTTGCCGGGCCAACGCCTGGTCCGCTCGGCGCGTGGACAAGGCCTTTGGCGTCGACCATGGGGTCTGCTACGACAGGGTTCTCCATCACGAGCGACTCGTAATAAGTGGTGTTCGGTACGGCCATGCACAGGTGCAGGTTGGCAAAACCGCCGCCATGCACTTCGGCGCGCAGGCGGAACGAGTCGGCCGTGTGGGCAATCCGCATCGCGCCCGTGAAGCCCCCTTTGTAATGAGCGCTCGTACGCACGTACTCGGCGCAGCCGGAGAAGATGAAGTCGGCGGTGTTCATGTGGGCGCCGTCGGACGTCTCGGCTACCAGGAGCGGCACCTCGACCCGGTCCGCCAGCCAGCGGTAGGACGTGATGCTGAACTCGCGGATCGGCTCCTCGTACCAGCGGTAGCCCGCTTCGGCAAGCGCGCGTCCCAGGTACACCGCGTCGGGCAGGTCAAACCCTGCCGAGCCGTCGTACATGAGGTCGACCCCGGCACCGACATGACCTCGCAGGGCCTGAGCGAGCTCGGCGTCACGTCGTGCGTCGCCCCAGGCATGTAACTTGATGGCGCCGTAGCCGATCGCCAGGCATTGGTCCGCCACATCGAGGTACTCCTCGATCGAGGAAAACGTGACCGTCGACGCGTAGGCCGGGAGCTCCGTGCGGAACGCGCCGAGCAGCTCGTAAACAGGGACGCCGAGTACCTTGCCCGCAAGGTCGTAAAGGGCGATGTCCACCAGCCCCAGCACGTAGAGCGGGAACTCCTCGATACGGTCGAGCTCCCACATCCGGTGCCACAGCCACTCGCGCCGCAGCGGGTCCTGGCCAGTCAGCTCGCTACGCAAGCGGCGGTTGACGAGGTCTTCAAGGATCACGCCACGACGGCAGTGCGCGACACCCTCCACACCCTCGTCGGTCCTGATGTGCAGTACCCCGCCGACCAGTTCGGGCTCCGAGCCAGGGAGCCCGGCTCGCCATGCAAAGGCCGGCTGAGCCGGCACCACGTACTTCTCGACCTCAACCGCAGTGATCTTCACTCAGCACCTCGTAACGGTCCCGGCCGTCCCGGGGACTGGGCGGTCGGAGCTTGCGGACCCCACCTTGCTACGCCAGGGTCTGTACGGCAAGGCCAAAGATTTCGCCAACCGCTTTGACCGCCGCCAGATGATGACCGGTCACGAGGATGGAATGGTGCGACGGCAGCCCGTCCATTAAGGCGTGCCCGTCGGGTACGTGGATAAGGGCACCGTTGCGGCAGTCCGAACCCGGGTAACCCACATAGCCGGCGAGCTCACCCTCGACGATGACAATCGTGGACACGTCGGGTGAAAGCTTCGCCAGCGTCAAGGCCCCTGTGGGCAGCTGGGCGTCGATGGCTACCGCATTAGGGTCGACGATCTCCAAAGCCCGCGGGCGCAACCGCCACTGCTGAGCGAAGGGCCGGGGAAGGACGCCGAGATAGCCGCAATGCGCCGCCAGCACGTAATTTGCGGGCTCGTCGACCTCAGGGAACGACGGGATGCGCTCGTGCTGAAGAGCGGCCTGCCCCATCAAGAACGGGTACAGGTTGGTCATCATGACCGGGGCCCGTAACGTATTGAACAGCAGGTACTTTGTGAGCATCGAGAGGGTATCCGCCTCACAGCCCCAAATAAGCTCCCGCTCCTGGAACAACAGGTCCCAAGCGAGGCACGGCGTCGTATCCGAGTACTCCGATTCGTTGAGGCAATTGATGCCGATAGCTGCGACATCGCTTTCGCTGTCTAAGTCGTCCCGCACGGCCTGGTAAAGCTTGAGCGCGCTGAGGCCCGCTCCGACGCTCAGCCCGTCGAAGTCACGGCTCTCGGCTTGTCGTCGTTGTTCAACGGCGTCGTCGCGCACGGCCCGGGCCCGGGCACCGAGCTCGCGAAAGCTCCGTTTGTCGATCCTCAAGCCGAACTTGACGCTAATGCGTTGGGTGCATTCGTCTTCCCACCAGTAAAAACGGCGGAAGATCGCCGGCTGTTTGCCAGCCTTACCAGGCTCGTCCTGGTAAACGATGAACTTGGACTGGCGAAGCCGCCTTTTGGCAGCCAAGGCCCGGCACGTTGCCAGGCAAACATCGAGCGAGTACGGGGCCAGCACGTCAATGCCCTCGGCACGGAGGTAGCTGATGATCTCCCAATCCCACATGGCCATGGTCGCGAAGTCCGAGGTAAGGATGAGCACGGGGAGCTCGATAGCCCTCATGGCCGGGATGTTCCTGTAGATATCACCCGTCAGCACCGGGAACACGACGGCGTCCGCGTCGGCAACGGCCTCGGGACCGGCTCCGGTACCTGCATCCAGCACAGTACCGGTGCCTGCGTCGAGGCCGGCACCAGTGCCTTCTATCGGGGGCCCGAGCTGACGAGGTGGGAGCAAGGTCGCGACCTCACCGAGTTGCTCGGCCAGCATCTGCACATGGGCGACGAAATCCGGGTCGTCGGCCGAGCGAAGGTAGAGCGGCAAGAGCCTCGCCTTGGGATTTTCAAAGGTCAATGTCCCCTAACCTCCTGCACACCATTCCCGGACAGAGCGTAGCGAAACAGCCAACCCCACGTCACCTGGCCTCACCCCGGGGCGAATTTGGCTTTGCCGGCTCTGGGGCCCGCCTGACCCGGCGTCATTGGCGATATAGGCGATATAAAGGTGAAGGTCACCACGGGCCGCTGATCGAGCGCAGTCGGTCTGCGCCAGCGTCGAGGCCTCGCTCCTGCGCTCGTGCACTCGGGACTCGGTCTCTCTGGCGCTCGTGCACTACTAAGCACTCTGGTCGCGCTTGAGCAATCTGGTCGCGCTCGAGCACCCTGGTCGCGATTTATCGGCTTTAACCCTCACGAATCGCGCCCGGCGTGCGCGATCGCGACCAGAGTTGCGCTTTCAGAGTAAGGACGCCAGAGCGGGAGGCGTCAGAGTTGCGGCGTCAGAGTTGGGGCCGCGCGAGCGTTGGGACGCCAGAGCCGAAGGCGTAAGAGTTGCGGCGCCCGTGGAGGACCCGCCCCTCCGGCGGGCGGGGGCACCATGCCCTCGCGGCAAGCCACGTCGTGAGTTACTCGCGCTGGGCCCTGCCCGGCTAAGGGGCCCCAAGCAGGAGAGCGGTGATGGCGGCAAACCCCATGGCCCCTTTCTGCAAAGAGTCGATCGTGACGTACTCATTTGGCTGGTGAGCAATATGGCCCTCGCCGACGCCAAAACCGATCGTCGGGACGCCGGCCTCGGCCGCCAGGTACGAACCGTTGGTGCAAAACGAATAGTGCGTCGGCGTCGGGTCCAGACCCTGGCTGGCCAACGCGGTTTTTGCGGCCTCCACCAAGGGAGACGTGTCATCTGTCCACCAGGCGGGCTGGAACTCCGGGGCACGGAAACTCTGGCCGGCCCAGGTCGTGAACTCGGCGTCCGCTACCACGACGCCTAGCTCCGGCCCAGGTTGCTCGTCCCAACTCGCCCAGGCTTGCCGCGCGGCGTCTTCGATGATCTTCAGCACCAAGGTGCCGGTGTCGCCGGGGAGCAACCGAGCATCAAAGCGGGCGAGCGCATGCCCGGGCACCGTGCAAGCTGACGGGTACGGGGACGAGGCGATATCGATGCAGGTGATGTCCCGGCGCCCCAGCCGAGGGTGGCTCGGTTGCGGCAATCCCCTGACCTGGACGACCAGGGCGGCCAGCGCCTCGGCGGCGTTGACCCCGAGCCGGGCGTGGCCTGCATGGGACGGCCGGCCGGTGACCGTTGCCGCCAGCTTTGCCCGCCCTCGCTGGCCTATGCAGAGACGGGTGTCGCTCGGCTCGGAGGTGACCGCGAACGTCGGCTCGAAACGTTCGGTCGCCACCTTCAAGGCGGCGCCCTCGAGATCCTCCTCGTTGACGCTCGCCACGACCGCCACCGACCCACCCAACTCGCCAACAAGGTCCCTAGCTGCTGCGACGCCGAACACCGCCGCCGCTATCGACGACTTCTGGTCGCAGGCGCCGAGACCGTAGAGGCGGCCATCTATGACTTGACCACCGAAGGGGTCAACAGTCCAGAGCTCACGGGAGTGCAGCGGTATCGAGTCGATGTGGCCGTCAATAAGCAGTCGCGGCCATCGCGCCGTCCGCCCAGTGCCCGCAGTGCCCGCAGTGCCCGCAGTGCCGATAATTCCGATGCAGTTGCCAACGTCGTCCACCTCGACCCGGTCGAAGCCGAGCTCACGCATCCGCGACGCCGTCAGTTCGATCGCGGGGCCCTCGCTGCCCGAGACGCTTGGCGTCATCGCGAGCTGGCGGGCGAACGCTAGGAGGCCCTGGTTGTCGAGCCGGAACTCCGGGAGTGGGCGCTGGCCCGGCGCCAGCCCTCCCCCGATCGCCTGGGAGTCGGACATGCGGGCACCATACCAGGGAGCGGCCCAACCCCGATGTGCCGCGCCCGGCCGCAGCGCCCCGACCGCAGCGCCCCAGCCGCAGCGCCCCGACCGCCGCGCCCGGCCAACACCACGTTCACCCAGCCCCCCGCGCGGCCGCGTCACACCCACCCGGCGCCGCTCCCCAACGCGCTGCACACCATGCCGCCGACGTCAGCTATGGGCATCGGGACAGCGGTCGCCGGCCCGCAGTAGACAGCCGACTTTTCCAAACGCAATAGGCGATTTTCACAGCGCTATAGTCAGGCCCGTGCGAATACTGTTCATCGGAGGTACGGGGACGATCAGCTCCGGCTGCACGCCGGTGGTCCTTCGAGCCGGCCACGACCTTTGGCACCTCAATCGCGGTCGCTCGGTCTTGCCGGCCCCACCGGAGGTTCACCGTCTTCATGCAGACATCAGGGAGAAGGACGAAGTGCTCCGTGCCCTGGGCGACCTCACCTGGGACGCCGTGGTGCAATGGCTTGCCTTTACGCCGGACCACGTGCGCCAGGACCTCGAGATGTTCAAGGGGAGGACGGACCAGTACGTCTTCATCAGCTCGGCGAGCGCCTACCAAAAGCCTCCTGCCAACTGGTTGATCACCGAGGATACGCCTCTCGACAACCCGTTTTGGCAGTACTCGCGTGACAAGATAGCCTGCGAGCGCCTGCTCTCGGCGCAGACGGAGCTGCCCTGGACAATTGTCCGGCCCTCGCACACGTACGGTCCTTCGCAAATTCCGGTCGCGATAGGAAGTTGGCAAAAACCGTACACGATTGTCCAGCGTATGCGCCGCGGGGCGCCTGTGCTCGTGCCCGGCGACGGCACGTCGATCTGGACGATCACGCACAACTCCGATTTCGCGCAAGGCTTTTTGGGGGTCCTCGGTCACCCCGACGCGATCGGCGACGCCTTTCACATTACTTCTGACGAAGCCCTTAGCTGGAACCAGATCTACGATCTCCTCGCCCGGGCGGCAGGCACGACGGCCAATCTGTTGCACATCCCGACCGACGCCCTGCGCTGGCAGGACGAGGCGGAATGGTGGGGGCTGTGGGGCGACAAATCGCATTGCGCAGTATTCGACAACTCGAAGATCCGCAAGCTCGTACCTACCTTTCACCCGAGCGTACCTTTCGCCGAAGGGATACGGCAGAGCGTAGAGTGGTTCGACGCGGATCCCCGGCGTCAGGGAGCCGACGAGGAGGCTGAGCGGATATGGGACCGCTTGGCCGCCATCTATATTGAGGCGCTCGGTGCCGCTCGAGGTGATGTGGGCGCAGATTGAGGAGGTCGCTGCGATGAACCCTATCGGGGTGAGCAGTTGGGTTTGGTTGTCCCCGTTCACGGACGCGGACGCGCCGTCCCTCGTGGCCAGGGCGCACGAGGCCGGGGCCAACGTCTTCGAGGTGGCAGTCGAAGATGTCCCGTCAGTAAGTGCACCCGCACTGCTCGCCGCTGTAAAAGGCAATGGCATGGCGATTTCGGTCTGCGGCGCCTTCGGCCCATCTCGCGACATCGCCAGTGAGGACTCGGCGGTAAGGCGGACCGCTCTCACATATATCAAACAGTGCGTCGACCTTGCCCATGCAGTGGGCTCCCGGAACGTGGCCGGCCCGATGTACTCGGCAGTCGGCAAAGCCCGCCCGCTCAGCCCGGCGGCGCGGCGGGACGAGTTCCACAGGGCGGCGGACGGTTTGCGGTCGGCTGCAGATTACGCGGCGCCCGCCGGCGTGTGCCTGGCGATCGAGCCGCTCAACCGCTTCGAAACCGACATGGTCAATACGGCGGCAAAAGCATTGGAGATGTGCGACCTCGTTGACAGGGATAATGTCGGGCTGACACTGGACACTTTCCACATGAACATCGAAGAGAAATCGCTCGGCGACGCCATCCGGGCCGCAGGCGACCGGCTCCTGCACGTCCAGGTCTGCGAAAACGACCGGGGGACGCCTGGTACCGGGCATGTGCCGTGGGCCGACATCTTCGGCGCACTGGGCGATATCGGCTACGGAGGCCAAATAGTGATCGAAAGTTTCACTTCCTCGGTCGGGGAGATAGCCAAGGCCGTATCTCTCTGGCGCCCCCTCGACGCGAGCGGCAGCGAACTGGCAAGCAAAGGCATCGCTTTCCTCCGCCAGGGCCTGGCCGCTACAGGGTCACGACGATGACGAGCGGGAGCGCCGGGCGCGTCAATGTCGCCATAGTCGGCCTCGGCTTCGGCGCTGAGTTCATCCCCATCTACCAGCGCCACCCACGGGCTCGGCTCACCGCCATCTGCCGGCGGGACCCAACGCTCCTGGACGAGATCGGAGACGCGTTCGGGGTCGAGAGACGTTACGCGCGCTACGAGGACGTGCTCGCCGACCCTGAAGTCGACGCCGTGCATATCAATTCACCCATCCCTGACCACGGCTGGATGTCCGTTGCGGCGCTGCGGGCCGGCAAGCACGTCGCCTGCACCGTGCCCATGGCCACGACAGCCCAAGAGTGCCGGAAGATAGTCGACACAGTGGCACGCACCGGGCTCAAGTACATGATGATGGAAACAACCGTGTACTCACGGGAGTTCCTCTATCTCAAGCAGTTGTATGATGACGGCGACCTCGGCCGGCTCCAGTTCTTGCAGGCGACTCACCACCAGGACATGGACGGGTGGCCCGATTACTGGCCGGGACTGCCGCCGATGTGGTACGCGACACACTGCGTCGGGCCGGTGCTTGCTCTCGCCGGCGCCGCAGCCGAGTACGTTTCCTGCTTCGGGTCGGGGACCATCCGCGCGGAGCTGGCGGCGAAGTACGGGTCACCGTTTGCCGTGGAGACGGCCCACATAAAGATACGAGGCACCGACCTGACAGCGCGCATCTATCGCTCACTGTTCGACACCGCACGCCAGTACAGGGAGAGTATCGACGTCTTCGGGTCCAAACAATCCTTCGAGTGGGCGCTCATCGAGGGCGAACGTCACGTCCTGCACACAGCTAAGCT
>DATJMJ010000170.1:0-19002 GCA_035508795.1 Acidimicrobiales bacterium
AACTCTTTCGGGCACCGACTTCCTCCTTTCCACGGGCTACGGCGGCAATACCGGTTTCAACGCGATCACGGTGGCGCTCTTGGGCCGTAACAACCCAGGCGGCATCGTGCTCGGCTCCCTGCTGTTCGCGGCGCTCATCTCGGGCGGGCGCAATATGCAGGCCGTAACGGGCATCCCGATCGACCTCACGACGGTGATCCAGGCAGTCATCGTCTTCATGGTGGCCACTCCGGCGCTCGTGCGCGAGGTGTTCCGCCTGCGTGAGGCGCGCGGCGGTCAGGCTCGCATCGCCACCAAGGGGTGGACGGCGTGAGCGCGATCGCCATGACCCCCGCCGACCTGGCCGCCGTCGATGCCCGGGTCATCCCGGCAAGCCGCAGGCACGGGATGGGGATCTTCCTCGGGATTTTGGCCGTGATCATGTTCTGGGCGTTCGGCGTGCGGGTCGACGGCAAGTTGCACTCCATCTTCATCCTGACCCAGCCACCCGCCATCAATGTCCGGCCGATCACGATGGACGTGCGATGGGTGTCGATCATCCTGGCGATCGTCTGCGCCGGCCTCGGTGTACTGCTGTTCACCTGGCGGCGCAGCCGCGGTACCTACGCGATCTTCACGCTCGGCACGATCGTCTTCCTTTGGTCTTTCCTCACCTGGGCGGCGCGCGGCGGGACGCTCAACTTCGTCAGCATGCTCGCCGGCACGCTCGTCGGCGCGACGCCGCTCATTTATGGCTCGCTGTCGGGGATAATGTGCGAGCGGTCGGGCGTCATCAACATCGCCATCGAGGGCCAGTTCCTCGCCGGCGCGTTCCTCGGGGCGATGATCGGGTCGTGGAGCAACAATGTGTGGCTTGGTTTGGTGTGCGGCGCGGGCGCGGGCGCGCTCTTCGGCTGGCTGCTTGCCTTCCTCGCACTGCGCTACGGCGCCGACCAGATCATTATCGGTGTCGTAATAGACGCTTTTGCGCTCGGCCTTACCAACTACCTCCTGTACGAGGTGCTCACGCCCTACCAGGCGACCCTCAACACCGGTATCACTTTTTCGGCCTGGAGGGTCCCGCTCGTCTCCAAAATACCGATAGCCGGACCGGCGTTGTTCGACCAGAACTTCTTCGTTTACCTGGCCGCCATCCTCCTCGTCTCGGTCAACGTCGCCCTTTTCAGGACACGATGGGGCCTGCGGGTGCGCTCAGTAGGAGAACACCCGAGAGCGGCCGAAACGGTGGGGCTGAACGTGATCCGCACCCGCTATTCCAACGTGATCATCGGGGGTGCTCTTGCCGGTATCGGCGGTGCCCAGTTCACGATCGGGTCGATCGGCGAGTTCACCACCGATATGAGCGCAGGGCTCGGGTTCGTAGCCCTGGCGGCGATGATCTTCGGGCGCTGGCGGCCTTACGGCGCGCTCGGGGCGGCGCTCCTGTTCGGCTTCGCTGAATCGCTCCAAAGCGTCCTAGGAGTACTAAACGTCGGCATACCTGCGCCATTTTTGTCTATGGCGCCGTACGTGATCACGATCGCCGTGGTCTGCGGCCTCGTGGGCAGGGTGCGGCCGCCCGCCGCCGACGGCAAGCCGTACTCCCGGGAGTAGGTCAGCCGGCGACGGTGAGCACTTCGGGCCCGTTCTCGGTCACGGCGATCGTGTGCTCGAAATGCGCCGAGAGGCTGCCGTCGGCAGTTACCACCGTCCAGCCGTCCTCGAGCAGGATCGTCTCGGCCCCCCCGACGTTGACCATCGGCTCGACTGCGAACACCATGCCGGTGCGGAGCTTGGGCCCGGGGTTTCCCGGCCAGTAGTTGGGTACGGAAGGCTCCTCGTGCATCTGGGTACCGATGCCGTGCCCGACGTAGCCTCGCACGACCGAAAAGCCGGCTCCCTCTGCGACCGTCTGGACGGCGGAGCCAACGTCGTGCAGCCGGTGCCCGTCCACGAGCTGGCCGATCCCCGCCACCAAGCTCTCCTCGGTTACCCGCAAGAGTTTTTCGGTGTGAGGGGGGACGTCCCCGACGGGTACGGTTACCGCCGCGTCGCCGTGGTACCCCTCGATGATGGCGCCGCAGTCGAGGGAGATGATGTCCCCCTCCTTCAGCACGTAGGGCCCCGGGATCCCGTGCACGATGACGTTGTTGGGCGACGTGCAGATGACGGCGGGGAACCCGTGGTAGCCGAGGAAATTGGAGCGCGCTCCCCGGCGGTCGAGCACTTCGCGCGCCAAGAGGTCCAGCTGCGCCGTGGTCACACCGGGGCGGGCGGCACCCGAGGTCACCGCGAGCATCTCGGCGACGACGCGGCCCGCCTTTCGCATCTTCGCTATCTCGTCGGGGCGGCGGCGCACCTTTCCAGGGTAGCGAACAAGCCTTGCGAGGCAGCGTTCAGTTGAGCGCCGCGTTCAGAGCGGTGACGACTCTCCCGGTGACCTCGTCCGGTGGGCCCGCCGCGTCGACGGCCACCAGTAACCCCCGGTCGCGGTACCACTCCACGAGGGGAGCGGTCTCGGACTCGTAAAGCTCCAGGCGCCGCCGGATGGCGTCCTCTGTGTCGTCGTCACGCTGCACGAGGGGCCCGCCCCCGCAGACGTCGCAGACCCCGGCGACCTTTGGGGGGTTGTCCACCAGGTTGTAGTTAGCCCCGCAGTTGGCGCAGACCCGCCTCGCCGACAGCCGGCGCAGGACCTCTTCGGTCGGGACCTCGAGGTCGATCACGACGTCTATCCCGCGGCTGCCGGCCATCTCGGAAAGCGCCTCCGCCTGCGCGACGGTCCGCGGGAAGCCGTCGAGGATGAAGCCCTCGGGACCGGCAGCGCCGAAGAGGTGGTCACGGATGACGGCTACGACGAGGTCGTCGGGCACGAGCTCTCCACGGTCCATGTACCCCTCGACGCTGCGCCCGAGCTCGGACCCCGCCTTGACCGCAGCGCGGAAAGCATCGCCGGTCGAGATGTGCGGGACGCCGTAAATGCTGCTCAGCCGAGATGCCTGCGTGCCTTTACCCGAACCCTGGCGGCCGAGGAGGATGAGCCTCGGCGGGCGGCGCGGCGCTTGGCTGTCGGCCAACTCAGGTAGCTGGGCCGGCGGGCCTAGCGGAGGAAGCCTTCGTAGTTACGCAGCATCAACTGGCTGTCGACCTGCTTCATCGTCTCGAGGGCGACGCCGACGGCGATCAGCAATGTCGTACCGGCGAAGGGGTAGTTCTGGATGTTCCAGACCGCCAGCACGATCGAAGGCAGCAAAGCGACGGTCATCAGGAACAGCGCCCCCGGCATCGTCACCCGGTTGAGGATCGTCTGCAGATGGCGCTCCGTCGGGTACCCGGGCCGGATACCCGGGATGTAGCCGCCCTGTTTTCGGATCACGTCCGACTGCTGGTGCGGGTCGAAGGTGATCCCGGCGTAGAAGAAGGCGAAGACGAGCACCAGGCCGCCGTACAGGAGGACGTAGATGATGTTGCTCGGCTGGGCGAGGTGGTTGCTGATCCAGGACTGGACGTCCTTGCCCCACGCCGTGTTGGACGGGAACACGTTGGAGATCAGGATCGGGAAGTAGAGCACCGAGGCGGCGAAGATGATCGGCACGACGCCACCCGTGTTGAGCTTCATCGGGATGTATGTGCTCTGGCCGCCGTACATCCGCCTCCCCACGACCCGCTTGGCGAACGTGACCGGTATGCGGCGCTGGCACTGCTCGACGAAGACGATCGCCACCAGGAAGAACAACGCCAACGCCACGAGGAAGGAAAACTTGGCGGCGCCGGCCGACTTCAGCAGGTCGTCGCCCTGGGTGGGCAGGCCGGAGATGACGTTTGTGAAGATGAGGACGGACATGCCCTGGCCCACGCCGCGCTGGGTGATGAGCTCCGCCAGCCACATGACCACGACGGTGCCGGCAGTCATCGTGAGCACGATGAGCAACACCCGAGGCACTGTGAAGTCCGGGATCAGGTCCACGTTGAGCGGGGCACCGCCGATCAGGCCGCCGCCGCCGTTGTGGAACGCATAGGCCAGGCCGGTGGACTGCATGATCGCCAGGGCGATCGTCATGTACCGGGTCACCTGGGTGAGCTTGCGCTGACCGCTCGGGCCCTCCTTGCGCCACTCCTCGAACTTGGGGATGACGACCATCAGGAGCTGGATGATGATCGAGCTCGTGATGTACGGCATGATCCCGAGCCCGAAGACGGCCATCTTGGTGAGGGCGCCGCCAGAGAAGAGGTTGAGGTAGGCGATGACGCCGCCCTTGTTGGCCGCTGCGGCCAGGGACTGGACGGCGTTGAAGTCGATACCCGGGCAAATGATGTTGTCGCCCATGCGGTACACGGCGAGGATGAAAAGGGTGAAGATGATCTTGTTGCGCAGGTCCCCGATGAGGAACGCGGCCTTCAGGTTGCGGAGGCTGGTCGGCAATGGCATCTGGCTTCCAGTCCTAGCAGAGCTTTAGCGGCCTGTCAGGGCGTTACCCTTCGCGGGTGGGCGCCCATGCCCGAACGGCGGTGGCAAAACTAGCGCGCTGCCCCCCGCACCCTCGATCGCCGCCCTGGCCGACGCCGAAAAGGCGTGCGCCGAGACGTTTACCCGCCGGCTGAGATGGCCCTCGCCGAGCACCTTGACGAGGCCGCGCTTGTGGACGAGGCCCGCCTTGCGCAGGACGTCGGGGTTGACCTCGGTCTCGTCCAACGCCTCGAGGCCGTCCAGGTTGACGACGGTGTACTCGACGCGGAACGGGTTTTTGAAGCCCTTCAACTTGGGGATGCGCTGCGTGAGGGGCAACTGGCCACCTTCGAAGCCGGGCTTCGGGTTGCCGCGCGCCCCCGCCCCCTTGGTGCCGCGCCCAGCCGTCTTGCCGCCCTTGCCGGCGATCCCGCGCCCAACCCGGCGCCTGGCCCGGCGCGAGCCCGGGGCCGGGTGAAGGTCATGGATGTTCACTTGGCTTCCTCCTGGCCAACAGCAGGGCGAGCAGGGCGAGCGGCCCTCGGCGTCCTCGACGCCCGAGGAGCCGCGGCTACCGCCTCGGGCCCGCTGCTCACCTCTACAAGATGTGGCACGCGCGCCACCATCCCTCTGATCTCGGGGCGGTCGGGGAGGACGCGGGTGCGCCCTATGCGCCCGAGCCCGAGAGCACGTAGCGTCCCGCGGTGCTTGGGCTTGGTGCCGATCGACGAACGCACCTGCTTCACGACAATCTGCGCCTCCGATGCCCGCCGCTCGGCCATCAGGGCACCTCGGCGGGGATAGCCGGCGCGTGCTGGGCATCGCGGTAGGCCCTGAGGACCCCCTTCGGGGTGATCTCCTCAGCGGAAAGGCCGCGGCGGCGGGCGACCTCGTCTGGCCGCATGAGCGCCCGCAACCCAGCCATCGTCGCCTGGGCGACGTTGATGCTGTTGGACGAACCGAGCGACTTCGCCACCACGTCGTGCACCCCGGCGAGCTCGAGGATCGGCCGCGCCGCCCCGCCGGCGATGACACCTGTGCCGGGAGCCGCAGGCTTCAGCAGGACGCGCCCGGCGCCTGCCTCCCCGATCACCGGGTGGGTGATGGTCGAACCGGCCAGAGGCACCCTGCAGAGCCCCTTCTTCGCCTCCTCGATCCCCTTTTGGACCGCGAGGCCCGCCTCTTTTGCCTTGCCGTACCCGAGGCCGACCGTGCCGGCGCCGTCGCCGATCACCATGAGCGCGGCGAAACTGAACCGCCTGCCGCCTTTTACGACCTTGGCGACGCGGTTGACCTTGATGGTGCGGTCCTGGTACTGCTGCTGCTCTGCCATCTCGCTAAAACTCCAGTCCTGCCTCGCGGGCGGCGTCGGCCAGGGCGGCCACCCTACCGTGGTACAAGAACCCGCCGCGGTCGAAGGCAACCTTGGTGACCCCTGCCGCCTTGGCGCGCTCCGCTACGAGCTTGCCCACCGCAGCCGCTGCGCTGCGGTTGCCTGTCCCGCCCGCGGACCTCACAGATGTTTCGAGCGACGAGGCGGCCGCAAGAGTGCGCCCGGAGGTGTCGTCTATCACCTGGCCCACGATGTGGCGGTTGGAACGGAAAACAGCCAGCCGGGGCCGCTCGGGCGTGCCGGTGACCCTCTTTCGCACGCGGTGGTGACGGCGGGCGAGAGCCCTCTGCTTGTCGGCAACAGTGCTCATTTGGCGGCCTTCCCTGCCTTGCGGCGTACCACTTCGCCGGCGTAGCGGACGCCCTTGCCCTTGTAGGGCTCGGGCGGGCGGAGCTTGCGGATCTTCGCCGCCACTTCCCCGACGGCCTGCTTGTCGCTCCCACGCACGGTGATCCGGGTGGGCGAAGGCACTTCGAAGCTGATGCCCGAGGGTGCGTCGACGGTCACCGGGTGGCTGAACCCGAGGGCCAGCTCGATCGTCGAGGAGCCCTTCGGGGTCGCCCGGTAACCGACCCCCACGATCTCGAGGTCCTTGGAGAACCCGGTCGTCACCCCGACAACCATGTTGTTTACGAGCGTGCGGGTGAGCCCGTGGAGCGAACGGCTCCTGCGCTCGTCGTCGGGCCTCTCTACGAGCAGCAGCTGGCCGTCCTGGCGGACCGTGATATCGGCCGCGACGGTGTGGCTGAGCGACCCGCGCGGGCCGGTAACCGTCACCGACTGCCCGTCCAGGGCAACGTTGACCCCCGACGGGACAGGTACGGGCGTTCGGCCTATTCGGGACATCAGGATCTCCTCACCACACGTAACAGAGGACTTCGCCGCCCATCTGGAGCTTGCGCGCCTCGCGGTCGGTCATGAGGCCCCGGCTGGTGGACAGGACGGCAACCCCGAGCCCACCGAGGACTCGTGGCAGCTTGTCGGCGCCAGTGTAGACACGCAGGCCAGGCTTGGAGACGCGGCGCAGCCCCGAGATGGTCCGCGTCCGGTCCGCGGCGTACTTCATCGTGACCTCGAGCGTGCGCCCGGGGCGCTTGTCGTCCGACAGGGCCCTGAAGCCCGCGATGTAGCCCTCGCTCAGCAAGATGGCGGCAAGCGCCTCTTTGAGCTTGGACGACGGCATCCGCACAGTGTCGTGGTGCGCCACGTTGGCGTTGCGCAGACGGGTCAGCATGTCGGCGATCGGGTCAGTCATGCTCATGGCTCGCTCCTACCAGCTCGACTTCGTGACACCGGGGATCTCCCCCGCGTGGACAAGCTCGCGAAGGCAGATGCGGCACAAGCCAAACTTCCGGAACACCGAATGCGGCCTCCCGCAGCGCCGGCACCTGGTGTAGGCGCGGACTTTGAACTTGGGCTTGCGCTCGGCTTTGATTACGAGAGCCTTTTTGGCCATCTAGTCACTTGCTCCTGGGCTCTTTGGGACATTTTGGAAGGGCATCTCAGGCGGCGCCTTCACGCCGGAAGGGGAAACCGAACGCCTCGAGCAGCGCACGGCCTTCGTCGTCGGTCCGGGCGCTCGTCACGATCGTCAGGTCCATCCCGCGGGGCGCGTCGATCTTGTCATAGTCGATCTCGGGGAATATCAGCTGCTCGTTGACGCCGAAGGTGTAGTTGCCACGCCCGTCGAAGCCTTTGGGCGACAAGCCCCTGAAGTCGCGGATACGGGGGATGGCAAGAGAAATCAGGCGGTCGAAGAACTCCCACATCCTGTCGCCCCGGAGGGTGACCTTGGCCCCGATCGAGTTGCCCTGCCGGAGCTTGAAAGCCGCGATCGACTTCTTGGCTTTGGTGACGATGGGTTTCTGGCCGCTGATGATGCTGAGGTCGCGCACCGCCCCTTCGAGGAGGGACGCTTGGGCAACAGCCCTGCCGACCCCCATGTTGAGCACGATCTTTTCCATCCGGGGCACGAGCATCGGGTTTGTCAGGCCCAGCTGGCTCTGGAGGGCCCCGCGAAGCTCGGTCGCGTACCGGGTGCGCAGGCGCGGCGGCTGGGAAGGCCCCGCCGGCCGTCCCGGAGCAGCCTTGACCGCGTGGGAGGAGCGGCCTCCACCGCTGGCACGGCCCTGCGGCGCTGCGGCCGCCGGCCCGGCGGGACGACGGGCAGCGGTACCGGCCTTTGCCGCGCCGCCCTTGGACTTCGACTTGCCTGCAGGAGCCTTGCCGCCCTTGCCCGGAGAACCTTTACCGCCGGGCATCAGAGAGCCTCACCGCAACGGGCACACACCCTGAACTTCTTGCCGTCGGCTCCAAAACGGTAGGCGACGCGGGTGGGCGTGTGCTCCTTCGGGCATACCAGGGCGACGACCGAAACAGGCACGGGCAGGTCCTTTTCGATGATGCCCGCACGCTTGCGCACCTGGGTCGTGCGCTGGTGACGCTTCATCCGGTTGACACCTTCGACCACGACCCGGTCCTTTTCGGGCAGGGCGCGCACGACTTCGCCGCGCTTGCCCTTGTTGGTCCCCGACAGGACGATCACGTGGTCCCCTCTGTGGATTTTCATCTAAAGCACCTCCGGCGCGAGCGAGATGATGCGCATGAAGCGCTTGTCGCGCAGTTCCCGGCCCACAGGGCCGAAGATGCGCGTCCCCCTCGGTTGCATCTGGTCGTTGATGAGGACGGCTGCGTTTTCATCAAAGCGTATGTAGCTGCCGTCGGGCCGGCGTTTTTCTTTCCTCGTACGGACGACGACGCATTTCACGACGTCGCCCTTCTTGACGTTGGCCCCCGGGATCGCGTCCTTCACCGTCGCCACAAAAATGTCGCCGATCGAGGCGTAACGCCTCCGCGAGCCGCCCAACACTTTTATGCAGAGGACTTCGCGCGCACCCGAGTTGTCGGCTATCCGCAGCCGGGTCTCTTGCTGGATCACGAGCCCTCCTACCGTGCCCGCTCGAGGACCTGCTCGACGCGCCAGCGCTTCAGCTTGGACTGCGGGCGCGTCTCGACGATCCGGACGCGGTCCCCGACCTTGACGTCGTTTTGCTCGTCGTGAGCGTAGAGGCGCTTGGTCCTCTGGACGGTTTTGGCATAGCGGGCATGGCGCACCCTCTCGACGACGAGGACAACCGCCGTCTTGTCCATCGCGCTCGAAGCGACGATGCCCTCACGGACCTTTCGCCGGTTGGGACGCTCGCCATCATTGGCCGGCTCGGGGTTGACGTTTGTCATCAGCGTGCCGCCTTAGCCTTAGCCCGAAGCGCCCGCTTGTGCGGACCTCTCCCGGAGGCGGGATCGCCGCCGTTGCGCTCCTTTTGGAGGGTCAGCAAGCGGGCCACCTCCTTGCGCACGTACCCGAGCCGCGCCGAGTTGTCCTGCTTGCCCATGGCCAGCTGGAAACGAAGGTGGAAGAACTCCTCTTTCGACTCGGCGAGGTGGTGCGCAAGCTCGTCGTCGTTGAGCTGGCGAAGCTCGGCTGCTTTTGTCATCTAAACCTCGACCTCTTCCTGGTGGGCCCTGCTCACGAAACGAGCTTTGATAGGCAGCTTTTGGATGGCTCTTTCCATGGCGTCGCGAGCCAGCGGCTCGGGGACCCCGGCGATCTCGAACATGACCCTGCCCGGCTTGACCACGGCCACCCAGAACTCGGGGTTGCCCTTGCCCGACCCCATCCGCGTCTCGGCCGGCTTGGCCGTCACCGGCTTGTCCGGGAAGACGTTGATCCAAACCTTGCCACCGCGGCGCACGTGGCGGGTCATCGCAATACGGGCGGCTTCGATCTGGCGGGCGCTCACCCACCCTGCTTCGAGAGCCTGGATCCCGTAATCGCCGTGGCTCACTTCGGTCCCACCCTTGGCGAGCCCGTCCCTCCGCCCGCGTTGCTGCTTGCGGTGCTTTACCTTGCGCGGCATCAACATGGTGCTCAGTCCCTCGGGAAATGAGGGGTCTCGTGGTGGTCGCCCCGCGTGCGGCGCTCGATCTCTTCCTCTTCCTGGAGGAGGCGCTCGAGCTCGGGGTCGACGGGGACGATCTCGCGTTCGGCACCCGCCAAGGGCTCTGCGCTGGCCGAGGGCTCGGCACCCGCCAAGGGCTCGGCGCTGGCCGGCGGTTCGGCGACAGCTGGGGCAATTGCGGTCCCGGGCTCTCCCATTTCGGGACGCCGCCGCCCTCCCCCCGCGCTCACGACGCGCCGCGGCCCGCCGAGGCCTGACGCCTCGCCTACGGCCATCGCTGCCTCGCGGCTGATCTTGTCTTCCGAGGAGGTCCGGTAGGGCAGGATGTCGCCCTTGTAAATCCACACCTTTACGCCTATGCGGCCGTACGTGGTCTTGGCCTCGCGGAAGCCGTAATCGATGTCCGCTCGCAGCGTGTGGAGGGGCACACGGCCCTCGCGATAGGACTCGCGCCGCGACATCTCGGCGCCTCCGAGCCGGCCCGAGCACTGCACCCTCACCCCGAGCGCTCCGGCTTTCTGCACCGTCTGGACGGTCCTTTTCATGGCCCGCCGGAAGCTGACCCGGCCGGCCAACTGGTCGGCGATCCCCTGGGCCATCAGCGCCGCGTCGAGCTCAGGTTGCTTGATCTCCTGGATGTTGAGCTGGACCTTCGGGTTTTTGGTGATCTCGGCGAGATGGGTACGCAGCCGGTCCGCTTCGGCGCCCCGGCGGCCGATGACGATCCCCGGGCGAGCGGTGTGGACGTCGATGCGCAGGCGGTCGCGCGTCCGCTCGATCTCCACGCGGCTCACCGCCGCCCGTTCGAGCTCCCTGTTGAGGTAGTCGCGGATGTGGATGTCCTCGATCAGGTAGTCCTGGTACTCGCGGTCCGTGAACCAGCGCGACTTCCAGTCCGTTGTGTTGCCCAAGCGGAACCCGTACGGGTTGACCTTCTGGCCCATCAGCTGCCCTTCTCGTCCTCTGCGTTTTCTTCGGCGCCTTCGCCTGCACCTGCGGCTTGTGCGGCCTCGGCTTCGCCAGCGGCGCCCGTCGCCCCTACCTCCGCCTCAGCCTCGGGCCCCGCCTCCGCCCCGGGCCCCGCCTGCGCCTCGGCGGCATCGGTAGTGGGAGCTTCCTCCTCGGCTTCGGTGCCCTCGTCGGTTT
This sequence comes from Acidimicrobiales bacterium, assembly GCA_035508795.1. Classification (GTDB taxonomy): domain Bacteria; phylum Actinomycetota; class Acidimicrobiia; order Acidimicrobiales; family Palsa-688; genus DATJMJ01. Next base: position 10,925 of record DATJMJ010000170.1, read on the forward strand.
CGGTCCCCTCGGAAGTTGCTGCGGGAACGTCGGTTGCCTCTGCCGCCGTCTCGGCGCTGCCTTGCGGGCCCTCGTCCTCAACGGTCGGAGCTTCGGCTGCCTCCTCCTCTTCGGTGGGGACGGCCTCGGGATGGCGCCGCTCGCGCCTCGACGCCCCTTCGGAGCTCTCGGCGCGGGCACGCCGGGTGGCCTCGACACGCCTTGCGCGCATGGCGAGGTTTTCAGCCCGGCGGCGCGCCTGGAGCCTGGCGAGCTGAGCCTCGGGCAACCGGCTCACGATCACGGTGATGTGGCACGAGCGCTTACGGATCCGCGTCGCCCGGCCGCGCGCCCTTGGACGCCAGCGCTTCGCCGTCGGGCCTTCGTCGGCATAGCACGCCGAGACGTAGAGCTCTTCGGGATCGAGGCCGTCGTTGTTTTGCGCGTTGGCGACCGCAGAATGTAGCAATTTCCCAACCATGGCGCCGCAGTCGCGCTCTACGAAGCGCAGCAGGTCGGCAGCCTCGTGGACGGGCTTGCCGCGGATGAGGTCGAGCACCTCGCGCACTTTGAACGCGCTCACGCTCGCCCACCGCAAAACGGCGCGCGTCCCTTCACGCTCGTTGGTCTTGAGCCCGGGCATCAGCGCTTTCCCTGGCGTTCTTGACCGGCGTGGTACCGGAACGTGCGCGTCGGGGCGAACTCACCGAGCTTGTGGCCCACCATCGACTCGGTCACGTACACGGGCACGTGCTTGCGGCCGTCGTGGACAGCGATCGTATGCCCGACCATGTCCGGGATGATCGTCGAACGCCGCGACCACGTCTTCACGACGCGTTTTTCGTTGCGGCTGTTGAGGTCATCGACCTTGCGCAGGAGGTGGCCGTCCACGAAGGGGCCCTTTTTGAGGCTGCGGGGCATCTGGCTACCTCCTGGCGCCGCGGCCACGGCGGCGGCGGATGATCAAGCGGTCCGAAGGGCGACGGGAATGGCGCGTGCGCCCCTCCGGCTGCCCCCATGGTGAAACGGGGTGGCGCCCGCCCGAGGACTTGCCTTCCCCGCCCCCGAGGGGATGGTCGACGGGGTTCATGGCGACGCCGCGCGATTGGGGCCGGACGCCCTTCCAGCGGTTACGACCTGCTTTGCCGATCTTTATCAGCTCGGCCTCGGCGTTGGCGACTTCGCCTACCGTCGCCCGGCAGTCGATCGGGACCCGTCGCATTTCTGTCGACGGGAGCCGGAGCGTGGCGAAATCGCCCTCTTTAGCGACGAGTTGGACGCTCGAGCCGGCGCTGCGCGCAAGCTTGCCGCCGCCGCCCGGCTTGAGCTCGACGTTGTGCACGACCGAACCCACCGGTATGAAACGCATCGGGAGCGCATTGCCAGGACGGATTTCTGCCCCTTGGCCACTGCGCAGCACATCTCCGACCGCGACCCGGGCCGGTGCAAGGATGTACCGCTTTTCGCCGTCGTGGTAATTGAGAAGTGCGATACGGGCGTTGCGGTTTGGGTCGTACTCGATGGTGGCGACGGTCGCGGGGACGCCGTCCTTGGACCGCTTGAAATCGACGAGCCTGTACTGGCGCTTGTGGCCTGCGCCCCGGTGGCGCGAAGTGATGCGCCCGTAGGAGTTGCGCCCACCTGTGCTCGGCTTGGGGACCGTGAGCGAGCGCTCAGGCTTGTCGGTGGTTATCTCTGTGAACGCCGAGACCGTCTGGAACCTGCGGCCTGCGCTCGTCGGCTTGCGTGAACGTAGCATCGCCTTACCCTCAGCTGGTCTCGAACAACGGGATCGATTGGCCTTCAGCGAGAGTCACGAAGGCCCGCTTGGTGCCGGGCCGCTGGCCGAAGGTCGCCTTCTTGCGGTTGCGCTTGCGCTTGCCCGGGCGGTTGAGAGTGTTGACCGAAACGACCTTGACGTTGAAGATCTTCTCGACAGAACGGCGGATCTCGACCTTGTTTGTCTCCTTCGGCACGATGAAAAGGTAGACACCCCTTTCGCTCAGCGCGTACGACTTCTCCGAAACAATGGGCCGCACGACGGCGTCACGAACGTCGTCCATCACGCCTCCTCTTCGTCTGCACCGGTCGTCTCACCCTCGGGCCCGCCTGTGCTGCCTGCGGCCGGACGGCGGCGAGCACGCGGCTTTGCGCCCTCGGGGCCGGCTTGGTTGGTCCCGGCTGCCTCGGCGACGCCCGCGGCTTCGACGACGGTCGGGCCCTCAGCGGTACTCGAGCCTTCGGCGCCGGTCAGGTCCTCAGCGGCATCTGGTGCTTCAGCGACATCTGGGGCTTGGGCACGTCCACTCGCCGCTACCGAAGAAGCGGCGGTACCCCGGCGCGACCGGCCCCCCTCAGGAGCTTGGGCCTCTTTCGGAGCCTGCACCCAGGCACTGTTGCCCGGGAGAGTCCTCCGGCTGAAAACCAGCCACTCCGCACAGAGGATGTCGTAAGCCGCCAGTTCGCCGACGAGCACGAGGTCGACACCTTCGAGATTGCGGAGAGACTTGTAGGCGAACTCGTCTTCGCGGCCCAACACGACCAGCGAACGGCCCTCTATGCCGAGCGAACCGAGCGCAGCGCTCGCGGCCTTCGTGTTCGGGATCTCGAACTCCCAGGCGTCGATGACAGCGAGCCTCCCCGAACCTGCCCTGTCCGAGAGGGCGCCGCGCAGAGCCAGCTGCACCATCTTGCGAGGCGTGCGCTGGCGGTACTTGCGGGGCTTGGGCCCGAGTGCGATACCGCCACCGGCGTAGTGCGGGGCTCGTGTGCTCCCCTGGCGAGCACGGCCGGTGCCTTTCTGCTTGAAAGGCTTGGCACCGCCCCCCGAAACCTCGGCGCGCGTCTTGGTGCTCTGGGTCCCGGCTCTCGCGGCCGCACGCTGGGCTGTCACAACCTGGTGCATCACGGGGACGTTGGGCTGGACTGCAAAGAACTCGGGGTCGAGCCTGACGGTGCCTGTCACGGTGCCGTCCATAGCCCGCACTTCGAGCTCGAGTGCTACTAGGGCCTCGTCGGTGCTCACTTGCCCCCCTTCACCGCGTCCCGGATCATCACGAACCCGCCGCGCGGACCGGGGACCGCTCCTTTGAGGAGCAGCAGGTTGCGCTCGGCGTCGGCGGAGACGACCTCGAGGTTGAGCGTGGTCACCTTTTGGTTTCCCAACCGGCCGGCCATCCGGGTGCCCTTGAAGACCCGTGCCGGGGTCGCGCAAGCACCAATCGAACCCGGTGCCCGGTGGTGTTTGTGGTTGCCGTGGCTCGCTCCCTGCCCGCTGAAATTGTGACGCTCGATCGGCCCTGCGAAACCTCGGCCCTTGCTCGACGCAGTCACGTCCACCTTGTCCCCCGGAGAATAGATGTCGACGCCGATCTCCTGGCCCACCGAGTAGGACTCGGTGTCCTGCACCCGGAGCTCCACGAGCCTGCGGCCCGGGTCGACCTTGGCTTTGCCGAAGTGCCCGGCAGCCGGCTTGTTGAGGGTGCCCGGGCGGCGGGCACCGTAGGTCACCTGGAGTGCTGCGTAACCATCCGGCTCAGGCGCCTTCACCTGCACGACCCGGACCGGCGTGACGCGCACGACTGTGACCGCGACGGAGCGTTGGCTCTCGTCCCAGATCTGGGTCATGCCGACCTTCTCGCCGACAATTGCTCGTTTTGGGGCCTTGGCAGGCATCTGTATCGAAACCCCCGTACACGCGGGACGCTCCGCTCGGGTTTCCCGGGCGGAGCTCGTATCAACTTTTGCCACGGCGTCCCTGAGGTGCCCCAGCGGCACCCAGGCGGCCATGGACGTCAGTTAGACGGCCTCGCCAGTATAACCACGTCGACCGGCCGAGCAAACCTCGACCGCCGAGCCCTGTCCGAACCGCCTTGGCCTGGGAAGTTAGGGGCGGGAGGCGAACCTGCGTTTGCTACGTCGTTCGTGATGTTCGTCCCTGCCGTAGACATAGCGGTCCCACCACGGCGACAGGTCCCGGCCACAGAAGTCGGACAGGTAGCGGGCCAGCGCCTCGGTGGTCACCGATTTACCGGCGTTGGCCTCGTACCACCCGGCAAGGGCGCTGCGCAGGCGCCCCGCCCCCCCGGCCAGGTGGGCCACCCCGGCGAGCAGGCGGCTCCCGGTCGAGTATGCCTCCCTGGGCGTGTAGCGGCTCCACGGGTTGGCCGGGCAAAGAAGGGCGGGCGGCTCGTCGAGGCCCAGTTCCGAGTCGTCGAAGCGGCCGGCGAGCCCCCGGCGGGATGTCGTCGCCCAGCTCGCCATGGCCTCGTCGATCCAGCCGTCGCAAGGGCGAGCCGGCTTTACGCCCCGGCCGAACCAGGTGTGGAAGATCTCGTGCTCGAGCGCCGGCCCCGACGCCGTCGTGGCGCCGTCGTACTCCATGCCCCGCCGCAATCCCCACATGACTGCCAGGAACCGGTCGTCGTGGGGCCGGGCGCCGTAGCGCGAGGTGAAGTAGTTGAGCCACGACGCCGTGTCGGCCACCACGTCCGCTGGTTCGCACTCCGCCCCCGGGAGGGTGGCCACCGTGACCAGCGCCGGCCGGCCGCATACGTCTTTAACCGCCGTGCGCACCTGGGCCTGGTCGCGAGGCGCCAGCACGAGGAGGTGGGAAAGGGACGTGTAAGTCGCCGGGTAACGCACCGTCCAGGCGGACCCGGGCCTTTTTTCGTCGAGCGGTCCGTTCGCCAGCAGGATGTGGGGCTGGCTCGTACCCACTACCTCAACGGTGAGCTCGACCGAGAGACGGTCGTGGCAGAGGTTGGCGGGGAACCACATCTCGAGGTAGCGGCCGGGTTCGAGGTCGGACATCCACAAGTCCCACGAGACTGCGCCCTCCTCCCAGCCGATCGGCAGCGCACCGGGAGCGTCCGGCGTCTCGAGCGCGTAACGAACCTCGAGCTGGTGCCGGCTCCCGGCCAGGCAGGAGAGGTCCACTGCCCGGACCGTGGCGCCGGGCCCGGCCCCGATGTCGAGCGGGGCAAGCGCCTCGGGCGGCAAGGCGCCCCCGTCGAAGGACGCGGTAGCGACGGTCTGGCGGAGGTCGAACGCGGGCAGTCCCTCGTAGGCCTCCAGCGTCAGCTCGGCCCGGGCGGAGACTTCCGCCACCCGGGAGGCGACGTCGAAGCGGACCGTAGCTTCCAGGCGCTCGAAGTCGACCGGGACCACTTGCCGGCCGCCGACGGTGACCGGCGGGAGGACGGTGCCGGGAGCGCTCCCCCCGTTGTTGGTGGCAAAAGCTTGCACGGTACTCTCGCTATCTAGAGCCGCCGGACGGAACTGCCGAAGACAAATGATGTGTGACCAGATGCCGGGGGCAAGGGATGCCGGGGGCAAGGGAATGGTAGACGAGCCTCCCCAGCTTGACAGGCGCCGGGACCGCCGGCGCTGGGCTGTGGCCGGGATCACCTTGGGCGTCAACCTCGGGAGCTTTCTCTTCCTCGTGCTCGTGGCACGCTCGGCGCGCCCCGCCGTCTTCGGCGGGTTGGCGGCCTTGGCGGGGATCGCATTGGTGTTCGAAGTGCCGGCCAACGCCCTCCAGGTTGCCGTGGGCAACCGGGTGAGCAGTGCCGGGCGGACGGCTCGGCTGTCGGCGGCCAACGCCCGGCCGATGCTGGTGGAAGCGACGGCCTGGGGGACCGGAGCCTGCGTCGTGCTACTTGCGCTCTCGCCCCTCGTGGAGAGCTTTCTCCATCTACCCAGCGTGGCAAGCGCGCTCCTGCTGGCGCTCTACGCTCTCCCGGTCGGGGCAAGCGTCGTCCCCAAAGGGGCGCTCGCCGGCGAGGGCCGGCTACCGCTGCTCGCGACCGGGCTGCTGGCGGGCATCACCGTCCGGCTCGTGCTCGGCGTGGCGCTGGTACGGGGTGGTGGCGGCATCGAGTCCGCCTTCGCCGCAATGGTCGCCGGTGAGGCAGTCGCCGCCGCGATAGTTTTGGCCGGCTTCCGGCGCTTCACCAAGCGTGGCGGGGCAGAGGGGCCGCTTGGGGCGCCCGTGGGGGTGCGGGCCAAGGGGGGACGCCGTGCCGGTTGGGTCGCTGCGGGGCGCCGCGCGGCACGCCCCGTGTGGGGTGAGGCGAGGTTGCCTGCGGTGGCCTTCACCGGCTATTGGGCGTTGACCGCCGTGGACGTCGTGCTCGCACGCCACTGGCTGGCGCCTGTGTCAGGCCTTTACGCTGCCGCCGCGACGACGGCCCAGATCGCGCTGATAGCGCCCGGTGCCATCGCCGCCATCGCTTTCCCAAGGTTGATCGGAGGCGAGATCCCGCGCCTCGTCGGCCCGGACTCGCGGCCCAACCAGCGGCTCATGTTCGCACTGGGGGCGGCAGTCGTGGCGGTGACGAGCTTCGCGGCAGCACTGATTGTCAGCGTGCTGGCGGCGTCAACCGTGCGGGGCTTGTTCGGGCGGCCCTACGCCGGGGCCGAGCGGGTCGTCGGGCTGTTGAGCTTCAGCGCCGCCCTGCTCGGGCTCGTAACGGTCCTCCTCTATTACCTGCTCAACCGCAGGGCGCGCTGGACCGCCACCCTTTGCTGGCCGGGGATCGTCGTGGCGGTGGCCGGCACGGCCGTCTGGCACCGCTCCATGACGGATATCGCCGTGGTGATGGTCGTATCCACCTCGACTGTGTGCGCTGGGATGCTTGCCGTCGCGTTCGGCCGGGCGGAGGGGGGTTGGCGCACGAGCCTCGTCCAGCAGGCCAACGTCGCCCTTCTCGACGCCGCGCTCGACCTGACCGTCGTCGTGCCCTATTACAACCCGGGCAAGTTGCTCGTGCCCACGATCGAGCGGCTCCTCGCCGTGCTCGATGGCTCCGGGGCGACCTATGAGGTGATTGCCGTCTCGGACGGGTCGACCGACGGGAGCGATGCCGAGCTAGGGGCCGCCCTGGGGGGCCGAAGTGAGCTGACGAACCTCGTCTTTGCTGACAACCAGGGCAAGGGCGCCGCGCTCCGGATCGGCCTGGCGAGGGGACGCGGCCGTTACCTCGGTTTCATCGACGCCGACGGCGACCTCGACCCGATCCTGCTCGGCTCTTTCCAGACCATGGTCGGCCTGTACGGCCCGGACATAATCCTCGGCAGTAAGCGGCACCCGCTTTCGGAAGTGGAGTACCCGTTCGTCCGCCGCGTCTACTCGTGGGGCTACCAGCAGGTCGTCAGGCTCGGCTTCCGCCTCAACATCCGTGATACCCAGACCGGGATAAAGCTCGTACGCCGTGACGTGCTTGCGGCGGTGCTCCCTCGGATGGTGGAGAAACGGTTCGCCTTCGACCTCGAACTGTTCGTCATCGCACGGCGGCTCGGGTACAAGCGCTTCCTCGAGGCGCCGATCCGGCTCCGCCACCAGTTCACGAGCACGGTCTCGTGGCGGTCGGTCTACCGTTCGCTCCTCGACACGGCCGCGATCTGGTACCGCCTGAGGATCCTCCACTATTACGACGGCGACCAGGGCCCGGCCACTCCAGGGACGGAAGGGTTGCGCATCGACCCGGTCGTCCTCCGGGGGGGCGCAGGTGCCGGGGCCGGCAGCGCCGCGGCCGGCAGTGGGACCACCGGTGCCGCAAGTGCGGGCCTGGTCGTTGGGGGCGAGGGAGGCGGGAACGTCGCCGCGGGCCAAGGCGGTACGTGACCGGGTACCTCGTCGGCGTGGACAATGGGTCGCAGAGCACCAAGGTGTCCGTCTTCGACGTCCACGGCAACATTGTCTGCGAGGGGAGGCAGCCTCTCCGCCCGTACTACACGCCGCGGCCCGGCGTGGCAGAACACCCCGACGACGACCTCTGGTACTCCGTCGGCGAGGCGAGCCGCCGTGCGATGGGAGCGTTCCCGGGCAGCCCGAAGGAGATTTCGGCTGTCGGCCTCTGCACGATCCGCTTCTGCCGAGCGGTCCTCGGACAGGACGGCACTTTGGCAAGTCCCGTAATGAGCTGGATGGACGAGCGCGTTTCGCGGCCCTACGAAGACATGGGGCCCGAGGTGCGCTACGTGACGACGTCTTCGGGCTACATCACGCACCGCTTGACGGGGGAACGCAAGGACACGGCCGCCAATTACGCCGGCGTGTGGCCGATCAGCGCCGAAAGATGGGAGTGGCTCGGGGA
>DATJMJ010000171.1:0-26807 GCA_035508795.1 Acidimicrobiales bacterium
CCCGCCCCTCGTGGCCCGTTGTCGCCCTGCCCCCGCCCCCGTAGCCGGGCCCCATTGCCCGCGCTACCACCTTGAGGAAGCCTGTGCGCCCCACCGCCCGTCGACCCCTTGGGCGCCGAAAAACCCGGCGCAGGACCACCCGCCGGGCCAGGACCACCCGCCGGCGGACCACCCGGCGGGGGACCACCTGACCGCGAACTACCTGACCAGGGCGCGCCGACTGGAGCGGGCCTGCCGGATGGCGAGCCGGCGAAGTCAGTGTCGTCCCGCCGACGGCTACGGCTGGCCGATTGTGCCGACACCTCGTCCCAGTCAGCACGCAGGTGGTCGAACTGTGCGCCAGCTCGGCGCCCGTTGACACGCCGACCACCATCAGGACCGGTGGCTATGCCATCCGGGCCCTCGTGGCGGTCTCCGCCGTCCCAAGTACCCCCGGCACCCCCGCCGTCCCGCCCGTCCCCGCCGTCCCGCCCGTCCCCGCCGTCGCGCCGGTCCCGGCCCTCCCGGGCACCCCGGCCGTCCTGGCTGTCGGCACCCGGGGGCCGGCTGTCATCGCCGCGGGGGGCCTCAGCCATCAATCTTCCTCTACAGCCAGCACAGGTGCTACCGAGGCAACTTCTTGCCCCGCGTCCAGGCTTACGACTCGCACCCCCGTCGCGTCACGGCCCTGGCTGGAGATATCCCTGGCGGCGAGGCGCACGACGACCCCGGAGGAGGAGATCACGAGGATCTCGTCGTCGATCCCGATCGTGAAGGCAGCCACGACGCCACCACGCTTGGTGGTGAGGCGTATGCCCCGCACCCCCTGGCCCCCGCGGCCTTGGCGGTTGAAATGGTGCAGCTGGGTCCGCTTACCGTACCCCGCGGAGGTCACCATCAAGATGCTGGTGTCGTCCCGCGCGATATCGGCTGCGACGACCTCGTCTCCCGACCGCAGGACCATGCCCCGGACGCCGGCGGCGTCGCGGCCCATGGCCCGCACGTCCTCTTCGGAGAACCTGATCGTCTGCCCACCGCGGCTGACCATAAAGATGTCGTCCTGGCCGGCCGTGACTATCACGGCTACCAGTTCATCATTTTCGCGGAGATTAAGTGCTATCAGCCCGTCGCGCCGGCTTTTGTCGTACTCGGCGAATGCCGTCTTTTTGACCTGGCCGTGCTTGGTGGCAAAAAAGAGGTACCTGTCGGAAGCGAACTCGCGCGTATCGATCAGGGCCTGCACTCGCTCGCCGGGGGCCAAGGGCAGGAGGTTGACAATAGCTGTGCCGCGCGAAGTGCGTTCCTGAAGAGGTACTTCGTAAGCCCGCAACCGGTAGACGCGCCCAAAATTGGAAAAGAAAAGCAGGTACGCGTGCGCCGTCGTGTGGATGACCTTGGCGACGATGTCGGCTTCCCGCAGGTTGGCGCCCCTCATCCCACGGGTGCCGCGTCCCTGTGTGCGGTAAGTGGACGCAGCCACCGCCTTTATGTAGCCGGCGCGGCTCATCGTGATGACGAGCTCCTCGTCGTCTATCAGGTCCTCGGCCGACATTTCCCCGGGGTCGACCGTGATGGTCGCCAGGCGGGGCGTGGCGAACCTGGCCCTGATCTCGGCGAGCTCGGACTTGACCACGCCGTTGAGCATCTCGGGGCTCGCGAGGATGGCTTCGAGCTCGGCGATCGTCTCGCGCAGCTTTGCCATCTCTTCTTCCAGGTCGGCCCGGCCGAGACGGGTCAACCGCGCGAGCTGCATGTCGAGTATGTGCTCTGCCTGGACCTCGCTGAAGGCGAACGGCTCACCCATCAACCGCTCACGGGCTTCGGGACGGCTTTCGGATGCTCGGATCGCCGCGATGATCGCGTCGATCATGTCGAGGGCCTTCAGCAGCCCTTCGACGATGTGGGCCCGGGCGCGGGCACGGTTGAGGCGGAACTGGGAGCGGCGGGTTACGACATCGACTTGGTGCCCGACGTAAGCCTCGAGGGCGCTCTTCAGGTTGAGCGTGCGGGGGCCGCCGTTGACGAGCGCCACCATGTTGACGCCGAAGCTCGTCTGCAACGGCGTCAGCTTGTAGAGGTTGTTCAGTACGACGTTTGCGTTGGCGTCCCGCTTGAGCGGGATCACTATCTTCGTCTCGACACCGGCAGAAAGATCCTGGATGTCACGGATCCCTTCCAGTTCGCGGCTGTTGACGAGCTCTGCGATCCGTTCCTGGATGGCACGGGGGCTGGCCTGGTACGGCAGTTCGGTGACGACTATCTGGGCACCGTTACGGGTTTCCTCGATCGTCGCCCGTGCCCGCATACGTATCGACCCCCGGCCGGTACGGTAAGCGTCCATTATCCCCTGGCGCCCGAGGATCAGGCCGCCCGTGGGGAAATCGGGCCCTTTGACGAACCTCATCAGGTCGTCCGGGGTCGCGTCGGGATGGTCGATCAGGTAGGTCGTCGCGTCGATGACCTCGGCGAGGTTGTGCGGCGGGATGTTGGTCGCCATGCCGACGGCGATGCCCTGGCTCCCGTTGACGAGAAGGTTGGGGAACCTCGAAGGTAGGACGGTCGGCTCGTCGTCCTCGTTGAGGTAGTTGCGGGCCATGTCGACGGTCTCTTCGTCGATGCCCTCGAGCATGTGGACGGCGAGCTGCGACAAGCGGCATTCGGTGTAGCGGGAGGCGGCGGCCGGGAAGTCGGGTGAGCCGTAGTTGCCGTGGAAGTCGACCAGAGGTGCCCGGAGGCTAAAGGGCTGGGCCATCCGGACCAGCGCGTCGTAAATGGCCAGGTCCCCATGCGGGTGGAACTTAGCCATCGTTTCGCCGGTGACCTTGGCGCACTTAACGTGCGGCCGGTCGGGACGGTAGTTCTGGATGTGCATCGTGTAGAGGATGCGCCGGTGGACGGGTTTGAGCCCGTCCCGGGCGTCCGGCAGCGCCCTCTGCACGATGACCGACATGGCGTACTCCAGGAAGGAGCGCTCCATTTCGACGTTTATTTCGACAGGCTGGACCCCCGGCGGCGCGCCGCCCCCGCCATCGTCGCCAGGTAACAAAACGTCAGTCATCGCAGCAACCGCCTATCCCTACGTGTGTCCCGGCTGCCGCCCCGGCCGGCCCCACCCGTCGTCGATGTAACTCGCCCGCTCAAATGTCGAGAAAACGTATCTCACCTGCGTTGTCCACGATGAACTGCTTGCGCTGCTCGACATCGTCACCCATGAGGATGCTGCACGCTGTGTCGGCGATCGCAGCCTCCTCGATCTCGACCCGGAGCAACGTCCGCTGCGCCTGGTCCATGGTCGTGCCCCCGAGCTCGTGCCAGTCCATCTCGCCCAGGCCCTTCAGCCTGTTGAACTCTGCTTTGTGATTGGGGCGTTCGGTCAGGAACCGCTGGCGAGCGGCCTCGTCCTTCAGGTAGATCTTCTCCTTCCCGACGGTCGTCGAAAAAAGTGGCGGCTGCCCGCAGTAAACGTGGCCTTCCTCCACGAGCGGCGTCATCTGCCGGAAGAAAAATGTCAGCAACAACGTACGGATATGGCTCCCGTCCACATCGGCGTCCGCCAGGATCACAACCTTGTGGTAGCGGATTTTCGAGACGTCGAAATCCTCACCCACGCCGGCGCCGATCGCGGCAACCAGGGCTTGTATCTCGTTGTTTTTGAGCATCTTGTCGACCCGCGCCCGCTCGACGTTCAGGATCTTGCCCCTGATGGGCAGGATCGCCTGGTTTTCGGGGTTGCGCGCCCTCACCGCCGAACCACCGGCGGAGTCTCCCTCGACGATGAACAATTCGGCAGCCCGTGCGTCACGGGTCCTGCAGTCGGTCAGCTTGCCAGGCATGCCGGCGCCTTCGAGCGGGGACTTGCGCCGCGTCGCCTCACGCGCGTCCCGCGCTGCCACGCGCGCCCTGGACGCCTGGACCGCCTTGGCGACGATCAACCTGCCTTCGGTGGGATTTTCCTCGAGCCACTCGGAAAGCTTCTCGTTGGTCGCCCGCTCGACGAGGGAGCGCATCGACGTATTGCCGAGCTTTGCCTTCGTCTGGCCCTCGAACTGTGGTTCGCGCAGCTTGACGGCGACGATCGCGCACATGCCCTCGCGGATGTCCTCACCAAGGAGGTTCTCGTCTTTTTCCTTGAGCAGGCCGCGCGCTCGGGCGTACTTGTTGACGACATTTGTCAGAGCCTTTTTGAGCCCCTCGACGTGAGTACCGCCCTCGATCGTGGATATGCCGTTCGCGAAACCATGGAGCGCCTCGTTGTACCCCGTGTTCCACTGGAGGGCGACCTCGACTTCGCCTTCCTCACCGTCGACCTTGAAATAAGCGACCTTTTTGAACAGCGGGTCCTTCGTTGCATTGAGGTGCTTGACGAAGTCGATCACGCCCCCGCGATAACAGTACGTTACCGGCGGAGCGCCACCCTCCCTTTCGTCACGGAAGTTGATCTCGAGGCCCGCGTTCAAAAAAGCGTACATCTGGAGGCGTTCGACGACTGTTTGTGCCCGGAAGGTGACCTCTTCGAAAATGGAACCGTCCGGCCAGAAGGTGACCGAGGTGCCCCGGCGGTTGCGCGGGGACGGGCCGACGACCTCCAGCTTTCCCACCGGTTTGCCGCCGTCGACGAATTCCATCCGGTGGCGCAAGCCGTTCTGGTCCACTTCGACGATGAGGCGACGCGAAAGTGCGTTGACGACGGACACGCCCACACCATGGAGGCCGCCGGAGACTTTGTAGCCGCGGCCGCCAAACTTTCCGCCGCCGTGAAGCTTCGTCAGAGCGATCTCCACACCCGAAAGCTCGTACTGCGGGTTGACGTCGGTGGGGATGCCGCGGCCGTTGTCCACGACCTTGCAACCACCATCGGCCAGAAGGGTTACGTCGATACGGGTGCAGAACCCGGCCATCGCCTCGTCGACCGAGTTGTCCACGACCTCCCAGACGAGGTGGTGGAGGCCGGTCGAACTTGTCGACCCGACGTACATACCCGGCCGTTTGCGCACCGGGTCAAGTCCTTCGAGGACCGACATGTCCCGCGCCGAGTACGTACTGTCCAGTCCGGTCAATTGCTCGTCGTCAATCTTGGTCATCGTCTGGGTTACTACAGCCCTTCTTGAGGAACTTCGTGCGGAACGGGCGCGGCAAGTACAACCGGGGCAAGCAGTTGGGTACGCCTGGCTGGGGGACTTTTGGCTAACCCGTTACCGTAAATAACATTTTACCAGTCTGTGGCCCGATGCGGGCTGACCTGTAGCCTCAGGCCCTCAACGCTCGGGGCCAAGGCCTTAACGCGGCGCAAGAGGCCCCCTTGTAATAGCCGCAGCTCAGAGGCCCACACCGCATCGTCCGTCTCGACGACGAGCAGGCCCCGCCGCAACGAGACAGGCCGCGAGTGCCCTGCGGCCGCTGTACCAGCCAGTGTCGCCCAGTGCTGCTTGAGCGCGGCGAGCTCGACCGCGCCCGGCGCTCCCAAGGCCCGTGCCGCACCCGGGAGCGACTCCGAGACACGCCGCGGGCCGGCTCCGGCGCCGCTCCGCGCGAGTTGACCACCTGCCCGGGCCCCGCCCCCACCGCCGGCCCGCTCGCGCGCCGCCCTGCGGCCGGCGCCCTCGTCCGGCCCAGTGCCACTGCGGCGCGGGCCTTCCTGCCCGAAGAACGTGCTCCCCCGACCGGCACCGTCTCGCGGACCATCGCCCCGCGCGCCAGCACCAGCACCAGCACCCGTGCTGTAGGCGGCACGCGACCCTCCTGAGGCAGGTGGGACCGGTCCGGGCATCGCAAAGGCAGCCTATGCGGCCCGGACCGTACCGCCACCGGCCAGAAAAACTGCCGCAACCGGCAATTGTGACGGGACGTCACCCGCTGTGGTGACAAGAGCCTGCCCCGGCGGCAGGCATGAGGCGAGTGCCTCGCACCGCCTTGGGTCGAGCTCAGAAAATATGTCGTCCAGCAACAGGACCGGGCTCGTACCTTGTTGGCTGCTAACGAGAGCATGGCTGGCCAACCGCAACGCCAGCGCGAAACTTCTCTGCTCACCCTGCGAGGCTTGCGTCCTGGCAGCAAAACCGCCGAGCGTGAGGCCGAAGTCGTCACGTTGGGGACCTGCGGCCGTTACCCCGCGGCGTAGTTCTTCGTTCCGGGCGCGGTGCAGGGCGTCCAGTAGCGGGCCGTCCCAGCTCCTCTCGTACGACACCGCGATGTCGGGCGCCCCGCCCCCTGTCCCACTGTGGCTGAGGATCTCGTAGGCGGCTGCGGCCGGCACCGCGAGCGAAGCAACCAAACCTGCTCTCGCCTCGGCAACTTCCTCTCCGACAGCGGCGAGTTTGGCGTCCCAGACATCGAGCGTCGGTGCCATCCCCGGTCGCAATATGCCGCCGGCTGACCGCAGCAGGGCGTTGCGTTGCTTGAGGACCCGTTCGAGCTCGCTGCGGGCAGCTGCATGTTTGGGGTGGAGCGAGGAGAGCAGGTCGTCCAGGAAGTCACGCCTGGCCTGGGGGCTGCCCTTGACGATCTCGATGTCGTCGGGAGAGAAGACGGTAGCGAGCACGGCCCCAATGATGTCCTCGCTCCGGTTGACGGCTCGGCGATTGAGTTTGAGCCTGTCCCGGCCGGCGGACCTCAGCTCGATTTCTACCAGCATGTTGCGGCTTTCACGCTTTGCGCCCGCACGAAGGAATGCCTCCTCGTAGCCCCTGCGTACCAATGCCGCAGATGGAGCGCCGCGAAAACTTCGCAGGGTGGCGACATAGTTAACAGCCTCGAGGACGTTGGTCTTACCCGCCCCGTTCCCGCCCCGTAAAAGTGTGACACCTTCCGGGGCGGGTTCGAAAGCTACCTCGGGATAATTCCTGAAGTTGGTTAGGCTGAGCCGCTCGATGAACATCTCTTGTGACTAAAGGCGTGCTCGGCCAGCCGGCGAGCGAGCTCTGGTCTAGGCCACCCGCACGGGCATCAGGAGGTACACGTAGTCAGCTTTGTCAGTCGGCTTCAACGTGGCGGGTTTGAGGGCGTCGATGGTTTCGAGGAGCACTTCTTCGCCCGTCACGGCTTCGATACCCTCGGCCAGGTACTGCGGGTTGAAGGCGATCGTCATCTCTGCACCCTCGTACTTGGCATCGATTTCCTCCACCGCCTGGCCCCAATCGGTCGTGATCACGCTCAACTGGACCGTCCCGGACCGCAGCGCCACACGTGCCGGCGTCGTCGCGTCGCGCGCCACGAGCCGCACTCGCCGGATTGCGTCCAGGAAAGCCTCCCTCCCGATCACAAGGCGGTTGGGGTAATTGAACGGGATGAGCTGCCGGTAGGGCGGGAACTCACCCTCGATGAGCCTTGTCGTCAGTTTGACGTTCCCGATCACGAAGCGGATGTCGTGGGCTCCCAGATGGAGCTCGACCGCCTCGGCTTCTCCGCTCAAGAGCCGCTGCAGCTCCCCGAGCGCCCTCGAAGGGACGAGGACCTTTTGCCCCTCTCCGAGTACCCCTTTCGCGCCAGGGAGGTCCCTGACCGCGAGCCGGTAAGAGTCGGTCGCCACCAACCGGATACCTTCGGCCTCGGCCGCCATCAGCACCCCCGTCAACACCGGGCGTGTGTCCTCGGAAGAGGCAGCGCGCACGACCTGGCGGAGCGCCTCGGCCAACCCGGCCGTCGACAGCGAAACCGTCGGCCCGCTCGCTCCCGAAAGGCTCGGGAAATCTCCTGGCCGGTAAGGCCGTAGCGTGAACTGCGACCTCCCGGCAGAAATCTGGAACTCCTCCTCGTCGCCCTGGAGCAGTACTGCGCCGGGCTCGAGGGCGCGGACGATGTCAGTAAGCAGGCGGCCCGGCGCCACCACGACGCCGTCGGAGAGACCCGCGACGCTTACTTCCGTCGAGATCGTGATGTCCTGGTCGGTACCCGTAACCTCCAAACGGTCACCGGACAGGTTGAGCCGCGTGCCGGGTAAGCCCCCAGGCCCGGCGGCTCTCCCTGCGGCTGCCCTGCCGGCCGTGGCCAGAGCATCGAGAAGGTTGTCTCTTTCGCATCGCAACTTCAAGGCGAAGCTCCTCTACTGTTTTTAAGTTCTTATAGATCCTAAGGAGTAGTAGTGGTGTGGATTGTGGATAGTTGACCATACTCCCTGGATGGGGCTAACGAAAGCCGGCGTGGTGCCTGTGGGTGAAGCGATGGCGACCTTGGCGGCAGGTGGCGGGTTGTCCTACGCGAAGGCGCACTAACCCACGTAATTACACCACTCCGGCACAAGGTTACCCGAGCTGTCATTCGCCCTTCTTGAGCATCTCGATGAGGGTGGTGACTTGCTCGTAGATCCGGCTGCGCTGGCTCATCTGTTCTGCGATCTTGTTATAGGCGTGCATGATCGTCGTGTGGTCTCGGTCACCCATGACGGCACCGATGGCGGGGTAGCTGTAGTCGGTCAGTTCCCGGAACAGGTAGACGGCGATCTGGCGTGCTACGACGAGTGGGCGCCGGCGGCTGGCCCCGATGAGCTCCTCGACTGTGAAGCCGAACATCTTTGCCGTTTGCTCGAGGATGTCGTCGGGCATGACCTCGCGGCTTGCTCCCCCGATGACGTCACGAAGCACCTCTGAGGTGAGCTCCGGTGTGACGTCGACCTGGTGGATGCTCGCGTACGCCGCCAGGCGGATGAGGGCGCCCTCGAGCTCGCGGATGTTGTCCTTGATTGCGGTCGCGATCATTTCGAGCGCGGCTTCGGGGATGGTGGTGCGTTGGCGTTCCGCCTTCTTACGCAGGATGGCGACCCGTGTCTCCAGGCCAGGTGGTTGGATGTCGGTGATCAGCCCTCCCTCGAAGCGGCTGGTCAGGCGCTCTTCGAGTGTTTCGATCGCCCTCGGGTGGCGGTCGGAGGTGATCACGATCTGCCTCTCGTGCTCGTAGAGCGAATTGAAGGTATGGAAAAATTCCTCCTGGGTCTCCTTCTTGCCCCTCAGCAACTGGATGTCGTCGACGAGCAACACGTCGCAGTTGCGGTAACGCCGTTTGAAAGTCGCCGGGTCCTTGGTCCTTATGGCCTCGATGAACTCGTTTAGGAAAGTTTCCACCGAGACATAGCAGACTGTCAGGCGCGGGAACTGGTTGCAGATGTAATGGCCTATTGCGTGCAGGAGGTGCGTTTTGCCAAGCCCGGACATGCCGTAGATGAAAAGCGGGTTGTACGCCTTGGCGGGGTCCTCGGCGACGTGTTGTGCTGCCGCTTGGGCAAAGCGGTTGGAGCCACCTATGACAAAATCTTCGAACGTGTAACGGGCATTTAGGAGCGGCAGGGGCCTGCGGTCGCCTCGTGACGCCCGGATAAGTGCAAATGCAGCTCGGTCGCTCGCGTCGCGTTCCTGCTCGGGGGTGAGGACGGCCGCCCCGGCCGCTCCGCTGCCTTCGTTGCTTTGGTTGCCGGCATTTCCCGAATTGTCACCGCTGGGGGCGCCCAATACACGGTCCTCCACCATCCCCGCAAGGGGCTCTTCGCCACCCGGCGCGGTACGGTGTTCGAAAGCGACCAGGACGACCGATGGTGCCTCTTCGCCGGTGACCTCGGTAAGCGCTTGTTCGATCTGGTCGCGAAAGCGCATTTCCACCAGGTCACGCATCGGGAAGTTAGGAGCAATTAGAATGTATTTTGGGCCTTCCTCAATTCGGAACGACAATGGCGCCAACCAGGCGCTCCAGTTGGCGTCCGTTACCTTTGCCCTTAAGCTCTCGCAGAAGCGGGCCCAAAGGTCGCCCGCCTCCGGCGTGGCCGGGGGCCCGTCATCGCTGGTCACCTGCTCTTCAACCTGGCTCATGTTCCCCTCTCGTTTGTCTGCTTGGCACGATCCGCATGGCAAACTCGCAAGACGGCCGGTCCGCAGCACGAGCGCGAACTGCGCTCTGGCAGGGCCGGAGGAAGAGCCGGTCTTGTGAACTCGTTTGTTTACCAAGGCAACCGCCGAAGCGCGTCGCCAGGCAGATGACGCTAGCACTTCGTAGGGGGCGGTGGAAGGGGCGCGGATGAGTCATCTCAGGTCCGTCTGCGCTGTCACCCGCTCGTCGGAAGAACGAACGCCTGTTCGCATGAACGGGTAGAATGGGCTCCGTGGTTTCGTGGGTGATGTCAACCGCTTGGGTGCCGGTCGGCTCTCGGCAGGAGGCCTCGGGCCAGCTGCACCGGCGCCGGTCCTGCGGCTGGGGAGCATCGCGAAAAAGAGCAGGTGAGAGCGACCGCACGGGTCACGCTCAGCGGCGTGTTCGCTTAATACACCCGATATCCTCAGAGTTTTCCTACTGGTTCCCCACAAGCGCGAGCGGTAAGGCTTAGGCCCGTGGCTCAAGTCGTTGCCGATGTCCGGGACAAGCCAGGTGGGAGGATGAGCCGCGACCGGGTTCCCCCGCACGACTTGCAAGCCGAGGAATCCCTGTTGGGAGCGATGTTGTTGTCGCGAGACGCCATTTCGATGGCGGTCGAGGCCTGCAAGGCCGAGGACTTTTACCGACCTGCTAACGGGCATATCTACGAGGCAATTTGCTCTCTTTACGCTCAAGGCGAGCCGGCGGACCCGGTTACCGTCGCCGACGAGTTGCGGCGCGCCGATTTGCTCGAGACATCGGGCGGGCCTGGCAACCTGGTTGCGCTGCAGGCTAACACGCCTGCTATTGCCAACGCGGCTCGCTATGCCCGCATCGTCGAAGAGCATGCGCTGCTGCGCCGGTTGATAACAGTTGCAAGCGAAATGGCCGAAATGGGTTACTCGTTGCCCGAAGATGTCACTGGCACGCTCGACAGGGCAGAGGCCATGGTTTTTGACATCGTCGAGCGGCGGGTGACGGATTCGCTCAAGCCTCTTCGAGAGTTGCTCGCTGCAAGCCTCGATCACCTGGAAGCCCTGTACAACCGGGGCGATTCGATTACCGGGGTGCCGACGGGCTATACCGACCTCGACGAACGCCTTTCGGGACTTCAAGCGAGTGCGCTCGTGATCCTGGGAGCTCGGCCGTCGATGGGCAAGACTTCGTTGGCGCTCGGGGCGGCGGCGCATGCCGCTATCGAAAAAAGGGTGCCGGTACTGTTCTTCTCTCTCGAGATGAGCCACCTCGAGATCACGCAGAGGCTTTTGTGCTCTGAAGCTCGTGTTGATTCTTCGAGGATGCGCAATGGCAAGTTGCACGAGTCGGACTGGCCGAAGGTAGTAAATGCCATCGGTAGGCTGGGCGAGGCTCCACTTTTCATCGACGACAACCCCAACTTGACGGTTATGGAGGTACGGGCCAAGGCACGCCGGCTCAAGAGCCGGGAGGGGTTGGGCCTGATCGTGGTCGACTATCTCCAGCTCATGTCCAACCCCGGGTCTAACGAAAACCGGCAGGTTGAGGTTTCCGAGATCAGCCGTGGCCTCAAGATCCTCGCCCGCGAGCTGTCGGTCCCCGTCCTGGCCTTGTCCCAGCTGTCACGCAACCTTGAAGCGCGAGCTGACAAACGCCCGGTGCTCGCGGACCTGCGGGAGTCCGGCAGTCTCGAGCAGGATGCCGACGTCGTCCTGTTCATCTACCGGGATGAGGTTTACAACAAGGAGTCTGCCGACCGGGGGACCGCTGAGGTCATCGTTGCAAAGCACCGCAACGGGCCGACCGGGACAACCCAGCTGGCTTTCCTCGACCACTTCACCCGCTTTGCCAACATGGCCCGTGTTTGACGAGCGGGCCATGTCGGCGGGTTTGGCTTTGGCTGCTGCAAACGCCTAACGCTACGGTGGCTCAGGCCCTCACAACTTCGAGCGTCACTGGGAACTCCACTTCGCTGTGCAGCCTGAGAGGCACTTCGTGCGTACCGAGCGTCTTTATCGGCTCGGGTAGGTGCAGCTTGTAACGGTCGATCTGCACACCGGCTTGTTCTGCCACCGCGTCGGCGATGACCGCCGTAGTGACAGACCCGAAGAGCCTTCCTTCAGGCCCCGCTCGCATCGGTACCCGGATGACCTGTTGCACAAGGCTGCGGGCGACGCCCTCGGCTACTTGCCGGTCGTGCGCGTCCTTGGTCTCGCGGGCCCGGCGCATCCTCGAGGCTTGGTCCGTGATGCCCTCGCTCGCGAGGATGGCGTGCCCGCGGGGCAACAGGTAGTTGCGGGCGTAGCCGTCGGCCACATCGCAAATGTCGCCTCTTTTGCCGACTTTTGCGACATCCGAGCGCAGCACGACGCGCGTCACGCTTCTGCTCCAGCCAGGCCGGTGGCGAACTCGGGCGTGAACTCCTCCTCGGCCTCGTAGTCGGCACCGGGTGCTGCCGCTGAGTCTTCCGTGCGACTGGCAGCTTCCTCGCGACCGGCAGCCGGCCGCGGCCGTCCTGGCCCGCGCTCGCTGGCGGTGCGTTGGACGTAGGGCAACAAGGCGAGCTCCCTCGCCGTCTTGATGGCAACCTGAACCTCACGCTGATGTTGCGTGCAATTGCCAGTCACGCGGCGAGAGCGGATCTTGCCTCTTTCGCTCATGAACCGGCGGAGGAGGTTTACGTCCTTATAGTCGACCCAGTCGGCGTGCTCTTTGCAGAACACGCATACCTTCTTTTTGCCACGGGGCCGCGATTCCTTCGGGGCGCGCTTGGGGTTGCGCTCCCGGTCGTTTGTACGTGCCATGGGGGTTAGAAGGGCTCCTCGTCCTCGTGCCCGGGACCATATGCCGCCGGGGCGGCTTCGGGCGCCGGGCGCTGGAAGCTGTGATCGTGGGAGGCATGCGAATCGCCGTTGGAGCTCTCAGGGCTACGGCGCTCGTTGCGCGTCACGTGGACCGTCGCCCAGCGAAGGCTGGGGGCGATCTCCTCGGCGGTGATCTCCACCTTGGACCGCTTGTCGCCGTCCTGGGTCTCCCAGGACCGTTGGTCGAGCCGGCCGGTGACCACGACCCGGGTACCCCGGGTAAGGGAGGTCGCTGCGTTTTCTGCGAGCGTGCCCCAGCACACGACGTCAAAGAACGAGGTCGACTCCCTGCGCTCCTGGCTCTGGCGGTCCGTCCAGGTACGGTTGACGGCGATCCCGAAGGTTGCGGTGGCTTGACCGCTGGGTGTGAAACGCAGTTCGGGCTCCCGGGTCAGGTTGCCGACGACGCTTACGCTGTTATCTTGTGCCATTTGATGCTCCATTCGTAACGGCGCCCGGAGCGGCTGCATTGCCAGCGCCGGACGCTGAGGGTGCTGACGGTCGTGCACGTCCCGCTACACGCTCGGGAAGCCGGATCACCTTGTGGCGGATGACCTCGTCGGTGAGGGTTAGCTGGCGATGGAGTGCCGACAAAGCTGGGGGCTCAGCGTTGGCCTCGAGGACGACGTAGTAGCCCTCGTTGCGGTGGCGCACCGGGTACGCCAGGCGCCGCTTGCCCCAAAAATCTGCGTTGACCGACTTGCCTCCAGCAGCAGTCAGTTGCTGGGTAAACCGGTCCACCAGTGCCCGGATGGCGTCTTCTTCCAGGCCGGCGTCGAAAATGACCATTACTTCATAGGGCCGCACCAGCGGCTCACCTACCTTTCCCTATGGACCTGGTGCTCACCTCGCGGTATTGCGCCAGGGCTCCGGGAGGTCCGGAGCAGGGCCTGATTGCGACTGCCATGCTACCTGACGCCTGCGATCGTCTCACGGGCAACAACGATGTCACGAGGCACTGACCATTACGGCCCGGCGACCGGGGGCCCTTCGATCGTTACCCCGAAAGCTCCGCAGGGCGCCGGGAGGCGTTATTGCCTCTTGTAGCGCTGGACGGCTGAGAGCGAGAAGGCCTGCGAAAGGTAGTTCCAATAACAGCTCGGGCAAACCTCTACGACGTAGCAGGCGAGGTCCTTGCCGGGAGTCGCCAGCTTGGCGAGCTCTTTCTTGGAAGCGACGCAGCGCCCCGAAGCAGGTAAGCGGTGCCCGAAGACGTACGAGACGAGCCGCAGCTTGACGTCCTCGCAGATCGGGCAGTCCTCCTGGGAGTCCTCCCCGGCGTCGGCGGCAGCACGCAGGAGCTCGGGGTGCGCGTCGCAAATGTCCAGGCGGGACAGGTGGCCCTTGCGGTACTCGCTGACGACGACATTGCGCGCCAGGCGGTAATCGACGTTCCCCGCGACCCGGAACGGTGACCCCGCGCTCGACGCCGCTTTGGGGAGAAATCTCATAGCCATCGGCAGACCACGGCTCAACAGCGTACCTGGGTGCGCACCCCTGACTGACGCTCCAGGGGCCGGTCGCCCTCGTCCGAGAAGCCACGGGCTTCGAGGATCGCGCCCCGCCGGCCGCCCGAGGTGCAGGTCGGGACATGTTGAGGGACTGAGCCGCCGGGTGGGGAGAGCAATGAGGCGGATATAGCTGAACGATGTAGCGGACCGATATATCGTGCTAACATCCAGAACCGATGCTCGAGATGGCCGTCCTTGGCCTGCTGAAGGAACAGGAGATGCACGGTTACGAGCTCAAGAAGCAGTTGGCGGATGTCTTTGGCCTCTCGGGCGCGGTTTCTTTCGGCTCGCTCTACCCGGCCTTGGCGCGCCTCGAGGTGGCCGGCGCCGTGCGGGTCATAGCCCAGAGCAGGGGCACAAGCGATGGCGGAAGCGATGCCGAGCCGCTCGAGCGGCGCTCGAGCCGCCGGCGCAAGGTGTACTCCATCACCCCGCTCGGCGCCCAGATGTTCGAGGATTTGTTGGCGGACAGCCGCAAGAGCGGGGACGACGACCGCTCGTTCAACCTCCGGTTGGCGTTCGCACGCTATCTGCCCCCCGAGGCTCGCCTCGGCATGCTCGAGCAGCGACGTGCCGTGCTCGGTGAGAGGCTGGCGCAAATGGCGGCGCGCGCGAGGGCCCGGCGCGAGGACCGTTACATGCTGGTCCTGTCCGAGCGCCAGCAAGAAGAGCTTTCGAGCCACGTTTCCTGGCTCGACAGGCTCATCCGGGAAGAACGGGATCCGGTGCGCGGCGAGGGCCCGGCCACCGCCGGGGCCGAGGGTCGGGCAGATGGGCTGGCGGACTGGCGGCGGCAAACAAAAAGGCTCGTCCCGCTCGCGAGCGCATCGCAGCTCCAAAGGCCGCGTGGCCCCGCTGGCGGAGGGCCTGCGGCGCCTCCAGGCTCGACTGAACCGTAACGACGACAAAAAAGGAAGGTCTCAAAAATGTCAAAGATCCGCCTGGCGATCGCGGGCATCGGCAACTGTGCCAGTTCTTTGGTACAGGGCCTGGAGTATTACCGCGGTTCGAGCCCGCACGATCGGGTCCCGGGGTTGATGCACGTCGTCCTCGGCGGGTACCACGTACGGGACGTAGAGGTCGTGGCGGCGTTCGACGTCGACAACATGAAGGTGGGCCAGGACGTGAGCAAGGCCATCTGGGCGGGGCAAAACAACACCTATCGGTTCGCAAATGTCGGCGAGCTAGGTGTCGAGGTCCTGCGCGGCCCGACTTTCGACGGGCTTGGCAAGTACTACCGCCAGACAGTCGAAGAGTCGCCGGCGGCACCGGTCGACGTCGCAGAGGTACTGCGCTCGGCCGGAGCCGACGTCCTTGTCTCCTACCTCCCCGTTGGTTCCGAGGAGGCGCAGAAGCACTACGCCCGCAGTTGCCTCGAAGCCGGGACAGGATTTGTCAACGCAATACCCGTGTTCATCGCCAGCGACCCGCTATGGGCCGAGCGGTTCAGGGAGGCAGGGGTGCCGATCATCGGGGACGACATAAAGAGCCAACTGGGATCGACTATCGCTCATCGGGTACTCGCCCGGCTCTTCGAAGACCGGGGCCTTGCGCTCGACCGCACCTACCAGCTCAATTTCGGCGGCAATATGGACTTCAAGAACATGCTCGAGCGTGAGCGCCTCGAATCGAAGAAAATCTCCAAGACGCAAGCTGTAACAAGCCAAATCGACCGTGGCATCTCGGCTCGGGATATCCACGTCGGGCCGTCCGACCACGTTGACTGGCTCGAAGACCGCAAGTGGGCGTACATCAGGTTGGAAGGGCGCAATTTTGGAGATGCCCCGCTCAACATCGAACTGAAGCTCGAAGTTTGGGACTCGCCCAACTCCGCGGGCGTGGTGATAGATGCCGTGCGCTGCATCAAGCTCGCCAGGGACCGCGGCATCGGCGGGCCGCTCCTCGGGCCGTCCGCCTATTTCATGAAGTCCCCGCCGGTGCAGTACCACGACGACGTTTGCCGTCAACTGGTCGAGGATTTTGCTTCAGGCGTCTGACTTGCCACCCGGTTGACGGTGCACGCCGCCGCAGCCGGCCAGGTCAGCCGCTCTGGCCGGCCTCGGGCTGGCTCGACCACCACTGGTCGAGCAATGCGAGCGCGTCCTCGTGCGCGTGAGGGCCCTCGTCGAGCCTCAGTTCGAGCAGGTAGGAAAGAGCACGCCCGACTACCGGGCCGGGCTTTAGCCCCAGGTGCGCCATGACCTCGAGGCCGTCGAGGTCCGGGCGGATCGCTGCGAGCTCCTCTTTGTCTTTCAGTTCCTCTATGCGCCGCTCGAGCTCGTCCATGCGGTCTGAAAGAGCCTTGGCCTTGGCGGCGTTGCGAGTCGTGCAGTCGGCACGCGTCAGTTCGTTGAGAGGCTCCAACAGGTCGCCGACGTCGCGGACATACCTGCGCACAGCGCTGTCGGTCCAGCCCAACCCGTAGGTGTGGAAGCGGAGGTGCAGTTCCACGAGCTTCACGACCTTTTCGGTGTCCTCGGTCGGGTAGCGCAAGGCCCGCATACGGTCCCGCGTCATCCTCGCTCCGACAAGCTCATGGTGGTGGAAGGTGACGGTGCCTCCGGGGCCGAACGAACGGGTCTTCGGCTTGCCGATGTCGTGGAAGAGAGCCGCAAGGCGGACAAGCCGGTCGGGCCTGGCCCGTTGCACGACGGCAATGGTGTGGGCGAGGACGTCCTTGTGCCGGTGCAACGGGTCCTGCTCCAACGCGAGCGCCGGTAGTTCGGGGACGAACTCCTCGGCGAGGCCCGTCCTCACGAGGAACCACAAACCGGCCGACGGGTCGGGTACAACGATGAGCTTGTCGAGCTCCTCCCGGATCCGCTCGTCCGAGACGATGTCCAGCCTCCCCCTCAGGCGCCCCACCGCTGCCAGGATCTCCGGCGCGGGCTCCAGGCCGTAGTCGGCGATGAACCTGGCGGCGCGCAGCATCCGCAGCGGGTCGTCTGTGAACGACGCCTCAGCTGCCAACGGCGTCCGCAGCGTCTTGGTGGACAGGTCCGCCACGCCGTTGAAGGGGTCCACGAGCACGACGTCCGGGAGCGAGATCGCCATCGCGTTGACCGTGAAATCACGGCGCGAAAGGTCCGCTTCGAGCGCCGTGGAAAAAACGACGTCGGGCTTGCGGGACGAGGGGTCGTACTCCTCGGAGCGGTGGGTTGTGACCTCGACCCGGCGTCCCCCACGAGAAGCGCCGATCGTGCCGAAGCGCTTCCCTTGCGACCAGGTGCTGTCCGCCCAGCCTCTCAGGATCTGCTCGGTGCGCTCAGGCAGCGCGTCAGTCGTGAAGTCCAGGTCGCTACCAGGGCCGAGCCGGTCGAGGAACGCGTCCCGGACTGCCCCCCCGACCAGGTAGAGGCGCGCGCCGCACTTGTCGAACAAAGACGCCAGCTCATTTGCCTCGCCCAGCACGGGCATGAGCCTTTCCGGGACCACGACCGCGAGCCTACGGGCCCCCCGACTGCCTCCGTGCGGTTTAAACCGGCTGGTGCCTCAGACCGCCGGCAGCAGCCCGGCGGTCTGCAGCGCGACCCTGAAGTCATGTGGGTTCGTCGCTGCCTGGAGGGCAGCCCGCAGCGAGATTTCGCCCGCCTTGAACAGGTTGAACAGGCTCTGGTCGAAAGTGACCATGCCGTGGTACTCGCCTTCGGCTATGACGTCCTCGATCGTTTCGCCCGAGCCCCCGGTGGGGTCGAGGATGCGGTCGTATATACGCCCGGTCATGACCATCGCTTCCACGGCGACACAACGGCCCACGCCGTCGGCGCGCGGGACGAGGCGCTGGCTCACAACGCCCCGTAGCACTGATGCCAGGCTGATCCGGACCTGACGCTGCTGGAATTGCGGGAAAAAGTCGACGACGCGGTTCACCGTCTCGGTGGCATTGGTCGTGTGGAGGGTCGAAAGGACGAGGTGGCCGGTCTCGCCCGCCGACAGGGCTGCCTGGATCGTCTCGGCGTCCCGCATCTCCCCGACGAGGATGACATCGGGATCCTGCCGCAGCACCCGGCGCATGGCCTGGGACCAGTTGCGCGTATCGGTGCCGATCTCGCGCTGGCTGACGATCGACATCTTGTCCCTGTGGAGCACCTCGATCGGGTCCTCGATAGTGATGATGTTGGCCGACCGGCTGTTGTTTATATGGTCGATCATGGCGGCGAGGGTCGTCGTCTTTCCCGAGCCCGTCGGCCCGGTGACGAGGACGAGGCCGCGCTGCTCCTCTGCCAGCCTGGTCACGACCGGGGGGAGCCCGAGGTCTGTCGCCGACAGGGCGCTCGGGAGCACTCGCCGCAGGACGAGGCCCGCCGTGCCGCGCTGGCGGAAAGCATTGCAGCGGAACCGCCCCAGACCGCTGACCGACAGGGAGAAATCGGCCTCGCCCGTCTCCTTGAACTCCTCCAAGCGTTCGGGCGGGAGGATGACCTGCACCAGCTCCTCGCACTCCTCGGGCGCTACGGTGGGGAACGGGGTCATGCGCAGGTCGCCATTGATCCGGACCCTCGGCGCGGAGCCGACCTTGATGTGCAGGTCGGAAGCGCCCTGCTCCACTACGTGGCGTAAGACGGCGGGTAGGTCGATCACCACTTACCGGTATCGGCATGTCCTGCCGCCTCGTTGAGCCGGCACTAGTCTGGGGCGGGCGCAAATGAGCCAGGAAGCCCTCGTAGCGGCCAGAAGGGGCTCTTCGGCGCGCCGTTTACCGCTCACGGGGACCGCTGCGACCACTCTGCGGATGGGCGGCGAACGAGCGAGGGCGGGCTGCTGGCGAGCGGACCGGTCGGTCGCTTTCCTGGCACCTCTGCCCGACGGCCGGCCTGTGTCCGCCGAGTTCGCCCGGTACTGCCTGAAGGCGCTTGCGGCCAAGGGGTACGAGCGAGTCGTGACCGGCGCGTTGGGGCGGCACGAGCAGCGAGGTTTTGTCGAAGCGGGTTTCGAGGTCCAGGAACAACTGCACCTTTTGGTCCTCGACGCTCCTGCACCGCTCCCGCCGGCTCCGCCCGGGCCTGCCGTGCGAAGGGCACGGTTCTGGCGCAAAACAGGAGTGCTCGAGGTCGACGCCGCGGCCTTCAGCCCGTTTTGGCGCCTCGACCGCGCAGGGTTGAGGGAGGCCCTCGGGGCGACCGAAAGTGCCCGGCTCCGCGTGGTCCTCGGTGAGGGGCACAAGGTGGAGGGGTACGCCATCTGCGGAGCTTCGGGCGGGCGTGGCTTCGTGCAGCGTCTGGCAGTGGTACCCCAAGCGCAGGGGAGGGGGCTCGGCAAGAGGCTCCTCATGGACGGGCTCGTGTGGCTGCGCAAGGCTGGTGCCGCCCACGTCGCTGTCAATACGCAGAAAGGCAATGGGGCGGCGCTGGCTCTTTACCGCTGGGCGGGTTTCCGGGAAGATCCCGACGGCCTGTGCGTGCTGTCGGCTCGTACCGGCGCCACGGTGCCTGACTAGGCATGGCGCGGAAGTGAGGCTCGTGCCGGCGGCTCTGCGACCCGGCTTGTCGTTACCGCGTGCGCCGCGGCGGGGGCATGCGCTCGTTGTATCAGTTGTATTAACGGTGGGTACTGCGCTCTGGGGGGCTTGGTGGCCCCCCGCGCCCGCCGGTGCTTCCGGGCGTGCCCCGGCTTCTCCGGCCTCCGCGGCCTCGCCTTCCCCGTCAACCCAGCGCGGCGGCGGCACGCCAAATCTCCAACCACCTCGGCCCGACGTACTCGCCGGCCCCGATTCGCTCGAGCTGCTGTCTCAGACAGCTTGGGTCGGGCCTGCTCAGAGCACGTTCGACATGGAGCTCCAGGTCACGGCAAGTGACGCTTCCACCGAGTCGCTGGCCGTCGTCCTTTACGGAGCTCTCAGTGCTCGTTCCGAGTTCCAAGCAGCGCTCGCCGGCCAGGTCTCCAATTACCTCTACTCGCCTCCGACGGGGCCGGTCCCCCTGAGCGACCTCGCACGAGGGCCGGACGGGGGAGCCGAGGTCGAGATCCCTCTCGGTGCTCTGTCGCTCGGCACAGGGGTCTACCCGGTACAGGTCTTCCTCGAGAAGTTGCCGGAGGGCGTCCGGGTCGGCCAGCCCCTTACTACCTTCCTTGTCTACGCGGGCAAGGATGCCAGCAGCCTCCAACCGCTTCGAGCCAGCTTCGTCATACCAGTGGCAGCCTCGGTGCCCGTCAATCCGCAAACCGGCGCGCCAGGGCTCCTGCCCGGTCCTGCCGAGGCCGAGCTTGCATCGGACACTGCGCAGCTCGCCGCACACCATGTCCCGATGACGGTGGCAGCCGACGTGGCTACGGTCGAGGCGATGGCCCGGGCCGGCCCGGAGGGTAAGGCTGCCGTCGCAGCCTTACGCTCAGCAATCGGCTCGGGTGACGAACTGCTCCCGTCGACAGCGCTGCCAGTCGACATGCCCAGCCTTGTGAGCTCGGGGCTTTCGGCTGACCTCGCCACGGAGCTGGCAGAAGGTAGCTCGGCCCTCGGGGACCTGCTCGGCAGCTCGCCGGGCACTCGTGTGTGGGCTTTCCCTGATGGGACCGACCCGACGACATTGGCCGCCCTGGTGTCCTCCGGCGCGCGCCAGGTGACGGTGCCGGAGGCAGATCTCAGCCCGCTCCCGGCTACGCAGCTGGGGTTGACATTCGCGGAGCCTGCCAGCATGCGAGAGGGCGGTACCTCCCTCGAGGTGATCGGAGCAGACACCGAGCTCTCCTCGCGCGTTGCCGGAGCATCGGCGCCCGGTCAAGCGGTCCTTGTCGCCAACCAGGTCCTCGCCGAGCTGGCGATGATCGACCTCGAAGCGCCCGGGGACCGTCGCGGGGTCGTCTTGCTGCCCGCCGCCGGCACCGTCGTGAGCCCCGTGTTCCTCACCGTCGTGCTCTCAGGGCTGCAGGGCGACCCGTTGGTCCAGGCAACGACGTTGGCGGAAGAGTTCTCCCAGGTCCCGGCTACCAGCATGCAACGCTCGCTCGAAGGGCCGACGGAGGGGGCTCAGCTGGAAGGGGCGGGCGGGCTGCAACAGGCGGCGGACGAAGTCTCCGCCGATGGCGACGTGTACGGGGGAGCCTCCCCGGCCGTGAGCGCCCTCGACCAGCAGCTCCTGGTGAGCCTCTCGTCTGTGTTCAACGGGAAGCAACGAGCCGCCATCATCACGGCCGCAGACAATGCTGCCCGTCTGCAACTTGCCAGGATCCGCCTGCCTGCTCCGGCATCCATCACCCTGACCTCTCACGACAGCCGCCTGCCGCTCGCGATCCTGTACACCTCTTCCGCGCCCGCCACCGTCCGGCTGCTGCTCTCGAGCGACGAATTGAGCTTCGTACCCGAAAAGTTCAGGGAAGGGGCCTGCTCCCCCATCGGAGCGGGTTCGGAAAGTTGCGCTCTCACCATCACCAAGACGACCACTCTCCAGATCCCTGTCGCCGTGAGGACGAGCGGGGTCTTCCAGCTGTCACTTGCGCTCGGGACGCCAAACGGCGACTTCGAGATCGCCGAGAGCACGGACACGGTCCGCTCGACTGCGACGAGCGGCGTGGCGCTCGCCGTGATGGCGGGGGCGGCGTTTTTCCTGGCAGTTTGGTGGGCCCGCAATGCACGTCACGGCCGCCGGGCGCGCAAGCTTGTGCCGCGAGCTTCGGACGGAGAAGCCTCCCAGCCAACGCCGGCTGTTCCCATCCCCGCCGGCACACCGGCTCGTGCGAGCCGCCCCGGGCGCATGGCGCCCGGCTGAGACGGAGGACCGCGCTGTCAAACGGGCCACTGGGCCCGGAGGCGGCTCACCCGGGCCGAGACGGGCCGACGCGGGTCCGGGTCTCGAAGGTCCTGACGGTGCTGCCAGGGCCCGCCGCCGGTCGTCCCACCGCTTACGTCGACCACCCCGCAGCCGTTGCGGCCGTCGCTCCAGGGCCCGCCGGTCCGCCGCTCGTCCCGGCGCGGGCAGCGGGGGCTCCCACGGTTGCCAGGAACGCGGTCGTTATGGCTGTGGGGACGACCCTGTCCCGGCTCAGCGGGTTTGGCCGTGTGCTCGCGGTTGCCTGGGTCCTCGGGCAGGGCACGCTTTCGGATGCCTACAACCAGGCCAACACGGTGCCGAACACGATCTACGAACTGCTCCTGGGCGGGGTGTTGTCGGCGACGCTGCTGCCGGTCCTCATGCAGTCCCTCGGCCGCCACGACCGCCATGAAGACGACGACGCAGTGCCGGCGGTGGTCTGTTTCCTGACCGTCGTACTGATAGTGGCCACCTTGCTTTTTTGGCTCTGTGCCCCGGCCGTCATCGACTTCTACTTCCTGGCAAAACACCCCGGCGCGCAGACGTCGGCCGAAAAGGCACTGGCGACTGCGTGGCTCAAGTTGTTTACGCCGCAGTTGCTTTTCATCGGGTTGATCACACTGACGACGGCGTTGCTGAACGCGCGGCGCCGTTTCGCGGCCGTTGCCTTCAGCCCCGTCGTCGCAAATGTCGTGACAATTGCTGCCCTGGTGGTCGCAGACAGGCTGCTCCCTCACGGTACCGTCGGCGCTTACAGGAAGGACACCACTGCTCTTGCAGTCGTCGGGATCGGGACGACCGCAGGCTATTTGGCACAACTTTTGGCCCAGTTGCCGGCTATCTTTCGTGCAGGCATCCCCTTGCGGCTGCGCTGGCTCCCGAGCCACCAGGCCCTGCGAACTATCGGGAGGCTCTCGGGCTGGACTCTCGGGGCCGTCGTCGCGAACCAGGTTTCCTTCACTCTTGTGACGGTGCTGTTCCTCCGCACGGGAGGCAATTTCTCGGCTTTCAGCTATGCGTATGCGTTTATGCTCCTGCCGCACGCTGTGCTGGCTGTCTCGATCGCCTATGCAGTGGCGCCCGACCTCGCAGAATTATGGTCGAACGGGGAACGGGAGCGCTTTGCCTCCCGGATGAGCCAGGCCGTGCGCGTAACGGTCCTGCTCGTCGTCCCCGCCGGCGTCGGCTACGCGCTTGTCGCCCGGCCAGTCGTGGTCCTGGCTCTCGCTCACGGCAATTTCGCAGCGCCGTCCGCCCACCTGACGTGGGTGCTGCTTGCCATTTTCGCTCTCGGGCTCCCGGGTTTTAGTACCTACCTCCTTTTGATGCGGGCTTTCCAGTCCAAACAGGACACCCGCTCGATGTTCTGGTTGTACGTGCTCGAAAATACCATCACGGTTGTGGCGGCGGCCGCTGCGTACCCAGCCTTCGGGGCGCGCGGCCTCACGGCTGCGTGGATCGGCGGGTATACCTTGGCGCTCCCGTTTGCCTGGTGGCGGCTGCGTGAGAGCGCCCGGGTTACAGTGGCCGCGAATTGGTGGGCGAAGGTATTCGCTGCAACGGGCGTGATGGCAGGGGCCGTGTGGGTCGTACTTCGGTTGGTCCCCGCTCCCAGCTCGGTTGCATTGTCCGCTCTGCGTCTTTGCCTTGTGATCGGGGCGGGCGGGGCAGTTTTTTACACATCGGCTCGGCTGCTCCGGACGAGTGAGCTGACCGGCCTCATGGCGCGGCACAGATCTCCCGCGCCCTGACGAGGTATGTCCTGGTCATGAGGCATGGCTCCGCGTCGCCCCGGTGCCCGGGAGCTCACCCCGAAAACCAGGCCCCAGAGCACCGTCGGGCTAAGCTCCGCTGCGCACGGCACGCCTATTGGCAATCTGGGGCCCCGGCTTCAAGGAGGCTGACCGGCTGACCGGCTCTGTCCCGAAGGAGGAAAAGCTTTGACGGTTGGCGTAGTTTGCGACACCGCGTGCGACCTCCCCTCGCCGCTTGCCGCGGATCTGGGTGTCGTGCTCGTGCCCTTGCGGGTCCGGTTCGGGGAAACCGAGTTCGTTGACCGCGAGGAGCTGACGACCAAGGAGTTCTGGGCGCGTTGTGCAGTGTCACCGACGCTCCCCGAGACTTCGGCGCCG
Source organism: Acidimicrobiales bacterium (assembly GCA_035508795.1). Taxonomy (GTDB): domain Bacteria; phylum Actinomycetota; class Acidimicrobiia; order Acidimicrobiales; family Palsa-688; genus DATJMJ01. The sequence continues at coordinate 24,039 of DATJMJ010000171.1, forward strand.
TCGCCAGGTGCGTTCGCGGCCGCGTTCGGGGCCCTCGAGGCGGCAGGGGCAGAGGGGGTTGTCTGTGTGACGTTGTCTTCGAAGCTCTCTGCCAGTAACGAAGCCGCAAGCCACGCCGCCCGGGAGTTCACCACCTTGCCGGTCACCGTCGTCGATTCGCTGAGCGCAACGATCGGCGAGGGCATGATCTGCATGGCGGTCGCGCAGGCCGCATCCGGTGGGGCCGCCATGGCAGAAGTGGTTGCAGCGGCGGAGTCCACGAGGGAGAGGCTGTCCGTTTTCGGGGCGATCGATACCCTCGAAAATCTCAGGAGAGGCGGCCGTATCGGCGGTGCCGCGGCTGCCTTCGGCACGCTCCTCTCCATCAAGCCCGTCGTCGAGGTGCGCAATGGTGTTGTAGAGCAAGAATCTCGCCAGCGAACACGCGCTCGGTCGTTGCATTACCTGGCGGACAAGGTCCGTGCCGTCGCCCCTGTCGAACGACTGGCCGCGATGAGCGCCAATGCGCCTGATTTTCCAGAGTTCCTCGAGATGTTGGGCGACATCGAGACTGACCACCCGAGGGTCGTCGGGGACATCGGCCCAGTCGTCGGCACTCACGCCGGGCCGGGGGCTATCGGCGTGGCGTGGGTGGCCCGCGACAGGTGAGCTAAGCGGCCAGGGCCTGTCGCAAGCGCCCGGCCGTCACCCCGGCTGTAGGCACTATGGCAAGCCCACAGCTACCAAGAGGCGATAGCCTGTTTGGTCGTGGCAGGCGTTGCACCAGGAGTGCCACGTGCTTTGGCCGGGCGGTACCGTCTTGTGCGCCTTTTGGCACGAGGCGGCATGGCAGAGGTTTGGGAAGGCCGCGACGATGTCTTGAGCAGGCCCGTGGCCGTCAAGATGCTGCTGTCCCACCTTGCCGCTGACCCGATGCTGCGCGAGCGCTTCAGGAGGGAGGCCGTCACGGCGGCTCGCCTCGTCCACCCTGGGATCGTCGCCATTTTCGACGCCGGCGTCGAAGCCATAGGCGACGACGGCGCCTCGCCCGGCACGCTGTTGTCGAGCGGGTGGGCACGCGATGAGCAGCAACGCATCGAAATGGCATGGCCGGACCAGCCCAGTACAGCCTTCATTGTGATGGAGCTCGTCCCCGGAGAGACCCTGCGTGACCTCATGCTGCGCTCCGGGCCGCTGCCTGCCGGGTTGGCGCTCGAAATAACGTCCCAGGTGACCGACGCTCTTGCTCACGCGCATGCTCACGGGCTCGTCCACCGGGACATCAAGCCTGCCAACGTGCTCCTGCGGGACGAGGGAGGAGGTATTTTCCGCGTAAAGGTCGCAGATTTCGGCATCGCGAAGGCGGCCGCACTCAGTGGGGACCTTACGGCTAACGGGACGTTCCTCGGGACCCCCAAGTACGTCTCGCCTGAGCAGGTGCAGGGACAGGAGCCCGATGGGCGGGCGGACATCTACTCGCTCGGCGTCGTCCTTTTCGAAATGCTTGCCGGGGAGCCCCCCTTCCACGAGAACACGGATATCGCCACCGCGCTTGCCCACGTCCAAAAGCCGCCTCCCAGCGTCGGCGACCTGAGGCCGTCCCTCCCCGATGGGCTCGGTGATCTCGTAGCTTCCATGCTGGTCAAAGAGCCCGCACAAAGGATCGGGTCGGCCTTGGCCCTCGGAGGGGCGCTCAACAACATCCGCAAGCGCATGGGCTCGCCGGCGGCCGACCCGGGAGGCGAGCTGCACCTGAGCATCGAACGTCGCCCCGTGGGTACGGCGGCCACGGTCCAGCCCAGCTCCAACGGTAAGTCGCCCTCGCCCGGGGCGCAGGCCCATGTCGCTCCGCCTTCTTCGCGGCCGTCGGACAGCGGGGCCCCGGTCGTCTCAGGGCCGCGGACGTCTGGCGGGACTCTTGCTTTGCCGAGCGACGAGCAGCGGAGGCCCGCAGCGCTCGGCCCCGCCCGTCCGCGTCACCGTAGTGGGCGGATAACGGCGGTGGTCGTGGTGTCAATGCTGCTGGCGGGTTCGGCTGTGGCTCTCACCGTGTTCAGGCACGGGCCGGATGCAAACAAAGGACGTTCGGCAGGCCAGTCCGGTGGGGACAATGCCGTGCCGTCGACGGCCCCCCTACCAGCGAAGGGTAAGTACCCGGCCCTTTCGGTGACCGACGTCTACGAGCTGGCCCAAAGGGGCAACCACGCAGACGACGACTTGGGAGGCCTCGGCAACGTCGTCAGCGACAACCAGAGCGCCTATTGGGAGAGCGCCAAGTACGACGGCCCCGATTTCGGCGGTTTTGACGGCCTCGGCCTCGTATTACGGCTTGCCGGGACAGGGGTGCTCCACGAACTGGAAGTGACAACCCCGATGCACGGCTGGAGCGCTGAGGCCTTCGTAGCCAGCTCCTACGCCAAGACCCTCGCGGGCTGGGGTGCGCCCACCGCCGAGCTCACTTCGGTGGCCGGCAACCAGACGATGTCGCTCGGGGACAAGAAGGGCAGTTGGGTGCTGTTCTGGATGCTCAATCCCGGCCCCACCGACCAGGCGGTCGTCGACAAGCTGTCCGTGCACTAAGCACAGGTATTTGGCGCGGCCAGAGGGCTAGTGTGCCCCCATGCCGGAAAGCGACGCTGCTCCCACGCAGCAACTATCGGCCGCTGGCGCGTCACCAGCGGGAGGAGGGGCCGTCCCCCCCGACGAGCGGGGTGCCCCCGGCCCCGAGGTCGCCCAGTGGGCGGACCAACTGAGCGACCGAGTGATCGGTGGGGTCGACTGGCTCAAATC
>DATJMJ010000172.1:0-6725 GCA_035508795.1 Acidimicrobiales bacterium
CCCGTGACCACCTGCTCGTGATGGCCCGAGGGTCGCGTATCCCGGCCAGGCGTGTCGACGAAGTCCTCGACCTGGTCGGCCTCACCGAGGTGGCAGGGCGGCGTGCCGGTACCTTTTCCCTGGGCATGTCGCAGCGGCTCGGGATTGCGGCCGCCCTCCTCGGGGACCCGCCGGTGCTCCTGTTCGACGAACCCGTAAACGGCCTCGACCCTGAAGGCATCCTTTGGGTACGTACGCTCCTTCAACATCTCGCCGCCCAGGGCCGCACGGTTTTTGTCTCGAGCCACCTCATGAGCGAAATGGCCGTGACGGCATCGCATGTCATCGTCATCGGACGGGGCCACTTGATCGCAGACTCGAGCGTGGAGGATCTCATAAAAAAGAGCTCCGGCTCGGTCGTCCGCCTCCTTACGCCGATGCCCCAACTTGTCCAGCCCCGCTTGGAATCTGCCGGGGCGAAAGTAACAGTTGGTGCCGACGGGGTATTGGTCGTCACTGGGCTCGAGGCCTCGGCAGTCGGTGACATTGCTTTCCAGGCCGGTGCCCCTGTCCACGAGCTTTCACCTGTCGAGGCTTCTTTGGAGGAGGCGTTCATGGAGCTCACCCGGGACGATTTCGAGTTCCAGGCTCACAGTTTAGCTCCCTCCGGGGCGGCCCCTTCCGGGAGCGGCTCGTGACACAGGCTCAGACGATGACCTTCGCGCCACAAAGGCCGGTAACCCAGGGGCCTCCCACGTTCGCCAACACGCTCAGCTCCGAGTGGACAAAAATGCGCACATTGCGCTCGACTTTCATTACGGTCGCCGTCTCGGCTGCACTCGTCATTGGCCTTTCGGCGCTGATCACCTGGGCTGCTTACGGAGCGCCCCACCATGGTCAACGGGCGATCACCGACCCGGTCGGTGTCATCCAGTCCGGTTGGCTCTTCGGGCTGCTCGCTTTTGGCGTCCTGGGTGTCCTCGTCGTGACCAACGAGTACTCGAGCGGGATGATCACGTCGACTTTGCTCGTGACCCCGGGCAGGATCAGGGTGCTCCTGGCAAAAGTCGTGGTCTTCAGCGTCGTGATGTTCGTCGCCGGCGAGGTGATGACCTTCATCAACTTCCTCGTCGGCCATGCAGTCCTGTCGGCGTTCCCTGCCTTTTACGACCCAGGTCTCGGCGACAACGACGTCCTCCGCGCGGTGATCGGGATGGGGTTGGACGCCGTGCTCGTCGGCCTTATCGGGCTCAGCCTCGGTGCACTTTTCCGCAATGCAGCTGCCGCGATCGCCGTGGCGGTAGGGGTCCTTTGGATCGGGCCAATTGTCTTCTCGTTCCTCCCGTCGTCGATCCAAAACCCGCTCAACGAGTACTGGCCGACCGAAGCCGGCTCTCAGTTGGAGGAGGTAACCCGCCAGTCGCACGCCTTGACGGCGTGGTGGGGGACGGGCGACCTCGTTCTCTTCGTGCTCGCCCTCTTGGTGGTGGCGGGCTACGCGCTAGTAAAGCGCGATGCCTGAGAGGAATAGGGAGGCAGGGGGCATTTGCGCACCGTTCGCACCCACCTGCCCATCCGTCGAGCCCTTTTAGCCGCGCTCCGGGTGGGCCGGGTCGGCATCGAGGGCCACGACAGCCCACATCGTCTTCCCATTCGGCTCGGGCTTCATACCCCACTCGTCCGAGAGGCTGTCCACAAGGGCAAGGCCCCGCCCACTGATCCTGTGCGTAGCACGGCTGGTGTCGCTTCCGGGTTGCCCGACCGGGAAAGGCCGTGGGCCAGGCAACCGCCCGTCATGGACCTCGACGAGAGCACTGCGGCAATCAGGGGCCAGCTCGACCGTGAAACGGACCGCAGTCCTGGCGTGCACGATCGCGTTCGTCACGAGCTCACTTGCGACGAGAGCGATCGCGCTCTCCGGGCCGCCCTTCGCACCGAGGAAAGCCTCGACCGACGTCCTCGCAGCGCGAGCGCTCGACTTTTCCGGCGGCAGGGAAAGGTCGCAGGTCTTACCAACTGCGCTCCCACCTGCCACAACTGTCGGCTCATCGCCGACGCCACCCGCCGGGCCTTCGTCCGCCGCCATCGGCACAAGGCACATAAGCTCGCCGCCCTCTCGGTTAGCCAGGACCGTCGCGCCCCACTATTTCGTTTGTTTCCCGCGACGCCGAGTAATGAAACCGCCAGCGAAATATGAGCGCTCAGTCGCTATGGCTCGTCAGGCACGGGCAAACTGAATGGAGCGTTTTAGGCCGGCACACGAGCCGCACTGATCTCGACCTTACGGCGGCGGGTGAGGCAGAGGCGGTGGCGCTCAAACCCCTGCTATTGCCTGTGCATTTCGAGCTAGTCCTGTCGAGCCCGCGCAAACGCGCCATCCGGACCGCCCAATTGGCAGGCTTTGCCCCGGAAATCTCCTCCAGCCTCGAAGAGTGGGATTATGGCGACCTCGAAGGAATGACCACGGCTCAAATCCGTGAGCTATACCCGGGCTGGTCAATATGGGATGGCCCATGGCCCGGAGGAGAGGAGCCAGACGAGGTTGGCGCCCGAGCCGACGAAGCTTTGAGGCCCGTGCTGTCGCTGCCCTCGTGGTCAGCTGCGCTGATATTTGCCCACGGTCACATCATGAGGGTCATCGCCGCCCGCTGGCTGCGCCGGCCGCCCACCGACGGGAGGCTGTTCGTCCTGGGCACTGCCACTCTCAGTGTGCTCGGCTGGGAGCATGGCGACCCTGCGGTAGACCGGTGGAACATGCCCGCCCATCCGCCTGCAGCCGCAGCCGCAGCCGCGGCCGCGGCCGGGGCCCCGGAGGCGTAGGCGTTGGGCTGCAGCGAGGCACAGGGTTGGGGCAGCGGCTCGTCGCCGGACGAGCCGGCATGGCCAACGCCCTCCACTTCTCCCCCCGCATGGCCGAGCCCGCCTGGATCGCCGGCTCCCCGCCCACCAGCCCCGCAGCCTCCCGGGCCACCCCCGCTACCCCAGGCTCCTGGGGCGCCCCGTCCACAGCCTCCCGGCCAAGCTGTGACGGGCCAGCCAACCGGGTACCCTTCAGGCGCTCCCGGAGCCCCGAGCGCTCCGGCTCCCCCTGGCTCGCTCGGGCCGAACACCCGCTGCGCTTACCATCCCGACCGGCTGGCGTCCTCCGTATGCCGGTCGTGCAACCAGCCCATTTGTACCGATTGCATGGTCCAGGCCCCGGTTGGGTGGCATTGCCGCCACTGCGTCCGCCAAAACGCAAAGACCTCCCCGGTGGTGCGCTACAGGCCCGGGAGGCCCGGCGTCCCGTCGCTTTCCCAGACGCCTGTGACACTCGGGTTGATCGCGATCTGCGTCGCTGTCTACCTGGTGACGAGCGCAGACCAGGGTTTCGTGGACTCGGACCAGTCGATCCTCGACAGGTTCGGCGTGCAGGGCTACCTCATCCAGGTCGAGGGACAGTGGTACCGGTTGTTCACGAGCATCTTCCTGCACGTCAACATCACCCATATCGGGCTAAACATGCTTTCGCTCTACATAATCGGGCGCGCCATCGAACCCGCCCTTGGGAAGTGGCGCTACCTTGGGCTCTTCCTCGTGTGCGGGCTTGGCGGGTCGGTCGCTTACTACCTGCTCGTCAACCCGCTCGCCGCGCCGGCGTCTGCGCTGGGCATAACCCAGCTGAGCGCACCAGCAGTAGGGGCGTCCGGAGCGATATTTGGCTTGTTCGGTGCCTATTTTGTGATGGCACGCCGGGCGGCCGCCAACACCTCGGGAATTATTTTCCTCATAGTGATCAACCTTGTCTATGGTTTTGCCGTACCGGGCATCGGTTGGCAGGCGCACGTCGGAGGGCTCGCCACAGGCCTCGCGATAACGGCCGGCTTTGGCCTCGCCCGCCATCGCCGAGGCAGGCAGCGGGCGGTCATCGACGGCGTGGTCCTGGCAACCACGTGCATCGTCCTCGGTTTGCTCATGCTCCTCCCAGCCGGGGTTGCGCCAACCTAGGATGAACCCGTACCGCCGCTCAATCGGGCACCGGGGGCGTAGGTCAGTGGTAGACCGGCAGACTTTTAATCTGCGCGCCGGGAGTTCGATCCTCCCCGCCCCCACCTCAAGGTAGTGCTCCCTAGCAGGGTCTTTGTGTTTCAGGATACTCGTCCTACCTCTGCCCTAGTGTGTGCAGTGCAACTTTGGTGCAACTTTCGGCTGGGGAGCAAACATGAAGGGTTCAATCGCGGAGAAGGGAGCTGGCAAGTGGCTGGTCCGCGTCTACGCCGGACGCGTTGAGGGTAAGACCACCCACGTCAACCGCACAGTTCATGGCAGTAAACGAGAAGCTCAGTTGGCACTTGCCAAACTTGTAGCCGAGGTCTCCGCCGGAAAAGTTTTGGCGGGGCAAGCGATAACTGTCACCCAACTCATCCTTCGTTGGCTCGATGACGTCTCCCCCCAGCGGACACCACGAACGATCCACGAGTACCGAAGGCTTGCAACGCACGACATTTTTCCCGCTCTCGGGACGAAGCGGATCGACAGGTTGACCGCGCGGGACATCGATAGTTACTACCGGTCCCTGCTGGAGCATGGCCTGTCGCCCGCATCGATCCGTCGCAGTCACGCGCTGCTGCATGCCTCTCTCGGACGGGCAGTCAAGTGGGGGCTCATAGGCACCAATCCCGTTGATAGAGCCAGCCCGCCGACTACGAGGCGCCCACAGGTAACAGCCCCGTCCGTGACCGACGTGACCAAGCTGATCGCCGCCGCTCGAGGGCGCGAAGATTCCGTGCTTTCCACAGCAATCGCCTTGGCAGCTGTAACGGGAATGCGTCGTGGAGAGTTGTGCGGGCTTAGATGGAGTGACGTGGATCCACATCAGAGGCGGCTAACGGTTTCCCGGTCGCTGACCGTCACACCTGGACAAATCCACATCGGTGACACCAAGACCCACCAAACCCGCGATGTCGCACTCGATCCTGCCATGATTGGACTTTTGGACGAGCGACGTCTCGAGCAGGAGAAGTACGCCAGGACCGTTGGGACCGAACTCGTCAGTGACCCCTATGTCCTGTCTCGTGATGCAGACGGTTCCCGGCCATGCCTGCCCGATGGGCTCGGACGCGCGTACTGGCGACTGGCACGCCAATCAGCTATCCCGACCCGGTTCCACGATTTGCGCCATTTCAGCGCAACTCAATTGGTCGGTGCGGGGATAGACATTCGGACAGTTGCTGGTCGGCTGGGCCATGCGGACGCCAGCACGACATTGCGCGTTTACAGCCATCTATTGGCCGAGAGGGACCGGGCTGCCGCGGAACACCTTGGCGCCTTGGCGCTCGGTGCAAAGTCGCGTATTACGGCGAGCGCAGCGCCTTACATCCTTCCCGAACCCCGAGAATGCGGCAGCCACTGACGGATGTCCGAACTCGGTTCTTACAGACGAGACAGACACTGTCTCGGCCACGGGGCTCGCCTACACGGTGGACTTTTTCTTTTTGGTTATCATTGTGCCGGTGAATCTTACGAAGCACGGATTTGTCTCCGGCGACTACGGTATCGTTAAGGCGAGCGGGGTAGTTGCCGGCGGAGGTGGTGAGGTCGCTACACCAGCTTAACTCGACGCAGAGCAATCAGCGTACCAATGTAGTTACTCTTCAGGCTCGCAAGTATGGGTTTAATCGGCTATGAGGAAAATGCCGTGATAATATCCAGATTATGCTATACAACTTTGGCCACAGGCATTCTACTGCTCGGCGCAGGGTGCGGCCCGAGGGCCAGGGTTCAAGGGCCACAGGTCGTAACGTCAGGTACGGTGCCATTGCAGGCTCTGGTCCCGACCACGACCAAAGATGATTCCGCGTGCCGATTAGTCGATGTCAGGCTCCTCACGAGGGTATTCTCGACCGCCATGACCGGCCCATTCAAGGCTTCGCCACAAACCATCGGTGCGGTGGCCTGTGACTACGTGTCGCGTGATCACGAAGAAACTCTCCTCTTGGACCTATACTCGAATATGACGGAAAAGGGCTTTCTTGCTGAAGCATTTTTCGACGACCCATTGCCTTCTTCGTGGAGTCATCCGATCAAACGGATTGGCGAAGAAACCAGTGCATGGTTGCTGTCGGGCGAGGCGATAGTAGCGTTCCGCGAACTCGATGCGGTTGTAGTCGTGATGGTCGCGACGGTCGGTCAAGGTTTCAATGAGCAAAGACTCTTCCCAGGAGCCGCGGCCATCGCCACAAGTGCGAGTGAGCGTTTGAATGCGGCGGGCTAGCGGCCGGCGCAACGATACAAAGCGCTGGCTGCTCCCATCACTGACGTGTACGCCCGGTTCGCCGCGTAGCCCTCTCGCATCTCGCCTGCAGCGGTGCCCCCAGTCCGATATGACGACTGGCATTTCGCAGTCCTTAATCCCCGAGGACGGGTCCTGATCAGTTCAGCGGGAGAGCTCGACGCCACCTAAGAGACCGATTAGCAGGAGTCCCGAGGAGCTGGCCATATCAGCCTGCCCGGGCCAACCTGTCGAACCCAGGGAGGCGGTGCAACATTTGGTGCAACAACTGCCGCCGACATCGTCCGCCGAGAGCCGACGCAACCAATAAGCTGAGCAAGAAGGTCCTGTTCAGAGCCACTCAAGCCATCGGCAGCTACGTTCCGGGACCGACTTTTACTCTGCGCGCCGGGAGTTCGATCCTCCCCGCCCCCACCCACCTTGCTGCACGAAGGGTTGTACCCGTTGCATGCTCTGAAAATAACTGTCTGAGCAG
>DATJMJ010000173.1:0-27249 GCA_035508795.1 Acidimicrobiales bacterium
GCCCGGACGCGGCGCTCGCGGGCATGGTGGGACGGGCTCGACCCGACGACCAGGACGGTTGTCCAACTTTGCCTCGTGCTTGGGGCCACGGTTGTCGCCTACCATTACTCGCTCCTTACGCTTCTGCAAGAGCTGGATGTCCAGTCCCCTCTCGCATATGTGGGGTTGGTCCCACTCTTTGCGCTGGCCCTGGGGGCAGCCTACATGCGGCCTCGCCGAGCCGAACCCGATATCCACGACCGCCAGCTCGACTACATAGTCGGCATCCCTCTCCTTTTGGTCGCCGCCGCAGTCACGATGTTGTTGCCGCGGCACATGTCGGCGAGCTTTTGGCAGTGGCGAGTGGACCTGCTCGCGGTGCCACTCTTTGTGGCCGGCCTGATTGCCATCGTTTTCGGGGTCCGTGTGCTCTGGCGCCAGCGCCTTTCAGTGCTCTACCTCCTGCTCGCCGTCCCCGCGGTGTACACGGTGGTCCTCAACTCGGTGCTCAGCGACTACACAAACGTCACTGTGAGCGCGCTGCGTGGCCTCGTCCGTTTGACTGGCCTGGCGGCGTCCCAACCCGGTGCGGGCGATGCCATTTTCAACGTCACTCACAACGGCACAGCCTTCCCGCTCGCGGTTGTCACGGCCTGCTCCGGTGTCGATGGGTTAGTTGGGTTCCTACTCACTGGGTTGGTGTTCGCGGCCATGGTGCGAGGTCCCTTGATCAACAAATCCCTCTGGTTGCTTGCGGGGTTGCCGCTGCTCTGGGTGGTCAACCTCGGCAGGATCTTGTTCATTTTCTGGGTCGGCAAGGAGTGGGGAGAGGACATAGCGCTCGATGTTTTCCACCCGTTCATCGGTTTGGTCACATTCAGCACAGGGGTCGCGGTCTGGGCGGCCTGTCACCGTATGGCAGGGCTCCGCATGATGACGTACGCTCCCCACCAGGGCAAAGCCGCCAACCCGGCGGCGCAGCCCTCCAGCAGCTCTTTGCGTGGTGGCCAAAGGTCCTTGGCGGTCCCAGCGATAGGCGCCGCCGCCGTCGTGACGATCGTCGCGGCGTTAGTGATCGGGGCCGGTGACACCGCATTACGTTCTTACAACCTGATCGAGGACGCGGTAGGCGAGCCGAGGCTCGCTTCGTTCCTTGTAACCCCCGCCTCGGTGCCGGGGTGGACCACCCATTACGTCGAGCAGTTCCAAAACGGCAAGCCCGAGTTCGGCCCGAGCTCGCTTTGGTACCGCTACGTTTACTTGCCGGGAGGGGCGTCCGGCTCGTTGAAAAGCGACGTGCCTGTCACGGCCGACGTGATTAACGCTCCAGGGCTTTCAGGTTTTGACGCCTTCACCATCCAGGACTGTTACAGCTTCCACGGTTGGACAGAAAGGGCGACGGTCGACGAGGACCTAGGAGGAGGCATAACCGGTCAAGCTTTGTCCTACGATTCGAGCGAGTATGGGGACTGGTCTGTGCTGTACTGGGTTTGGCCTGTCAAAGGCACGATCGGTAACACGAGTGAGACGCGTTATGAGCGCGTGGTATTGTACGTGCAAGATGGAGCCGGGGCGGTGCTAACGGATCCGCTGACCGGCCAAGTAACTTCGTCAGCCATGTCCCTGGACCAGCGCCTGGTCGTAAACCGCGATTTCCTGACGGCCTTTGCCCGGAAAATCGTAAAGGCGCAAAGGGCAGCTACAACGAGCTCGAGTACCGAGGCACTCGGTTGAGCAGCGTCAACAGGCAATACCCACCAGAGAGGCCCTCGGGGCGTACGCAGGAGGACCTTGCGCGCGAACTCGAGTCGTTGGCCCAGCGGCTGGCGTCGAGCCGGGAGGCGATCGTCCAGCTCCTGGCCGAAAATGGCGGTACCGCGGCGCTCAAGCGGTCTGATGTAATGGCGCTGCCTGCTGCCCCAAAACCGGCCAGCACTTCCGATGTGCCGGCACTGGGACCGGTGCCGGTCGTGCGTTCGTTGAGCTGGTTGGACGATAACCGCAGGAGGATGGCCGCCATAATCTTGCTGGCCGTCGGAGCCGTTGCCTTGCTCACGGCGCTTGTCAATATATGGTGACCGAAAGTTCACTGACCGTTTAGCGAATTTCCACCCTGACGCAAAATTTCTGTACGATACTTGCGGCGTGCCCACCAACACGAAGATAGGTGTAAGCCACCGGGCCGGGCGGCCGAGCACGCTCCGGGCCCTTAAAGATCTTCCCCACACCGACCATCCTTCCCGCGCCGATTTCGTTGGCAAAGACGGCATCGATATTTCGGTGGTTATGCCCTGCCTCAACGAGGTGGGGAGCGTTGGCACATGCGTGAGAAAGGCGCTCTTGGGGATCAAACGGGCGGGGTTGCGGGGCGAGGTCGTCGTGGTGGACAACGGTTCCAACGACGGGTCGGCCCTGGCCGCGGCGCGTGCGGGCGCCAGGGTCGTCGAACAACCCGTGCGCGGGTACGGGAGCGCTTACCGAAAAGGCTTTGCAGCCGCAAGAGGGGGCGTGATCGTCATGGGTGACGCCGACAACAGCTACGACTTCACCGAGATCGCGTCGCTGGTCGCGCCAATATGGGAGGGTGCGGACTATGTGCTCGGCTCCAGGTTCCGCGGCCAGATCGAGCCAGGGGCCATGAGCTGGACCCACCGTTACATAGGCAACCCAGTGCTGACGGGAGTGCTCAATGCGCTCTTCAAGCTGGAGTCCAGTGATGCCCATAGTGGGCTCCGCGCTTTCAAGCGGGAGGCCTTGGAGAGGCTCAACCTCCGCTGCGATGGGATGGAGCTCGCTTCGGAGATCGTCGTAAAGGCTGCTAGGTCGGGCCTCAAGGTGGCAGAGGTGCCTATCGTCTACCACCCCCGGACCGGGCATTCCAAGCTGAATGCGCTTCGCGACGGATGGAGGCACTTGCGGTTCCTGCTCTTGCTGTCGCCACTGCATGTTTTCGTGTGGCCGGGCCTGCTGCTGCTCGCTGGTGGGGCGGCCGGTGAAGGAGCCGTTGTCGGCGTAGTGCGGTCATCCCTCGGGCTGCGCCTCAGCACTTTGGCCCTCGGGGCCATGCTCCTCGGGTTACAACTCCTCGTGCTTGGCTTCTTTGCCAAGACGCAGGCTTACCGGTCAGGCTTCGAACCCGAGTCAGCCGTGAGCCGCTTCGTTGAAGACGACTTCACGCTCGAGCGCGGGCTGCTGGCCAGCATGCTTGTCGGCCTGCTGGGAGCTCTGTTGGTCGTAGCCGGCGTTTTGGGGGCGGCGGGCGCGCAGGCCTTGAGGGAAGAACTCGAAGCGACTGGCGTCGGGGGTATGCTGATAGGGGCGCAGCTGGCGTTCTGCTCGTTCTTCCTGGCCTTTACCAACGTCCCGTCGCAACCGGTCGCCCCGGCAATCGTATTGCCGTAAGCGTGATGAGTGGTTACGACTGGGCTGGAGGCATATGAGATCGGTCATTCTCTTGGTGGCCGGCGCGATTTGCGTCGCCGTCGGGCTCGTCCTTCGGCGAACCGGCCGTGCGGCCCCAGCCGAGGAAGCCATGCCGGCGATGTCTCGGACATGGGAGAGCGAACCCGAGCGAATTGCATTCAGTTCCGAAAGTCTTTCGGTGTCGCGACCAGGCCTTTCGGCCCGCACGACTCTCACCGTTGGGCAGCGGGACGGCTTGCTCGCGGGGCTGGTGGTACTGGTCTTGGGCCTCGTCGCCGAACCTCACTGGACTGGCCTCGTGCTGATCGGCTCCTGCACCGTAGGGTACGCAAGTTCGATGGCCGTCAGGTTGTGGTTATACCGCTCGTCGCTCAAGGGGACTGAGCTGGTCCAGTTTTCCGATGCCGAACTGGGAGCCGCTCCTGATGAAGTCTTCAAGCCCTATACGGTATTGGTGCCCGTCTTCCGGGAACCAGAGGTGATGGACGAGCTGGTGCGCCACCTTCGTCTTCTCGATTACCCCGCCGACCGTCTCCAGATCCTCCTTCTGGTTGAAAGCGACGACCTTGCCACCCTCAGCGCCGGCCGTTCGGCGATCGGTCCCGTCAACGACATCGACCTGGTGTTGGTACCACCAAGGGGGCCACGCACCAAGCCGAAAGCGCTCAATTATGGCCTTACTCAAGCTACGGGTGCTTACGTGACGATTTTTGATGCCGAGGACCGCCCCGACCCGTTGCAGTTGCGCAAAGCCGCCCTCGCGTTTGCGATACGGCCCCCGTCGGTCGCCTGCCTACAAGCCCAGCTCGCCTTTTTCAACAGCCGCCAAAACCTGGTCACAAGGTGGTTCGAGGTCGAGTACAGCATATGGTTCCGCCAGATGCTGCCGGGCTTGTCTAAGTTCGGTGCACCGGTGCCCCTTGGCGGTACGTCCAACCACTTTCGCAGGGAGATCCTCCTCGAGCTTGGGGCGTGGGACCCTTACAACGTGACCGAGGACGCGGACCTTGGCGCCCGGCTCAGCCGTGCCGGTTTCAGGAGCGAGATCCTGGGTTCGGTGACGCTGGAAGAAGCGAACAGCGACATGGTCAACTGGGCCAAGCAAAGGTCGCGCTGGTACAAGGGATACCTCCAGACATTCCTGGTGCACATGAGGGACCTCAGGGCGGCACGCAAGGCCTTTGGGACACGCCAGATCCTTTTGTTCGCGTTTCTTGTTGGCGGCACGCCCTTCATGGCCGTGGTCAACCCGGTCTTCTGGATGCTCACGTTCCTTTGGTTCGTGGTCAAACCACCATGGCTGATGGCCCTCTACCCCGCTCCGCTCTACTTCCTGGGGCTGTTGACTTGGCTCGGGGGCAATTTCCTCTTTACCTTCATGAACACGCTTGAAGCGATCGAGGTCGACGACTCTCTGTTCCTCCCTGCGCTGCTCACCCCGGTGTACTGGGTGATGATGTCAGTCTCGGCTTACAAGGCTCTGCTACAGGTGTTCCTCGCCCCGAACTATTGGGAAAAAACCCGGCACGGGCTGACCAGACCGACCCTCGTCAGTCACGCCCCCGCGCGGCCCTCCTCTTGACCGCAGTGCTCGCGCCACCGAGGCCAGCCCGCCTAGAGCCGGCTTCGGCGCTTATCTCGCAGGCACCTGTCACCGTCTTGCCCGCAAAAACGGCCAGTCCCTTACTGCGGCGGTACTGGCCGCTGGCGCTTGCGACCGTGTCGCTCGGCGTATATATCGCGGCGGGTGTTTTCATGTTTTACTCCGTCCACTACGCCATTGGGGACGCGCTGGCGCGCGCCGAGGACGCGAGAGCAGTCCTTTTCAGTCGAGATCCCCATCTTGCGGCCTGGGGTTTTTTCTGGCCCCCCGGTCCGGTGCTGCTCGAGCTGCCCTTCATATTGTTTACAAGCCCCCTCAACCAAGCTTTCCTCGGCGCCATCTTGAGCACGGCCACCTGCGGAGCTGCCACCGTGCTCGTCCTTGTCAAGTTGTTGCGCCGGCTGGGACTGAGCGAGGTGCTCGTAGCAGCACTTACGGTGACTTACTGCCTCAACCCGATCGTCATCTTCTACGCCGGCAACGGCATGAGCGAGGGGTCCTTCTACTTGGCAGCGTCGGTTTTCTTGCTCGGGATCGTGGAGTGGTACCAAGAGGGGGGCCCACGCCCCCTGATCCTGATATCCATGGGCCTCGCGGCCACGCTGGCGATCCGCTACGAAGGCTTTACACTGATACCGGTTGTCGCCACCCTCGTCTCGTTCCGGGAGCCAGGCTGGAAGCGGCGGGTGCGGGTGGCGTCGGTCGTCGCTCTCCCAGGCATCTTTGTCTTCTTCCTGTGGACCCTGGCCAACTGGTTGATCATGGGCAACCCTTTCTATTGGGAGCTTGGCTACAGCCAAAACGCCAAGTCGCCCTCGGGCGCGACCTGGCTACCCGAACACCGCACCCTTATCACGGGGATCCTTTACGCCGCAAAGTACACATGGGCATTTGTCCCTGCCCTGCTTGTCGTTGCACCGCTGCTGGCGATCGTGGTGTGGTCGCGACGCTCGCGATTTTGGGAGCTCGCAACGATCGTCGGTGGTGCCGCTGTGTTCCCCGGCGAGATAGCACTCCTAATACCGCTCGGGCGCACGTGGGGAGACCCTCGCTATTTCGTTGCCGACACGATCTTCTCCACAGTCGTACTCGGGTTGGCGGCCCGCGAGGTGGCTTCGTGGCGCAACATCGGCCGGGTGGCACGAACTTCGTTAGCAGTCGTACTTGTAAGCCTCGGGGCGTACAACGCCCTCAATGGGACATTCAACGACATTACGCCGGCGAGGGCTCCGGTGGAGGGCGAGCCGATTGCGTTCCGGGCGGCCTTCGGGCTCTCGCATCCTTTTAGCAACGCCACCTGGACGTCGTTTGCCCCACCGATCGTGACATGGGAGCGTTTCGACAACTACATGGCTCCCTACTTGGCCAAAGGGCAGTCGATCATGGTTGATACGGCCCAAACTTCCGAGGGCCCGCTCCTTACCCACTACCCCAAGCAATGGATCATCCCGAGCGACCGCGACTTCCAAAAGTTAGCGGAAAACTTTTCCGGCCAATTCCAGTGGCTCCTGCTCGAAAACGCAACAGGGATAGATTCGTCGAACGCGGACCTCCAGCTTGCGCTCAGTTCGACTGACGGTGGGCATTGGCGCAAGGTAAGGATCTTTACCTTCGGAGGTACTATCGGCGATTTATACCATTGGGCCGCTGACCCGCAGGCCTGAGTGCGTGCGCTGATAGTTGGCTCTGGGGCGGCGGCGGCCGGGGCAGCGTTGGCGCTCACGTCACGGCCCGATGTTGACGTTACAGTCGTCGACATCGGCGCCGAGCTCGAGGCCGCCAACAGGGCTTCGGCGGCCAGGCTAAGCCGGCTGCCTGCGCCGGAACTTGCTTCAGCCGGCACAGCGGACCTTGGCTTCCTCGCACCGAGCCCTGCTCGAGGCGAGCTACCTGAGAAACGTCTTTTCGGCTCGAGTTTCCCGTTCGCCGACCACGGCCAGCTGACGGGGGTGGAAGCCCTGGGCAGGGCCAACCCGAAAGCCGTTTCCGGAGCGTACGGTGGGTTCAGCAACGTCTGGGGTGCTCAAATGATGCCCTTCAGTTCTTCGTCGTTTCGGGATTGGCCAGTTCGCGCATCGGAGATGGCCCCCCATTACAGGGCGATTTGCGACCATGTCCCCGTCGCAGGTGAGCACGATGACCTAGCGGAGATCTTCCCATACGCGGCGGCCCCGCAGCCCTTACCGCTCCTGGCGCCTCGGACCGTCATGGTGATGGGCAACTATTCCCGCCACAGGGCTTCGCTCCGCCGCCGTGGGGTGATAGCCGGGCATTCCAGGCTGGCGATGAGACCTGGGGCTTGCGTGCGCTGCGGGTTGTGCATGACCGGTTGCCCGCACTCGCTCATATACTCCGCCTCGCAGACATTCGACGAACTGCGCCGACGCGGCAGGGTCCACTATCGGAGCGGCTTGCTTGCCTACCGCGTGCGCGAAACCGGCGGGGTCCCTTACGTGCTGGCACTCGAGGCAGATAGCGGACGGAGCGTGGAGCTTTCGGCCGACCGCATCTACCTCGCCTGCGGAGCATTGGGTACGACGAGACTTGTGCTCGGCTCCCTTGGTGCCGTGGGGCACGAGGTGCCGTTGGTCGAATCTGCTCAGTTTATTTTCCCCGCCCTGTCGAAGCGGCCGGCGCCGGACCCGACCAAGCTGCATGGCTTCACTCTCGGGCAGTTCAACGTTGTCGTGGGGTACGGTCCCGATGGCGCCTTCGATAGCTCCCAGGTTGCCCAGGTGCAGTTTTACCCCTACAACACCGCGGTGGCAGCAGCCTTGCCGGGGTTGCTGCAACTCAAGTCGTTTTGCTCGCTAAGGACAGCGTTACTTTCGCGTCTCACGATCGGGCTGGGCTATCTTCCCTCTTCAGCGTCACGCAAACTGGCGGTCAAGGTGCCCTCGCCGCCAGCGGGCCGGTTGGCACCTCTTCAATTCTACGAGAGCGGCCCTGCCGACGAAAGCGGAGCGCTCGGGCCCGTCCTGCGGAAGCTCTTGAGCGCTGCCCACATGCTGGACCTATGGCCGGTGCTCCCCCAAGTGAGGATGGCCCGGCCCGGCATGGGTTACCACTTCGGCGGCAGCTTCCCGCACCGACCGGGCAACGCCCGGGTATCGCGTTTTACGACGGACCGGACCGGACGGCTGCCCGAGTGGCGGCGTGTCCACCTGGTGGACGGCGCAGTCTTCCCCACCGTCCCGGCGACGACGTTTGTCATGACTCTGATGGCGAACGCGCACCGGATCGCCGGCGAGTCGCTTGACCTGAGCGAGGATTAGACGGTGGGAGCGGTCCGCCGTGCCGGCGTCACGGGCGCTAACGGCTACGTCGGTTCGGTGTTGGCGCGTTCTTTGTCCGTCGCAGGCTGGCAAGTCGTGAAGCTGGTGCGCCTTCCTGCTGCACCCCGAGATGGGCGCTCAGCCGGCCCCGACGAGCAACGTCACTATGACCTGCGGGAGGAGCCTTCCGCGCACCTGCTCGAGGGGCTGGACGCCGTCGTACTGTGCGCTTGGGACATGTCGCTCACGCGGCGCGAAGATGTCTGGAACGTCAATGTCGAGGGGACAAACGCCTTGGCGGAGCTGGCTGGGGGAGCAGGAGTGCGGACGGTGTTGGTCTCGTCGATGTCCGCCTACGAGGGCACCCGCCAGCATTACGGAATCGCGAAGCTGGCCTGCGAGCGAGTCGTACTGTCCAAAGGCGGAGCCGTCGTGCGACCGGGGCTCGTGTACGGTCCCGGTGCCGGCGGGATGGTGGGCCGGCTGAAGCGGCTGGCCCGGCTGCCAGTGGTCCCGCTCGTGGGCGCAAGTTCGAAGCTTTTTACGGTGCACGAAGACGACCTGGGCGATGGGCTTGTGGCGGTGTTGAGTGCTACTGGCGCCCCGCGCGGGCCGCTTGGGCTTGCCCACGACCGAGCCGTCACGCTGGAAAACGTCGTCCTCGCTTGCCTGGCAGGTACCGCGCGGCCGCCGTGGGTGATAAGGCTTCCGTGGCGTTTGGGGTACGTTGCGCTGAAGTCCGGAGAGGCGCTGGGCTTGCCTCTGCCGTTCAGATCCGATTCGATCTTGAGTTTCGTCGACCTTCCGCCGTCCCCGCCGAACCAAGGTTTCCTGGCTTCATGTGGCGTCAAGGTGCGGCCGTTTGCGGGAACGATCAGCTAGGTGCCTGCCGGGCGGGACGGGTCACGGTCCTTCTCCCAGGACCATTTGAGTGATCAATTCAACGAGCTGCTCATGCAGTCCGAAGTGCTCAACGAGCTGTTGACAAAGGGCAGGGACCGTTGGGCCGTGCACGCCCGCGGCGCGCAGTTCTTGCGTACGCCGCTCGCCGTCGCTCACGATCCGCGATGCCTCCTCCTGGGCCCGCCTCAAAAATTCGCGCAGGAAGAGGGTTTCGGAGGACCCCGGTCCTCGAGAGCGGTCCTGCGCCAACTTGATCAGCCTGCCAAGCCTAGCCTGCGCTTCGATCGCATCGTTTTCGAGCTGCTCGGCGCGACGGTGCAGCTCAAGCGTTTTTGCCTGCAAGGTCTTTGGCAACTCGCGGGTTGCAAGAGGCACGCTCCGTGCCAGTAGCACGCCGCCGGGTGTGCTCGGCGTCACCAGTTCCGGTGTCGTGGCCGCGAGCAGGATCGCCCATACGGGCGGTTGAGGCGAAGGGCTGGGAGGCAGCCTCGGGGGAGGCGGCGGAGCCGGTGGGGCGAGCATGATGGCGGCAGTCATGCACCCGCTCCCGCGCCGTCGCTGCTCCCGGTGCCGTCGCCCTGTCTTAACGCAAAAGCTCTCCTGCGGGCCCGTCGCTGTAGACGTCCGGCCGCAATATCAACCGGAACCGCAACCCGTTCGTCGTCCATCGCCCTCAGAGCCTGTGCGCCCAGCGTGATGAGCTGGTCCTCCGTTTGGGCGAGTTGGCTCATTTGGCCTCGAATCGTAGATACCGCCGTGTCGCTGAGCTCTCCCTGTAGCAATCCGTCTTGCTGAGCGCCTGCGGCACTAAGGAGGGCAGCGGCCTGTAGTTCGGCGGCCAATATCACCTCAGTCGCTACTCGCATAACTGCGGCTCGAGCGGGCGAAGGCTCTGCTGGGATGTCCCTGGGTACGTCGGGCCCCTCCAGCACGGCGAGCAAGCGAGCTTCGAGTTCCTCGGCCAGTTGCAGCTTCTCGCGTGCTTGCTGCACCCGCTGCTCGGCAGCAAGGAGGCTGAGCCGCAATGCACCGACGGATGCCGGCGACGGCAGGTGGCCTGATTGGTCCACCGCTGACACGATACTCGACCCGTATCGGGCCGGACAAGCCTGCCATGATGGCTCGAGGGGGAAGCGCCAGTTCCGTTCGGGAAGTATTCCCTTCTCGTTCACTCGCGCGTCCACGTACACGCTTCCGGACCGGTTTCGGAGAGGCGATAATGCGATATGTCCTTCGGTACGGTTCGTAGAGCCTCAGTGGCGGCGGCGGTGGTACTACTGGCCAACATGGTTTGGGCCTTGCCTTCAGCGCAAGCTGCCTTCCCAACCTACAGCGGCGACATCGCCTTTTATTCAGCCACTACCGGAGGCATTGAGCAAGTAAACCCTGAGGCGTCCAACCCATCGAGCACGATTACGCAGCTCACGAACCAGTTTGGCGACGTAGAGCCCTTCTACAGCCCCGACGGCTCGACTGTCTATTTTTCCAGCAGCCGCTGCAACAATGCTTCGGGCAATTTCAGCATCTACTCTGTGCCGCAGTCGTCGAGCTCACCGGTGACTGAGCTGTCCGAGTCAAGTTGCCAGGGTACCGACAACGACTACGCCCCTAGCGACGGGCCGTCGCCCGACGGCAACGTCGTCATCTTCAACCGCGACAACGACTCGATCGACACCCTTTGGGCACCTACCGGATCTAGCTCTGTATGTGCGCTCAATGCCGCCTCTGACCCGCTGTATGGCGGGTACGCCCTTGCTTCTGGGGCCGGGAGCGATGGGTTTGTGAACCGTACCGTGTTCGACCCGGCCAACCCGAGCAACCTCGTGTACGTCGACTCTCAGGACCATTTGATCCTGGTGAGCGGGATCACCTTCCCGTCGGGGACCAACCCCTGCGGTGAAACGGCGCTCACCTACACGGACCTTTCTGCTGCCGCTTTCAACGGGACCAATTACGGCAGCTCGAGCGGCGAGGATTTCAACCCTGACTGGAGCTCGAACGGCAACTACATAGTGTTCAACTCGGACCGGTCGTACAGCAGTAGCACTGGGCCGACTACGGGGCCGCAAACCCTGTTCATCATGGACCTCAACTGGGACGCCGGGACCCCCGTTCCGACAGCCGCGCCGATCTGGAACAACATGGCCATGCCGACTGGGACCACGAACACCACGCAACCCGTGTTTTCGCCCGATACCACGGCAATAGCTTTCGTCTACCCGAAGTCAGGCACGCAAGTAGAGACTGAGGCAGTCAGTTACGACTCGTCGACAGGGACCTGGGACACCTTCCCCAGTTCAACCGTGCTGACTCAGACGTCGCCTGGTTCAGG
Organism: Acidimicrobiales bacterium; assembly: GCA_035508795.1. Classification (GTDB taxonomy): domain Bacteria; phylum Actinomycetota; class Acidimicrobiia; order Acidimicrobiales; family Palsa-688; genus DATJMJ01. Next base: position 11,516 of record DATJMJ010000173.1, read on the forward strand.
CGGTGTATACAGCGAGCCTGACTGGCAACCGCTCTCGAGCAACACTGCCTTGCCGGAGTCGAAGTACCCGGTGGCCCTCGCAGGTGGGGCACTATTAGTGCTGGGCCTATGGTTTGGCTCGCGTCACCTGCCCCGACGGCCTAGACGACAGAAGGGGCCGGTGGCTCCGCTGTTTGGTGGCTGATAGACCGGTGCGGTAGTGACAACTCGAAATTGTTCCAAAAGAGCCGACACGAGGGTTGTGCGCACTGGCCCGAAGCGCAAAGGTGCGAGGGCGACCCTTTGCCATCTCACTCTCCTGAGAAGGTTAGCGGTCGCATCCATCGCAACAACTGTGCCCTTGCTTGTGCTTTCGGTAGTCATCCCACTTCGCGACAACGCCGCAGGAGCAACAACGATGCCTGAAACGACGATGACGGCAACCGCCGCCGGTTCGGTCATTGGTTACAACACAAAAACTAACTGTCTTATCCCGGGGTATTCCGACTACTCCTTTATGCCTTCGTTGACCGCGGCGGAGCAAGCGACTGGCGTCACCTTCAATTGCCTTGGCACCTTCATTGACGACACCACGACATGGGCAGAGTGGACGAGCCCGTGGATCGACGACCCCAACATGGGCTGGACGGCTTGGATGGCCTCCGATCCCACGAGCCGCACACTCGTCATTGCTACCGACTTGGTCCCCAACGACGTCAGCGATCCGGATGGCTCCCCCGACCCGGCCGCCTGGGAACCCCAGTGCGCCGCCGGCGAGTTCAACTCGTACGCTACCCAGCTCGCCGAGGCGCTCGTGTCCGCCGGGTTCGGGAAAGCCGTAATCCGGCTCGGCCAGGAGATGAACGGCAGTTGGGAGCCCGACTACGCGGGGACGACGCCGGCGGAGCAACAACAATGGGCGGCATGCTTCGCGCAGGAAGTGACGGCCATGAGGGCTGTGTACGGTGCCGGCTTCCAGTTCGACTGGGACGTCAACGCCTGCGTGGACGACGACGACCTCTCGGACCTCTGGCCCGGCGACCAGTACGTGGACATCGTCGGCGTGGATGCCTACGACGCCTTCTGTGACGGCATGCAGCCGACGCCATCTGGCGCCTCGTTCAGAGATCTGCTGACTGAACCCGATGGCCTCCTGCCTGTAACGCTCTTTGCCCGGTCGCACGGTAAGCCCATGAGCCTCCCCGAGTGGGGGTGCACGGCATCCTCCGCAGGCGGATTGGGTGATGACGGCTTTTACGTTGACGGTATAGGCGAATGGGTACGAGGTATCGATTTTGCTTTTCAGGAGTATTTCGACACCGATGATGACAGCATTTTGCCCTTGAGCAACGCCGCGCCGAACACCTTGGCCGCATACGTCCAAGCATTTGGATGAGCGACCGCCGCCGTCGTTAGCACGAAGTCTCCGCCAGTGCAGCCAGTGTTACCTCGCAGTTTTGGCCTCATGTCGCCGGTGACGCTTGCGCAACCCAAAACCAAAGACGAGGACGACGAACGCGCCGCCGGCTAGCGCCGCCGGGAAGGGTGACTCCGGCAGCTCTGCCGGGCCCGGAACTGCCGCCGGCACGGCAGCGTTGTTAGTTGTGGTCGAGCTTGCAACAGTTGTTGGCGGGACGGCAACCAGGGTGCCAGGAGCTGGCGCAGCCAAAGGTACCGGCGCCCCCGAACCGGGGTCCACCGCTTCGAGCTGGTCCCACGGGAGGTCGGCTACGACCTCGTACTCCTGTTGCCCATCCCAACTGGCTGTGATGGGATCGCTGCCCGAATTACCTTGGGCCGCCCAATCCGCGCGGTCCTCCCCCTCGAGCATTACCGCGCCGCCTTGATCAGTGACGACAAAGCCGTACTTCTGTCCCGCGACGCAGACCATGTGTTCAAAGGGAGTTGCGGCGTAATCCGGGCAATCGACTGAGGACGAAAAACGGAACCACTGGCCTTCAGGCGGCTGGCCCGGCTCAGAACCACAGTCGGTGCGGTCGGACGGGTAGGTGGAGCCATTGCAACTGGGGAGGATGATGGCGATTGCATGGTCGATCGAGCCCGATTGGATATCCTGCTCGGTGATAGCCGTGGCGAGGTAACTGATCCCGGTCGCAGAAAGCCCGTACGGCGCTGGGAAAATACCGTCGAACGTGCTCAGGGTGGCCTTGCCGCCCCAGCAGGCCTGGTAACCGCTCGAGGTCTCGGTGAACTGCCAAAACTCCCAGACCGCATTGAGGCTCGGGCTGTAGATCACCATCGGGCTGTCACTGGAGTCTTCGATGACGACATTGGACGGTACTGGGACCTGAGATCCCGTGCCCGACAGGAAATCGTGGCAGTTTTGCGCTACCGAGATTGACGACATAGGCGTCCCGGCGGGCGCTTCAAAGATCGGTTGACCAGTGTTGACGCCAACCGAGCCGTAATCGTCCTCGTAGTCGGCGACGAGGTCGCTCACAAATTGAGCCGAGCTCGGGTCTACGTCCCAATCTTGGACGTCCTGGGTAAAAACGCTGTCGGGCAGGTAAGAGGCGGGCGTCGTACCGAAAGGTGCGGGAGCTGCGCCATTGATCACGGGCCCTGCGGTCGTACTGGTCGTGGCGGGCGCGGCCGTGGTAGTGGTAGTGGTCGTCGCTGCGGTGGCAGTCGTCGTCGATCCTGGGGTCGTTGTGGGCGGGACGGACGTGGTAGTCCCTGCGGGTGCCGACCCATACTGCCAGCACCCGTAATTGATCGGCCCGGTCAGGTCCACGCCGGCTTGAACTGAAGCCATCGGGAACGCGAGCGCCTCGGGGCAAAGGGCCGACTCAGGGAAGCTTTGGTACTCGACGTTGAGGATGGGCTTGCCGGCAGTGACGAAGGGCTCGAGCGATGAGCATTCCGAATATTGCCAACACTGCTCGTTGATCGCCCCGTCCACGTAGGGCTCCATGTCCGAGACGAAGCTGTCGCCGTTGATGCCGTTCTTGAGGAAAATGGCCAAGCCGTCGGAGTGGGCAATAGAGGCAAGCTCTTCGAGGTAAGTCTCGTCTTGAGCCATCGTCAAACTGAACCCGCCGAGCGGGTCGTTGGAGTAGGCGTCGTCGTTGTCAGGCTCGATCGCGTCGAAGCCTTCCTCCTTGCAAAGGGCCAAGCGGTTGGTCATTATCTGTTGGATGGTCTCGTATGGCGATGGGACGGGCGTTGACCAGTCCGTAACGTTTATCCACTGCTCGTCGGGCCACCCCTGCTCGGGACTGCCAAGCTCGGAGGGGTCGAACTCGCTGAAGTCGGAGCGGTAGTTTTCGGCTCCGCCGACGTCGACGTAGCAGATGGCATGGCCGCCCATGGCATGGATGGCCGCGGTCGAGGACTCGATGGAGGCATCAGCCATCGGCACTCCCGTCGAGGTGAGCCCATCTTCGTCACCTAAGTCGGCGTCAACCGCTTGCACATCCGTTGGCGTGCCGTCCACCACCGGTGGGATCGTCAGCGGGAAACTCTCGCCTATTACGTAAGCCCACGATTGAAGAGGGCCGGGCTGCCACCATGAAGGTGATGGTGTCGCATTTGTCGTAGTTGTCGGATCCGCGTTGGCCGCCAAAGGGACGAGGCCGCTCAGTGAACACGCCGTTGCAACAGCAACGGCTACTTTGGCAATGAGACAGTGGTGTGTTTTGTCCATCCATGGCCTCCCGTCTCGGCCCGGTACACCTGATCCGGTCGTTCAGTCACTCAGCTTTCCGCAGGATCAATCTTCGTTTTCGCTTCACTCCCAGGGCTTGTGTACTACAAGCCGGTGCATCAGGGACAGCGGTTTCGATGGGATAGCGGACATTTGGCCGTGAATTCATTTTCGTGACGCATCCCGTTAATGGCTGCGCCCTTTATGCCGTGTGGCTTACCTTCGCGAAAAGGATGCCTCCGGTTGGTTTCTCCGGCCGAACAATTGTGAATTGGCACGATCTAGGTCATTGCTCCGTGACCACTGCTCGAGGAAGGAGCGTCACGAACCTTCCGGCCTTAACGATGAGTGAAGCGTGAGTGAAGTTCAGGCTTCAAGGGGGCGGAGCCCATGAGTTGGAGCAGGCGGCTAGTTTTCCTCCGCGACGGCGGTGGTGCGCCGGACGACGAAGTACTTGGCCTGGGGATGGTGGCAGATGATCGCTGCGGTCGTCTGTTCGGGGTGGAACTGCCAGGACGTCTCTTCGCTGCAGGTGACACCTATCCGCTCCGCCCCGACGAGCCACGCGCAGCGCGCATTGTCCTCGAGGTCGGGGCAGGCCGGGTACCCCCACGAATAGCGACCGCCCCGGTACTGCTGGCGGAAAAGCCCGGTGAGCGTTGGGCCGTCCTCGGCGGCGAACCCCCACTCCTCGCGTATTCGGCGGTGCCAGTACTCGGCAAGCGCTTCGGTCATCTCGACCGATAGCCCGTGGAGGTGGAGGTACTCGTTGTAACGGTCGGCCCGGAACAATTCCGCCGCCCGCTCCGAAGCGGCCGAGCCCATCGTCACGACGTGAAAGGCGGCAAAGTCGGCCTCACCTGAGGCAACCGGGCGGAAGAAGTCGGCGATGCAGAGCCAGGGCTCGCCGGGTTGGCGGGGGAAGGTGAAGCGCGTGAGCTCCTCTCGCCGGGAATTATCCGCCCAGATGACGAGGTCGTTGCCCTCTGAATTGGCGGGGAAATAGCCGTAAGCGACGGCCGGGCGGAGCACGTCGGCTTCGCGCGCAGCGGCGAGCTGCTCTCTCAGGACCGAGCGGACGCGGGTCTTGAACTGAGCGTCGTCCTCGCCGGGCAGCGGCCGGTACCCCCATTGGTTGCGGAAAAGGGACGTCTCATTGAGGTAGGCCGCGATGTCGTCCAGGGGCACGCCGCGCTCGGTTCGCATCCCGAGGAAAGGTGGCTCGAAGAGCGGGTTGTCGAGCATCACCGACGGCGCCCGCTCAGGTTGCCCGGCGGGCGCGTCCTGGTCGCGGGCGGCTGGGCGGCGCGCAGGCACGCCTTGCCTGCCGCCGAGCACGCGACCAAAATCTGGGTCCACCTCACCAGTTTTTCGCAGCTCCATCAAGCGGTCCAAGGTGCGGAGGCCCTCGAAGGCGTCCTTGCCATAAAAAAGGCGGCCTTTGTACTCGGAACGAAGGTCTCGCTCGACGTAAGTGCGTGTCAGTGCGGCGCCGCCGAGGATCACGGGGTAGCGGTCGAGACCGCGGTCGTTCAGTTCGAGGAGGTTGTCACGCATTATGAGTGTGGACTTGACGAGGAGGCCGGACATACCGATCACGTCGGCGCCGACTTCCTCCGCCTTGGCGACCATGTCCGAGATGGGCACCTTCGTGCCGAGGTTGTGGACCTCGTAGCCGTTGTTGGTGAGGATGATGTCAACGAGGTTTTTGCCGATGTCGTGGACGTCGCCTCGCACCGTCGCAAGGACTACCTTGCCCTTGCCCCTTTCCCCAGACTTGGACATGTGAGGCTCGAGGTAGGAGACGGCGGATTTCATGACCTCGGCGGACTGGAGGACGAAAGGCAACTGCATCCGGCCCGAGCCGAAGAGCTCACCGACGGTCTTCATGCCCGTCATCAGCGGGCCGTTCACCACCTCGAGCGCCGCCGAACCGGCGGCCAGGATCTCCTCCAGTTCGGCCTCGAGGCCTTCACGGGCGCCGTCGACGACGCGCTGTTCGAGGCGGCGCTCGACCGGCCAGTCGCTGCGGTCTTCGGTTGCCAAACCTTCCGCTGCAACACCTTCGAAGAGGCGGAGGAGCTCGACGAGAGGGTCGTAACCGCGGGCCTTGTCCCGCTTGTCGTAAATGAGGTCGAGGCAGACCTGGACTACTTCGGGCGCCAAGCGGTCGAGCGGGAGGATCCGGGCCGAATTGACGATCGCAGCGTCGAGGCCCGCTTTTTGGCACTCGTGCAGGAAGACCGAGTTGAGGGCCTGGCGAGCAGCTCCGTTGAGGCCGAACGAAACATTGGAAATGCCGAGCACGGTGCGGGCTGACGGTAGTTGAGCCTTTATCAACCGCACCCCTTCGATCGTCTCGGCACCGTCGCGCCGGCTTTCCTCCATGCCCGTGCTCACGGGTAGCACGAGGGCGTCGAAGAAGAGATCTTCGGGCGGGATCCCGTAACGTCCGACCGCGAGGTCGTAGATCGCTCTGGCGGCCCGCAATTTCCAGTCGGCGGTGCGAGCCTGGCCATCGGTGTCGATGCACGTGCAGACGACAGCCGCCCCGTACTCGCGGGCGAGGGCCAGGAACTTGTCGAGCCGTGTACCGGGCTCGTCCCCCTCTTCGAGGTTGACCGAGTTGATGATCGGCTTGCCGGCGACGCGCTGCAACGCGCACTCGATGACCGGTGCCTCGGTGGAGTCGAGGACGAGCGGCAGTGTCGACTGCGTCGCAAAACGGCTCGCTACCTCGGCCATGTCAGAGACGCCGTCGGCACCTGTGTAGTCGACACAAACGTCGAGGACATGGGAGCCCGCCCGGACAGCCTCCTTCGCCTGGGTGACGCAACTGTCCCAGTCTTTGGCGAGCATCGCATCGCGAAAGCGCCTGGAGCCGTTGGCGTTGGTGCGTTCTCCGATGTTGAGCACCGACGGAGCCTGGTCGTAAGGCACATGGTTGTAGAGCGATGCGCAGCCGGGCTCGAAGACCGCCTCGCGCTTGGCCGGCATGGCGCCCTCGAGGGCCTCGACGACGGCGGCGAGGTGGGCGGGTGTGTTGCCGCAGCACCCCCCGACGACGCTCACCCCGAACTCGAGCGCGAAGCGCTTCAGGTACTCGGCGAGCTGGAGGGGGGTGAGGTCGTAGTGCATCTTTCCCTCGACCACCGTGGGCAGGCCGGCGTTGGGGAGGCACGCTATTGGCAGGCGGCTGCGGGCGCTCAGGTAGCGCAGGTGCTCGCCCATCTCGGCCGGACCGGTCGCGCAGTTGAGGCCGATGACGTCAGGGGCCATCGCGTCCAGGGTCGTGAGGGCGGCGCCGATCTCGCTCCCCATCAGCATCCGCCCGGTTGTTTCCATCGTGACCTGGACCTGGAGGGGCACCTCGCGCCCCTCCGCCGCCATCGCCCTCCTCGCCCCGATGATCGCGGCCTTGGCCTGCAGGAGGTCCTGGACCGTTTCGATCACCAGCAGGTCGGCACCGCCGGAGAGGAGCCCCCCGGCAGCCTCCGCATAGCCGTCTCGCATCTCTGTGAAGGCGATCTGGCCGAGCGAAGCGACCTTGGTGCCCGGGCCGAGCGACCCGGCGACCCAGTGGCCGTCGCCGTAGCCGTCGACGACGTCCCTCGCGATCGCGGCGGCGGCGTGGGCCAGCTCCCTGGCCCGTCCGGCTATGCCGTACTCGGCGAGCACCCACGGCAGGCTGCCGAAGCTGTCGGTCTCGACCACCTGGCAGCCGACGTCGAGGAAGGACCTGTGCAGTGCTGCAATGGCGTCGGGCCGTGTGACGCAAAGCAACTCGTTGCAGCCTTCGAGGGAGGGGCCGCCGAAGTCGTCAGGCCCGAGGGCGAGCGCCTGCAGGTTGGTGCCCGTGGCCCCGTCGAAGATGACGACGCTCTCGTGGACGGCCTGCCTGTACAGATCGGGTCTTGGGGCCACCGATTAATGGTATGGCAGCACCGAGCTGCCCTTTCTCAAATATTTGGTCAGCAAGCGGCGGGCTAGTCCCCGATCGAGACGATCTCGACCTCGAGCTTGCCGCTCGGAGCTTCGTATGCGACGGTCGTACCTGCCCGCTTGCCCATCAGAGCCTGCCCGAGGGGCGATCCCGGCGAGATCACCGGCGTGCCGGAGTCGCGCTCCTCGATCGAACCGACGAGGTACCGCTCGACCTCTTCGTCCCCCACGTAGCGCAGGCGCACTATGACGCCGGCTTCGACCTCCTCAGCCTGGCCGTTGTCGCCCACGACCTCGGCATCTTTCAGCATTGCCTCGAGCTGGCGGATGCGAGCCTCCATCTTCCCCTGGGCGTCCTTGGCGGCGTGGTAGTCACCGTTTTCTGACAGGTCGCCGAGAGCCCTGGCTGCCTCGATGTGGCGTGCTATGTCCACCCGCCCACGGGTCTTCAGGTCGTCGAGCTCGGACTGCAACCTCTCAAAGGTCGTTGCCGACAACTTGGTCGTAGCCATGTACGGCAGGGTACCAGCGGCCGGCTGCGTGTTTGGGCGTGCGGCCAGCGACTTGTGGGTGCGTCCTGCGGCGCGGGCCTGGAGCCGGGCTTCGAGCAGTGTTGACTTGCTGTTGTGCCCGGTGCAATACTAGGAAGACCAATGAATTGCGCCCCACCGAGCAACCCGCCAGCAGCCGCAGTAGTAATTATTACTTGACGCGCGCCCACTCTGGGTGTGCGTCGGTCCGACCGTCCCAAAGGGGCGGTCGTTTTCATGTTCAGCCCCCGATTTCCCCGACGACCCGACCAGGAGTACCCAATTGAGCACCAAAGCCCCGTACCGCGTAGCCGTCATCCCTGGTGACGGGATCGGTCCCGAGGTAATAGCCGAGGCTTTGAAGGTTGCCCGTGCTACCGGCGCCGAGCTGGCCACCACCGAGTACGACCTCGGCGCCCGGCGCTACCTGAAGAGCGGGGAAGTCCTGCCGGACAGCGTGCTGGAGGAGTTGCGGGGCCACGACGCGATCCTGCTCGGTGCCGTGGGGTCGCCCGAGGTGCCCCCAGGGGTGCTCGAACGGGGGCTGCTCCTGCGGATGCGCTTCGAGCTCGACCTGTACGTCAACCTCCGTCCGTTCGAGGCCAGGGCAAGCGTCGGCGCGGGCGTGCCCGTCGACCTGGCCGTCGTCCGTGAGAACACCGAGGGTACGTACGCCGGGGAGGGCGGGTTCCTCCGCAAGGGGACGCCTGCGGAGGTGGCGACGCAAGGCTCGGTCAACACCCGGTTCGGGGTCGAGCGCTGCGTCCGGTTCGCGTTCGAGCTCGCCGGATCGAGGCGGAGGCATGTGACGCTCGTCCACAAGACAAATGTCCTTACGTTCGCTGGCGACTTGTGGCAGCGGGCTTTCGACGACGTCGCTGCCGGCCACCCCGACGTGAGCACCGGGTATAACCACGTCGACGCCGCCTGCATTTACATGGTCGAATCTCCCGGCCGTTACGACGTCATCGTCACAGACAACCTCTTCGGCGACATATTGACGGACCTGGCGGGGGCCGTGACGGGAGGGATCGGCAGGGCGGCGTCAGCCAACCTCAACCCTGCCAGGACCGGGCCGTCGCTCTTCGAGCCGGTGCACGGCAGCGCCCCCGACATCGTCGGGACGGGAAAGGCGAACCCCGCTGCGGCCATCATCTCGGCGGCGATGATGCTCGACTACCTCGGCGCCCACGACGAGGCGGCCAGGGTAAACAAGGCCGTGAGCGACTTCCGGCCAACGGGCGTTTTATCAACCAGCCAGTACGGCGACCAAATATCAGAAAGGGTGTGAACAGCCGTGCCGTTAACCAAGACCGACTACATCTGGATGGACGGGGAGCTCGTCAAGTGGGACGATGCCAACGTCCACGTGCTCACGCACAGTTTGCATTACGGGTGCGGGGTTTTCGAGGGAATCCGTGCCTACGCGACTGCAAAGGGCGCGGGGGTCTTCCGCTTGACGGACCACATCAACCGGCTGTTCAACTCCGCCAAGATCTTCATGATCGACATACCTTTCAGCCCGCCACAGGTCGTCGAGGCGGTGAAGCAGACGATCGTGGCCAACGGGTTGGACGAGTGTTACATCCGGCCGATCGTGTTCCTCGGGTACGGGGAAATGGGGCTCCTCACGCTCAACTGCGAGGTCAAGGTTGCCGTGGCCGTGTGGCCCTGGGGCGCCTACCTCGGGGAGGAGGGGATCGAAAAAGGTGTGCGAGTCAAGATCAGCTCTTGGCAGCGCCACGACCCCAACGCGATGCCGCCGGCCGCCAAATGCACCGGGATGTACGTCAACTCTTCGATGGCCAAGGCCGAGGCGCTCAAAAGCGGCTACGACGAGGCGGTCCTGCTGTCGCCCCAGGGTTATGTGAGCGAGTGCACGGGTGAAAACATCTTCGTGCTGCGCAACGAGCGCCTCTTCACGCCGCCCGTCTCAGCGGGGGCCCTCGAGGGGATAACTCAGGACTCTGTGATCACGATCGCACGCGACCTCGGCCTCGAAGTCGAGTTCGCCAACATCTTGCGGAGCGACCTTTACATTGCAGAGGAAGCGTTCATGACGGGGACGGCCGCCGAAGTCGTGCCCATCCGTTCGGTCGATGACCGCCTCGTCGGGGAGGGCACGCCAGGCCCCCTCACCCGCAAGATCCAAGAGACCTACAAGGCAGCTGTGCGGGGCGGCGTCGAGCGCTACGCCCGCTGGGTCGAGCATGCAGGCTGAAGCTCCGCGCAAGGTCGAGATATTCGACACGACGCTCCGGGACGGGAGCCAAGCTGAAGGCTTGTCGCTCACCGTCTTGGACAAGATCCGGGTGGCCGAACAACTGGACCGTCTCGGCGTGAGCTATGTCGAGGGGGGTTGGCCGGGCGCCAATCCCAAGGACGAAGAGTTCTTCGCCCGAGCAGGCTCGGGCGAGCTGGCCATGGCCGACGCCAAGCTCGTGGCCTTCGGGGCGACCCGCAAGGCGGGTGGGCGAGCAGAGACGGACCCGGTTATGGCGCAACTGCTCGCTGCGGGCACCGGATACGTGTGCCTGGTGGCCAAGTCGTCCCCATGGCACATAGTCGAGACGCTACGGGCGACTACGGCGGAGGCGATCGATATGGTCGCCGACTCGGTGACGTTCCTGCGTAACAACGGCAAAGTCGTGATCGTGGACGCCGAGCATTTCTTCGACGGTTTTTGGGAAGACAGCAATTTCTGGAAAGATTTCCTGGGAGTTGTGGAGGAGTGCGGCGCCATGCCGGTGCTCTGCGACACAAATGGGGGCATGCTGCCCCACCAGGTCCAGCAAGTGGTGGGGGAGGCCAGGCAGGTCGTACGCGGGACGCTCGGCGTCCATTTCCACAACGATTCGGGCTGCGCGGTGGCCAACTCCGTGGCGGCGGTCCTGCGGGGGGCAGACCATGTGCAGGGTTGCATAAACGGTTACGGCGAACGGACGGGGAACGCGGACCTGACGGCAGTCATTGCCAACTTGACCCTGAAATTGGGCATCGAGACGATCCCCCCGGACCGGCTGGCGTTGTTGACCCCTGTCGCCCACCACATCGCCGAGATCGTCAACCGCGCCCCGGACCCGCACCAGCCCTTTGTCGGCGTCTCGGCCTTCGCCCACAAGGCGGGCATCCACACGAGCGCGATTGCCCGTGCGCCCAAGGCTTATTCCCATGTCGAGCCGGCAATGGTCGGCAACTCGACGCGCTTTGTGCTCTCGGAGATGTCAGGCCGTTCGAGCGTCGCGCTGAAAGCCGAGCAGATGGGGCTCGCACTGAACGACGACGAGGTCTCTTTTGTCGTCGAGAGGCTGAAGGAGCTCGAGCACGCCGGCTACCACTTCGAAGTGGCGGACGGCTCGCTCGAGCTACTGATGAGGACCGCGACCGGGTGGAAGCAGTCCTTTTTCCGCCTCGAGTCGCACCGGGTCGTGACGGACCTGCGCGAGGACGGCGGGGTCCTGACCGAGGCACGCATAAAGCTTTTCGTCGGGGACCAAAGGATCATGGAAGTTGCCGAGGGAAATGGCCCGGTCAACGCGCTGGACGCTGCGCTCCGCAAGGCTCTCGGTCCCGTCCACCCCGAGCTTTCCCGCATCCACCTGACCGATTTCAAGGTCCGCGTCCTGGAGAGCTCGGCGGGGACCGGGGCCGTCACCCGGGTCCTCATCGACTCGACGGACGGGGAGCACACCTGGACGACTATCGGGGTCTCGGAAAACGTGATCGAGGCGTCCTGGGAGGCGCTGTCCGACTCGATCGTCTACGGCCTGCTCCACGCCGGAGCCTTAGCGAGGTAGGGTGCAGCGGTGGCCCAGCCCGATTACGTACCCCTCGTCTCGAGCGACCGTGTGCGCCCGTCGAGCCGTTTGTCCATCCCCGGCCGATGGGAGCAGGACCGCCCGGCGGAGCTGCTTTCCCTCCGGATGCCGGTCGGTGCCGGTTTGGGGGCGACCGGCACAGACCTCGGTTTCGGGCTGAAACTTGCCAGGCGCGTCGGGCAAAAGGCCGTGCTTGGCGACGGCGAGCATCTCGACGATGCCATCGCCGGGTGCTTCGCCACGGGTTGCCGCAGAGCCTCCGATTATCACCGGGCACCTGTCATCGGCGATATGGAATGGGCCTTCGCCTTGTGGGGCTTCTTCCCGGGAGCGCCAGCCGACCTCGTTGGCTACAGGCGGCCGCTCTTTTCGGGAGCGGCTCACGACTACGTGCGCCAGCGGGTGATCGTCGACTTGGTCGGGCAAGAAGTCGTCCGCCTGCCGGCGGGCAACGTGCAAGGTGCCCTCGAAGCCAACTGGCGCCGCTGGCTCGGCGCCGGCAAGGCGACGACCTAACCCGGGGGTCCGGGAGCGCCAACTCGACGCCCGGAGGAGGTCATATGCCGACTATCCCTTGGACTTCCCCAAAGCCCCAGCCGCCAGCGGTCGGCCCCGTCACGATCATGGCGTCCCGTTTGCAACTGCGCCGGCTCGTGGACGTGCCGGCGTTCCTCCTGGCGGCGCTGAAGGTGCGGCGCCAGATGCTCGCTTCCGAGGGAGCCCTGGGTGTGTCGCTCGTTGCCAAGCCGTTGACGCGGACGTTTTGGACCCTTTCCGCCTGGCAGGACCAAAGCTCGCTGCGGTCGAGCGTCGGTCGGGAGCCTCACCTGGGGGTGATGAAGCGCTTCCGGCCGCGCATGGCCGGGTCGAGCTTCGTTACCTGGACCGGCGACCCAACGGCGCTGCCGGTCCCTTGGCCCGAAGCGCTCCGCCGGCTGGAAAACCCCGACACCGTGCGGGACCATCGCTAAACGAGGTCGAAAAGTGCCTGCGGGAGCGGGTAATTGCGCCTCTAGGCCGGGCTGCCCATGAGGGCCTCGACCTGCGCCACAAGCGGCCCGATGTCTTCGGGGCCGGAGACGTTGGCGCGGCTCACCTCGGTCACGGTACGGCGCACCATCCCCGATAACTCCGTCCCCGGACCGAGCTCGACGAACAAACGGCCGCCGCGCGCCCCGAGCTCGATGAGAGACTCCCGCCAACGGACGCGCGAGCAGAGCTGAGCCGACAGGAGCGCCCCGAAACCGTCCGTGTGCAGCCGCGCGTCGACGTTTGCCACGACCGGCATCGTTGTCCCGGAGAAGGAAGCGCCGGCGAGGGCGGCGTCCAGGCGGCCCTGTGCGCTCGCCATCAAGGGCGAGTGAAATGCGCCTCCCACCTGGAGCTGGATGACGCGCTTGGCACCGCGCCGGACCAAATGGCCGCCCGCTTGCTCGACGCCGGCCAAGCTCCCTGCGACCACTACCTGCCCGGGGGCGTTGTCGTTGGCGACCCACGCTCCTGCGGTGGCTTCGCGGCATGCCTCTTCGACCTCGTCGAGGGCGAGACCGAGGACTGCGGCCATGGTCCCCGGCGAGGCTTCAGCGGCTGCCTGCATGGCGTCCCCTCGGGCCTGGACGAGGCCGGCGCCATCTTCGGCGCTGAGAGCCCCGGCGGCCACGAGGGCGGTGTACTCGCCGAGGCTGTGGCCGCCGACGGCGGTTACGGGGCCCCGCTCGACGGCGCCGGGGGGGAGCGCCCGGCGCACCGCGTCCAGGGCCACCAGGCTGAGGGTGAACGTCGCTATCTGAGCATTGGCCGTCATCCGCAGCTCGTCGGGGCCAGCATCGAGGAGGAGGGTCGCGAGGTCACGGCCGGTCACGTCGCTCAGGCGCTCGACGACCTCCCATGAAGGCTGGTCCCGCCATGGCCCGCCCATACCGGCCCGTTGGGAGCCCTGCCCGGGGAACAGGAGCACGAGCACGAGCCCAGTACGCTACACCCTTGGGGACAGTGGCAGACGCGTTGGGGATCTATGTCCATGTGCCGTTCTGCACACGGCGCTGCGACTACTGCGCCTTTGCCACCTGGGACGACCGCCACCACCTCTGGGAGAGGTACGCGGCTGCCTGCCGGGCCGAAGCCGCTGAGCTTGCTACCGGCCGGTGGGCGGGGAGGGGACCGGCGTCGTCGGTCTTTTTTGGCGGGGGGACGCCCTCGCTCCTACCGGGCGAGCTGCTGGTGAGTATCCTCGACGCTGTCCGCAGCGCCATCCGGTTGGAGGCGGGGGCCGAGGTCACCGTCGAGTGCAACCCCGAGACCCTCACTGCCTCCAAGCTGGCCGCCTACCGGGACGCAGGCGTCACGAGGCTGTCTTTCGGCGCCCAGTCGATGGTCCCGCACGTGCTCGCCTCACTCGGCCGGGCGCATGACCCAGGCTCGGTGCGACGGGCGGCGGAGCTGGCGGGCGAGGCAGGCTTCGAGAACGCCTATAACGTCGACCTGATTTTCGGCGCAGCCGGCGAAACTCTGGCCGATTGGCGCCGCTCGCTCGCCGAAGTCCTCGCCCTGTCCCCGCCTCCCTCCCACGTGAGCGCCTACGCCCTGACGGTCGAGCCCGGCACCCCGCTCGCCCGTTTTCCCGAACGCCACCCCGACGACGACGACCAGGCCTCCAAGTACGTACTGGCGGACGCGCTCCTTTCCGACCACGGCCTCGAGTGGTACGAGCTCTCCAACTGGGCGCTTCCCGGGAAGCGCTGCGCCCACAACATCCTGTACTGGTCGCAGGGGGACTACGCCGGGCTTGGTTGCGCTGCCCACTCGCACCGCGCGGCCCCCGACGGCACGGCGCGGCGATGGTGGAACGTGAGGACTCCCGAGCGCTATTGCTCTCTCGTCGAGGCCGGCGCCGCAGCCGAAGCTGCCGGGGAGGACCTCCTGGTGGGGGACAGGCGGTTTGAGTCCCTGGTGCTTAGCTTGCGCACGTCCGAGGGGGTACCGGCCGGAGCCGTCCCGGCCGAGTTGTTCGACGAAGGGCTCGTGCGATCGAGCGGCGAGCGGGCGGTGCTCACCGTCCGGGGAAGGTTGCTCGCCAACGAGGTTGCCAGCCGGTTGCGAGAGTAGTCTTCGCTGCTGGGAGAACCTGGATTGTCGGAGCGGCCGGAGGCGGGAGACCAGTATGAGGGGGGCGCTCCGGGCCAGCCGGACGACATGCCCACCATGCCGCCGATGGCCCCGCGGTCTCCTAACAGCGCGACGCTGCGATGGGGGCCTCACGGCGGCTCGGGCGACACTCGTGGCGAGTGTGCCGCGGCCGGAGCGGGTGCCGGTGCGCGGTCGGGGGTACCCCCAGCCGTGCAGGGGCGATGGGAAGAGGCTTCGCCGTCGTTCGACCGCACAGTCCCGGTGCCGTTCGCAGAGCTGCCCACAGCGCCGGCCGGCGTCCCGCTCGGCTCAGGAGATGGAGAGGCACCTGGGCCGGGAAATGCACCAAGACGGGGCCGGCGCTTGTGGTGGCTCGTGACTGTGGTGGGGTTGGTCGTAGCCGTCGTGGGAGCCGGGACGGCGGTCTATTTCTCGACGCGCCCGGCCGGCCCGTCCCGCTCGAGCCCTCCACCGGCCTCGCAACGCCTGCCCCCTACTGGGCCCCCCAGGCGAGCCAATAAAGCGCTGCCCAGCGCCGGAGCGCTCAGAGCGATGGCTCCCGCGGCTGCGTTCAAGCTCCTCGCGGGCGCTGTAGCCGCCGCCCAGGAGGCCACGTCGGGGGCGGCGTCGCAAGCTTGCGCCACGCAGCCGCCGGCTACCGCTCGCCGCCAG
>DATJMJ010000174.1:0-6407 GCA_035508795.1 Acidimicrobiales bacterium
AGGCTCGGGCACGCTCACCCTCTCGGGGAGCTCGGGGAGCGTGGACATCCTGATGACGCCGATGGCGGGGACATCCACCCCCGGCCCGGAGCGGGTGGAGGGACGCTGGCAATGCGCGTGACCAAGCAGGCCGCAGGATCCCTGGTCGGGTGCGTATTGCTGCTGTTTGCCGCCGGAGCCTCGAGCGCGGCGGGCGCCTCCGCCGCAGGCAAAGACCCGGCCGGGGTGCGAACTGGGCCACTCACTTGGTCGGGCCCCTCGCACGTCGACGACGTAGGCGGGCTCTCGTCGGTTTCCTGCCCGACACTCCATTTTTGCGAAGCGGTTGACGGACAGGGCCATGCATTCCGTTGGGGGGGCGGTGGCTGGGGTCAACCGAAGGTCGTGGATACCAACCCCGGCGGATCCGACCTCAACTCCAGCCTGAACTCAATTTCGTGCACCGACCCGAGCTTTTGCATAGCAGTGGACCAGGGAGGGGCCGCTCTCAGGTGGGACGGGTCCGGCTGGACCAAACCGGTTTCGCTCTACGAAAACCAATACCTCAATTGGACCGCAGTGTCCTGCGCCACTCGCACAGCATGCCTAGTCGTGGGCGATGCCAGCGACTTCGGCTGGTGGGACGGCCGTCGTTGGACCGTGGAGACCGTTGGGAACGGTCTCCAGTTCTCCTCCGTCTCTTGCCCCAACGCCCATTTCTGCATGGCCGTGTCTGGCGACGATGCACTGACGTGGAACGGCAGCAAGTGGGTCAGCGCGGTAGACGTCGACCCAACCGGTGTAACGACCCTCTACTCGGTGTCGTGCCCGACGACGAGGTTCTGTATGGCCGCAGGGGGCGAGGTGTACATCTGGGACGGCGGCTCCTGGGAACAAACCTCACAGGGCGGCTTGGAAGCCGTCTCGTGTGCCGGTCCCCGACTTTGCGTCGGTGTCGACAGCTCCGGAGACGCCATCGTGTGGGACGCAGGTCGCTGGCTACCAGCCGCGCAGGTTGACCCGGCCGGGGCGGAGCTCGGGAACCTTTCCATCACGGTCACTTGCAACCGTTTCGAGCTCTGCGCCGCGGTTAGCGCGGCAGGAAATGCCGAAATCGCCAGGGCCTGACACCTGAAGGGCGAGCCGAGCCCGATCGCTCGGCTGCTCGGCCGGCGGCTGCTCGAGGGTTGACCGCCTAGAGCGGCGCCCTGCTCGCATCCTCGCTGAGCGGTGGCGGGCCCGGTGAGGCCCATGGGCTGCCCAGGAGGACGTAGCGCCAGGGCAGGTCGGCACCACGGCCCTCGGCCAAACCAACCCTGGGCGTGGCGACCACCTCCCCTCCCGGCCCTGCGCCGTCGTCGGCCAGCCAGAGGAGAGCTGAAGCCCGGGCCGGAGGTGTCAGGTCGAGCCCGTTATCGGCGCCGGTGATCCCAAAGGCCTGGGTGAGGCGTCCCGGGCCCCGGCAAAGGTCGCGCACCGGCAGGTCCCGGGCCGGCACCCTGCCGTTCAGCCGGGCAGCCCGCATCGCGTCCAGGCCGGCAACCGGCTCGGCGGCCCTCAGCAGCACCGCTGAGGCATTCCCCTCGGCGCCGCAGACGATGTTGGCGCACCAGTGCACCCCGTAAGAAAAGTAGACGTAGAGCACTCCAGGGGGGCCCCACATGATCGCCGAGCGCGGCGTCGGCCCGCGGAAGGCATGGCTGCCCGGGTCCAGCTCGCCCAGGTAGGCCTCCACCTCGACCAGACGACCGGCGCGGCCGTCATCGCGGACCAGCAGCTTTCCAATGAGGCGCTCGGCTACGACGCGGGGATCCGGAGAGAAAAACCGGCGCGGCAGCCGGGCCGGAGCCTTACCCCCGGCGGCCAGCGGTGGTACCCGCCTGGTCGCGCCCAAACCGTTCGGCGTCGGCGCGAAGGACGGCGGCGAAACGTTCGAGCTGGACAGCGACAGGCCCGGGGCCCGCCCCTCCGGGTGTGGTGCGGCGGCTGACGGCAACCCCCGGCTCGAGCAGGGCAACGGCGTCGCTCCCAAGGGCGGGGTGAGCCGCAACGAGTTCGGGGAGCGGGACCCGGCGCTGGAGCGAATCGCGCACGAGAGCGCCCACGAGCTCATGGGCATGGCGGAACGGCATCCCTTTTTGAACGAGCCATTCCGCCAGGTCGGTGGCGGCGAGGACGGGTGTGTCGGCTGCAAACGCCATTGCCTGAGTATCGAACACAGCAGTGGCCAATAGGCCCGACAGGGCGTCGAGCGCGCGCTCGGTCGTGTCGAGCGCGTCGAAAAGCGGCTCCTTGTCCTCCTGGAGGTCGCGGTCGTACGCAAGAGGAAGCCCCTTTAGGGTGGTCAGGAACCCGGTCGCGTGACCGATCAGGCGCCCGGTCTTACCGCGGGCCAACTCGGCTATGTCCGGGTTTTTTTTGTGGGGCATCATCGAGCTCCCCGTGGCGTACGCATCGTCGAGGTGCACGAAACCGAACTCCTCGGAGGACCAAAGCGCCACTTCCTCGCCGATGCGGGACAGGTGGGTACCGAGCAACGCGAGGTCGAAAAGCGTTTCGGCAACGAAGTCCCGGTCCGAAACGGCGTCGATCGAGTTGTCGAAGCGCGAGGAAAATCCCAGCTCGCGGGCCACCCAGTCGGGATCGAGGGCGAAGGAGCTGCCCGCCAGGGCACCCGCCCCGAGCGGCGAGACGTCCATGCGACGGCGAGTAGCGGCGAGCCGGTCGACGTCACGCGCCAGCGCCCAGCCATGGGCGAGGAGGTGGTGCGCCAACAGCACGGGCTGGGCCCGTTGCAGGTGCGTGTAGCCCGGCAGGTAGGCGTCGCCTGCCTCACGGGCGCGCGCCAGCAGCACCTCCTGGAGCGCAATGGCACCGCGAGCGACCTCGCCGAGCGCCCGCTTAGTGAAAAGGCGCAGGTCCGTTGCCACCTGGTCGTTCCGGCTACGACCCGTTTGCAACCTTGCGCCGACCTCGCCGGCGAGCTCGGTCACACGACGCTCGACCGCCGTATGGACGTCTTCGTCGCCTGGCTTGAAGACAAAGGAGCCTTCGGCAAGCTCGGACTCGACAGTGGCCAGCGCGGCCAGCAGGCTGCCGCTCTCCTCCTCGGTCAACAGCCCCGCACGGTGCAGGCCGAGCACGTGAGCCCGGCTGCAAGCTATGTCGTCGGGTGCCAGCCGGCGGTCGAACGTGAGGCTCTCGGTGAAAGCGAGCAGCTCATCGGACTGCTTGCTCGCGCCGAAACGGCCCTGCCAGAGAGTCATCGGCGGTCACATTACCGTTACTCAGGGGTGATCAAATGAAAAGCCGCATCCCTCGGTACCTCCACCGCCGCCTCCCGGCACGCTACGAACGGGCGCTCGTCTACCACTCGGCCTACGGGCGCGTCCCCCGGTTGCCCGACGCCCGGCTGTGGAGCGAAAAAATCAACTTACGCATACTTTTCGACCGGCGCCCGGTAATAGCGATGATGGCTGACAAGCTGGCCGCGAGGGCACATGTGCACGCCGTCCTGCCTGCACTGCGCATGCCGGAACTTCTTTGGTCGGGGACGGACCTGTCCCGGCTCGCCGGTGCCGGCTTGCCCGATCGCTGGGTGCTCAAGCCAAACCATCGCAGCGGGGACGTCTACTTCGGGCGGGGCCCGGCAACCGACTTGGCGTCCCTGGAAAAGGCGACGGCAGGATGGCTCGACGAGTACGGCGGCTATTACTTCGAGTGGGCTTACTCCCGCGCCCGGCGGTTGCTGCTCGTCGAGGAGATGCTCGGAGACGGCGCCGAGGCGCCCGACGACTACAAGTTGTACGCCTTCGACGGCAGGGTCGTGTTCGTCCAGCACGATTACTCGCGCTTCAGCGACCACGCGCAGAGGTACTACACCCCACAGTGGCAACCGGTCCATGTCTGCTCGGTCATGCCGGAGGCGCCACTTCGACCGCCCCCTGCCGCCCTCGAGGAAATGCTGGCGGCCGCCGGGGCGCTCAGCAAGGGCATCGACTTCGTTCGCATCGATTTTTACGACGTCGGCGGCGTGGCGTACTTCGGCGAGCTGACGGCGTACCCCGGGTCGGGGCTGACCCAGTTCGAACCGGCCAGCGACGCAGAACTGGGCGATGCCTGGGTACTGCCGCCGGAGCTGGTGCAGGCCGCCGCCGGCCCTCGGGCGGTCGAGGCGGCCCGAAGAGCTCTCGAGCTGGCCTTGGTGGCACGGCGGTCCGCTCGTGCTCGGCGAGGGCCCGGTTAAGCCTCCCCCTGCCGGCTCGCCCAGGTTTCGACACCGAGGCCAAAGATGCGGATGAAACCCTCGGCGTCTTGATGGCGGAACTTGTCGGCGGAAGTGTAGGTGGCGAGGTCGTGGTCGTACAGGCCCACCGGGCTGCGCCGGCCGACCACGCGGCAACTACCGGTCCCGGCAGTACCCTCGGCGGCCTCGCAGCGTAGCCGGACCTCCCCGGAAACATAGCGCTGGGTCGCGGCCACGAATGCGTCCAGGGCGACTTTGAGCGGCGAGTACCACAGGCCGTCGTAGACGAGCTCGGCCCAGCGAGGCTCGAGGCGGGCCTTTTCGTGAGCCACATCCCGCTCGAGCGTCATCGACTCGAGGTCGGCATGCGCCAGCAATAGTGCCAACGCCCCCGGGCACTCGTAGATCTCGCGGCTCTTGATCCCGACACGGCGGTTTTCGATCATGTCGACGCGGCCCCAGCCGTACGGCCCGATCAAGCGGTCGAGGGCCGGGACCATCTCGCCGAGAGGCATCGCGTCACCGTCGACGGAGACCGGGAGGCCCGCCTCGAAGCCGATCACGATCTCGTTGGGAGGGGTGCCGGGCGCAACAGCCGTCAATTCGTAGACGTCCGCCGGTGGCATGACCCAGGGATCTTCGAGGATGCCGCATTCGACCGTGCGGCCCCAGAGGTTTTGGTCTACCGAATACGGGCTCGCCTTTGTGGCGCTGATGGGGATGCCGAAGCGGTGGGCGTACTCGATCGAGTCCTCACGCGTAAAGTCCCAAACCCGCACAGGCGCGATCACCTCGAGGTCGGGGGCGAGCGCCCTGCTCGAAACCTCGAAACGCACCTGGTCGTTGCCTTTTCCTGTGCAGCCGTGGGCGATGGCGTCCGCCCCGTGCAGCCTCGCTGCCGCCACTAGGTGCTTCACGATCAACGGCCTCGAAAGCGAGCTGATGAGCGGGTACTTGCCCTCGTAAAGAGCGTTGGCCTTGATCGCGGGCGCCACGAAGTCGCGGGCGAACTCGTCGCGGGCGTCGGCGACGACTACCTCGACGGCGCCTGCGCCGAGCGCGCGCTCCCGCACCGCTTCCCAGTCGCCACCCTGGCCGAGGTCGACCGCGAGAGCTATTACTTCGACACCCATCTCTTCGGTCATCCAGCGCACTGCGACAGACGTATCCAGACCGCCGCTATAAGCGAGCACCACTTTCTTTGCCACGAACTGCTCCTTCCTTTTTGTCTTCCTGTTCGGCCTCGCCGGTCTCGCCGGTATCGCCCGGGCTTGTCCCGCTGCGCCCCTGCCTTATTTGGGACGCCCGGCCATGCGCGCAAGCTTGCGGGCCAAGGCGGCACCCGTCGAACTTTCTGCGACCACGGCGAGGACGGTGTCGTCCCCGGCCACGGTCCCGACCACTTCGGGCAGGCCCGACCGGTCGAGGGCCGACCCGACGACGTGGGCGCACCCGGGCGGGGTCCGGACGATCACGAGGTTGCCCGAGCTTGCCACTTCCGCCAACCACTCGCCGAGGACACGTCTCAGGTGGACCTCGGGGGAGGGGCGTTCGTTGGGGCCCTCGGGGAGGGCGTAGGTGAGGCCGCCACCTGGCGCGCGCACCTTTACGGCGCCAAGTTCTTCGAGATCCCTCGACACCGTGACCTGCGTGGCCTCGACGCCCTGCTCGGACAGAAGCCTGACGAGCTCAGCCTGGCTCGTAACGGCTCCCTTTTCGAGCAACTGGCCGACCCGGTGCTGGCGCTGGGTCTTGGTGAGCTTCATGTCTCGCCGAACATCCACAGGAGCAAGCCCCTGATCGCGCGCAGCCGGTTGGCAGCTTGGGGCCAAACCACGCTCGATGGCCCGTCGATAACCTCGTCGGTCACCTCTTGACCACGCTTGGCGGGCAGGCAGTGGAGAAAAGCCGCACCCGGTGCGGCGAGCGCCATAAGTGGCGCACCCACCTGGTAGGCGCGGAACAGCTGCGTACGCTCCTCGGCCTCAGCCTCTTGGCCCATCGAAGCCCATACGTCGGTGTAAACGGCGCCCGCCCCCCTCACGGCTTCAGCCGGGTCGTCGGTCTGGGTGAGCTCCCCGCCCAGCTCCCTCACCGCGCTTATGGTCGCCTGGTCGAGGTCGTGGCCCACCGGCGCCGCCAGCGTCATCGCCACACCGCTCATAGCGCAAGCGAGAGCAAG
>DATJMJ010000175.1:0-3418 GCA_035508795.1 Acidimicrobiales bacterium
GGGCTCGGCTGTCCTCATCCACCTCATCTCCGCCGAATTGGACCACGAGCCGTCCGTGCTGAGCCGCCTCCTCGTGGCGGTCCTGGTCGGTGGCAACCTCCAGGTCCCCATCGGCAAGACGGTCGGAGCTACCTTCACAAAAGTCCCGCTATGCACCTCGGGCACCCAAGCAGGGTGCGCGATCGCCTTTTCGTCCTATCCAGCCGAGCCGCCGGCGGACGCTGTGTTCGGCAGGCCGGGCCAAGGCACCAGCCTCCAGTCAGGCCAGACGGCCAAGACCGGCCAGCAGGTCGCCTGCACCAACCCGGCTGCGCTCGGCGGCGGCACTGGCGACCTCGAGCCGTATTTCCTCACCATCACCCAACTCGCGCTCACCGAGCACGTCACCACGAGCTGGGTCACCTACCCAGGCCTCTATTCGGCAATATGCAAGCAGGGCGGCGGGGCCACCTGGCTCCAGGTAAAGAGCCTCGCAGGGACGAGCCGAGCCCGGCCCGTCGTGGACCCCTACAAGATCATCGGGAATTACGGCGGCGGGTCGGGCCCGTTATGGGGTTACCACAGCTACGAGTACGGCCTCGCGCTCGGCAACCTTCTGCAAGACGTCGCCGGGGAGGAGGCCGCTTGGGAGTCACGCCACTGATTTGGGGATTTCTGGGACACTGAGGTGGATGGAAGGCGCGCCGAGGGTCATCGGTCGCCGGATCCTCGTGATCGGCCCGGCCGGTTCTGGCAAGACCACCTTCTCGCGGGCGCTCTCAACGCGGACTGGCCTCCCAGTGGTCCATCTCGACGTCCATTACTGGAAGCCGCGCTGGGTGAGGCCGTCGGAGGACGAATGGCGGGAGCGGCAACGCGAACTGCTCACCGGGGATGCTTGGATCGCCGACGGCAATGACGTCGCCACCCTCGACCTTCGGCTCGAACGTGCCGAAGACGTCGTCCTGCTGGACACCGCATGGTGGATCTGCGCGGGCCGGGCATTCCTGCGCGGGTTGCGAAGGCCCACCGGCTGGGTTCCTCCCGACGGTTGCGAAGATTCGGCAACGCGTCGGCTCCGTGATGAGTGGGGGTTAGTGGTTGCGATCTGTCGCAGCCGCGGCGCAGAAGCCGAGCGAACACGTGCACTCGTCTCGCGGAGCGGGCAACACGCGGCACTGCATGTGCTCAGCTCAAAAGAGGCAACAAGCGAGTTCCTCCGCGGCATAGTTGACCACACGATCCCTTGACCCATCCCGGTCGGCATCAAGCGCCGGAAACTCTGAGCGCAGTCGATGGATTTGGGTTGCCCCGCTCCGCCGTCTGAGTGCTCTTTCGAGGGCGGTCATAATGGCCCGGTGGGCGGTGATAAATCGGCGGCTGCTGCAGGGAGGTTCGAGACCGGGCGGCTTATCATGCGCCCCATCGAGATGGCTGACGTCGACCAGCTCGTGGTGCTCGATAGCGACCCCGAGGTGATGCGCTACCTGACTGGAGGCGAGCCGACTGCCAGGTCGGAGGTCGAGGCCGTAGTCCACAAGCGGCTCGGGTCTCGTTGGATGGCTTACGAACGCGAGACGCTTGATTTCGTCGGCTGGTTCGGCGCCCCGGCCACGGGTGAACGCGAGTACGAGCTCGGGTACCGCCTCGTCCGTCGGTACTGGGGCAAAGGCCTGGCTACCGAGGGGACATTGGCGTTGATAGACGGGCTGTTCTCGGCTCGAGATGCCGTGCGTCTATGGGCACAGACAATGGCTGTCAATACCCGCTCGAGGCGCGTCATGGAACGCTGCGGGCTCACGTACGTGCGTACCTTCCACTTGAGTTGCGATAACCCGATCGAAGGGACCGAGCACGGCGAGGTTGAGTACGAGCTGCTGCGCCGAGACTGGGAGCTCGAGCGATAGAGGGACCCAGGACTGGGGGCGCCCGGGGCTCCGCAGACGTGTCATAGGATGCGGTCCGGCCAGTCAAAGACGACCTGATTGCGGGTATGCGGGGCCATCGGTGCGCAGTGGTACTGGGCACTTTCGGCAGCAGTGAAGTAGCGGTCGACGGCGTTCAGCCTCGGGACGATTTCTCTTTGCCAGGCTGCATTGACCTCTATCGCTGCGTACACGTTGGCCTCCTGCGCCCGCGACGCGGTTCCGAGCACGAAGTAGAGGCACATGTCGTAATAAGTCGACGCCCGTAGGTACGCGCTCCGCGCGCTGGCGGTGTGCCCGCCAGCCAGTTCGCCACCGGCCAGAGCTTCGGTGCGCCGGGCGAGCGTCAGGAAGGACCGAGCTTGCGTGATCTCCAGCCGGGGCCTCGTTGATCTAGTGGCCGTCACGCCGTGGCCCGAGGGGTGGGTGTTCTAGGACGCGTGGACGGTACTCCACGAGTTGGGCCCGCCCGTCGAAGGTCCTGCTGGCGATCATTTCGAGCGCGACGTCGGGGTAGCCATCGTAGATGCGTTCCGAGCCGGTGGCGCCGGTGATGACCGGGAACATCACGACCCGCAACCGGTCGACGATCCCGGCTCGCATCAGCGACCGGCACAGCCTGATACTGCCGATGGTGCGTAGGAGGCCCGGCGCGTCAGCCTTCAGGGCCCGCACCGCTCCTATGGCGTCGTTGCTCACCAGGGTTGTGTTCGCCCAGGAGAGCGGTCCATTGAGGGTGGACGAAAACACCACCTTCGACGCCTTGGTGAGCCCCTTGAGCGAAGCCTCCTCGTCGCTGGAGAACTCGTCGGTCCCCGCCGGGGTGCGGCCGACGGCGAAGCTCGACATCAGCCGGTACGTGTTCGCGCCCATGAGCAAAATGGCATCGGGTTGTTCGCCTAGCCAGCCGAGGTACTCGGGGCCTTCGAGGCCCCACCACCCCGGCCATCCCTCGGCCGACGCGTAACCGTCGAGGGACGTTATGAAGTCGACGATCAGTTCTCCCACGGCGTGCTCCTCGGGCCGTCGGTCGCACCTACCGCCATCATCGGGCGAGGAGCGCGTCGAGCTTGCGGTAGCCCTCCTGGACGCCGACCTCCATGCCGCTGGCGATGAACGCGTCACGGGCTTCGAAGCTGTCGACCAGCGAGGTAACGGTGAGCCGGCAGCGGCCACCCGGTAGGTCCTCGAGGACGAGGCGGCCGAGGGACACGCTGTCGGGCACCGGCTCGTAGGTAAACGTCTGGACGATGACCTCGTCGGGCCGGACTTCGTGGAAGCAGCCCCGGAACCAGTGCTCTTCTTTGCCCCGGACCGAGACGTAGCGCCACTCACCGCCGGTGCGGCAGTCCCAACGGTCGACGCGGCTGCTCTCGAGGCTATCTGGGCCGACCCATTGCACGAACAGCACCGGGTCAGTGTGCGCCCGGTAGACGGCCTTGGCTGGGGCGTCGAACTCGCGGACGATCGTGATCGACGGCATCTTGTCGTCGATGGTGATCTTGGCCTCTCGG
>DATJMJ010000176.1:0-3223 GCA_035508795.1 Acidimicrobiales bacterium
TGGTGGACGGGAGCCCCAGGCGCGTCTTTGTCTGCACTTCGTGCATCCGCGCCGGCAAGGTGACCAAAGCGAGCTAGAAGTTCGCCCCTAAGGGGTGCGAGGCGGACGGCACCGAGCGCCCCCTTACCATCTTCAGCAGGCCTGAGTGAACAAGACTTGGGCCGGGAAGTCCGGCAGTGCCGGTATGGCTCATGGCCCCCTGCAGATGTCGATGGCCTGGGGGGTGTTGCCACCGGCGCGGTCGGTGCGTGAACCTCTGATGGGGACATGCGGCTAGATCGCTGGTTCGTAAGGTGGATGACGGCGAGCGCACCATGGACGGCCTTCCTTGACCACACCAGGACGAGCGAAGAGGAGATAACGGTTGGCCAGGCCAGAGGAAGTGGATGTCTGGGTCGGGTTGGACGTCGGCAAGGAAGAGCACTTCGCCGAGGTGCTAGATGATGTCGGCGAGCGGCTCTTCGCCCGCAGCATCGCCAATGACGAAGCTGCCCTAGAAGCCTTGCTGGACCGCGCCGCCGAGAACGGCACCGCGGGCTTGGTTATTGACCAGCCCGGGTCCATCGCCCAGCTCGCGCTGGCTGTCTCCCGCCGGCGGGGTGTGCCCGTGGCCTACGTGCCCGGGCTGGTGATGCGCAGGGCCGCGGACCTGTACCCAGGAGAAGCCAAGACCGACCGTCGGGACGCATATGTGATCGCCGACACGGCTCGCACCAAGCGCAAACAGGTGCAATGGCTCGACGCCACCTCGGACGAGCTGTTGGAGCGCCTCAAGGTCCTCAACGGGTTCGACATCGACCTGGCGGCCGACCAGACCAGACTGACCAACCGGCTGCGCGACGCGCTGACAAGTATCTCTCCTGCATTAGAACGAGCGTTGGGGTCGCGGCTGGCCCACGCTGGAGTGCGGGACTTACTGGCCAAGTACCCGACCCCGAGCGCGCTACGAGCCGCCGGCCGGGCGCGCATCACCCGGGCGCTCAAGGCCCGCTCGCCCCGTCTGGCCACCAAGGTCGCAGACGATGTCGTCGCCGCGCTCGACGCCCAGTCCGTGACCGTGCCCGCCGAAGCGACCATCGGCCGGGTGGTGGCCGAACTCGCCGTCGAGCTCGATCGGCTGTTCGCGCGCCGGGACGCCCTGGCGGGCGAGGTCGAGGAGGTCTTCTTGGCCCACCCTTTCGGTGAGCTGCTTTCGTCTATGCCCGGTGTCGGCCCCCGTACTGGCTCCAGGATCCTGGCCGAGATCGGTGACGGGTCTCGCTTTGAAAATGGCGACAAGTTAGCCTCCTACGCCGGCCTGGCCCCAGTCACCCGTCAGTCCGGCAAGTCAGTAAATGGCGAGTACAAGAGCCGGAGAGGCAACCACAGGCTGAAGAACGCCATGTTCCTGGCCGCTTTTGCGTCCTTACGTGCACCGGAGTCCAAGGCCTTCTATGACCGCAAACGGGCCGAAGGCAAACGTCATAACGCCGCCATAATCTGTCTGGCCCGCCGGCGTTGCAACGTCATCTTGGCCATGCTCCGCGCCAGCCGCGCCTACAACCCTAACCACGCCGCTACCGATCTCGTCGATGCCGCCTGATCCCTCGCTTCACAAGCCGTGGACCCGGCCAGAGGCCCACCGAGCGCACCACCTCGAAAACGAAGCACAAGCCGAGATCGGACCGCAGCATGAGCTCGCCGGACGGGCACGATTTGTGGTCGCCGCCTGTTCAGGGTGCGCTCGCGTGATCTTCCGAGCCGACGACGACAGCTTCGCGATCGTCAACCTCACCTGGTCTGGACAGACCGAACCCGAGCCGTGGCCCGCAACGCAGCGCCTGGGAGGCTTCCTCGCCGTCGAGTCCGCAGCTGACGCTCACTCTCACTGAGATTTGGCTTGACAAGAACATGGGGACACCCCCCCAGGAACGCGGCGTCGGCCATGATGACCATCACGGCCAGGTTTTGGGCGCGATATCGAGCATCTCCCGAGCGAGCACGATTGCAGGTTTATGACCCCTCACACCCCCATCGGGCCGGCTCTTCCCTCGCTTGCTGACGCGTAGCTGCTTTGCGCCTGGACGGCCGTCCCCCCAGCCGGGCTACGGTAAGGCTCATGTCGAGGCTTGACCCCGGGACGGCGACCGCGGGTCCAGGTCGGAGCTGGATGCCCGGCTGGTCCCTGGCCATGATCGTCCGCAACGAGGAACCTCTCATTCCAGGGGTACTAGGAGATGCGGCCTTGTTTTGCGACGAGCTCGTGGTTGTGGACACAGGCTCCAGTGACGGCACAAAGGCGGTCGCGGCACGACACGGCGCGAGAGTCTTCGACTTCCATTGGGTTGACGATTTTGCTGCTGCACGCAACTTCGCCTTCGACCAGTGCACTCGGCAGTGGGTCATCTGGCTCGACGCTGACGACAGGATCCCCCCGGAAGCGGTCCGGGGGTTCGTGCATCTGAAGCGCCAGCTCCAAGATCAACCCGGCCCTCTCGCCGTGGAGATACCGTACCGTGTCTCTTTCTCGAAGAACGATCCCAGCAATTGCACATTCAGTTGCGACCGCAGGCGAGTGGTCCGCGCCGACGCTGGTTTTCGCTGGGTCGGTGCCGTGCACGAGGACATCCGGCCGCCGCACGCCCAAAGCCTTCGATGGCCCCTGGCCTGGGTCGAACACCGGCCACCCAGTGGCCGCGCCGATCGCAAACATGAAAGGAACCTCCGCATCCTAGAGCGACTGGTGAGTTCGGGAGACCACTCCAGCCGTACCCTCTTCTACTATGGGAACGAGCTGCGCGACGTGGGCCGCCTCCAGGAGGCTATTGCGGCATACCGGGAATTTCTGCAGACCGCTAACTCGATGGGCTGGGAGCGGTACTTCGCATTGTTGAACATGGCAGCGTGCGCCGAAGGCCTGGGATACGAGGACGAAAAGTTCGACTTGCTGGTCGCGGCGATGAGGACCGACAGCACCCGGGCCGAGGCGTTCGTGCGACTTGGGGTGCACTACTACCGACGGGAGGAATGGCAGAAAGCCATCCCGTTTTTCTCGGCGGCGGCTTCCGCCTTACGACCTCTGCGAGGGTTTGTATACGAGGCTGACTATTCGTCCGCTCCCTGGGATTTTCTGTCGATTTGCCACAGCAAGCTCGGGATGTACCAAGAGGCCCTGCAAGATACGGATCGGGCGCTGGCATCCTCTGATGACCGGGTGCGACTGCTCGCCAATGCACGCTATTAC